>DATJXG010000432.1:0-5215 GCA_035500455.1 Terriglobales bacterium | reverse complement strand
GACGGCGTTGTTCAAGAACCAGTGGCAGCTGAAAACCGCCTCGCAGGAAGACTACCTCCGCCTGGTGGAGCAAAAATTCCGCCCGATCAAGAAGCAACTGGAAGAAGAAATCATAGCCAGCGGCCTGTTTGAGCCCAAGGTAGTGTGGGGATATTTCCCCGCTCAAGCCGAAGGCAACGATGTAGTGATCTACGAATCATGCAGCAACAGCAACCCTGTGGGGACGGGCGCCCCCGCCCGTCCAGCCGAGCAAAGCTCGGCCGCAACTGCCGAGGCCCCCAATCACAATGGGTCCGAAGCATCGCCGGCAAGAGCCACACAACCCAAGGAAGTGCTCCGCTTCACCTTCCCCCGCCAAAGAGAAGGCCGCCGCCTGTGCATCTCCGATTTCTTCGCCGCAAAATCAGCAGGGAAGCTGGACGTAATCGGCCTCTCCCTGGTCACGATCGGCGAAAAAGCCTCGCGGGAAACCCAGCGCCTCTTCGAGGCCGGCGAGTACACCAAATATCTCTACCTGCACGGCCTGAGCGTCGAAACCGCCGAAGCCCTGGCCGAATATCACCACAAACTGATGCGCCAGGAACTGGGCATTGCCAGCGAAGACTCGCCCCACATCCGCGACCTGTTCCACCAGAAATATCGCGGTTCCCGCTATTCCTTCGGCTACCCGGCCTGCCCCAATCTCGAGGACCAGACTAAGATCTTCGCCCTCCTCAAGCCCGAAGAAAACGTCGGCGTCCGCCTGACCACAGGCTTCCTGCTGGAACCAGAGCAAAGCACCTCAGCCATCGTGGTGCACCACCCCGCGGCGAAGTATTTCGTAGCGTAGACGGGAAGTGCAGCCCGGGCGAGGGCAGTGGAGGACTCGTGTAGAGACAGGGCTTCGCGTGCCGGGCCGGTCAGGGCCCCCGCACCCGGGCGCGCGTCCAAGGGCGACTTTGCTGATGCAATGTCCGATAACAGGTATTATGTTAACTACGCCCAGTTGACCCTATCCCCCAAATTCCTCTAACGTTCTCCGAATGCCCCACCGCTCCCCTTTTGTCTTTGCTGTCGCAGCCCGAGTGTCTAACCTCGCCGTTCTAGCCCTCTGCGCGCTCAGCCTCCCCGCCCAGGCCCAAACCTGGACCCTGGCCTGGAGCGACGAATTCAACGGCTCCGCCCACAGCGCCATCGACTCTGCCAAATGGCAGTTCGAATACGGCGACCTGAAAGTTAATGACGAACTGGAGTGGTACTGCGGCCCGTCGGGCGACGCCAAAAATCAGCCCCCCTGCAACTCCAGCCAGGCCTCCAACGCCTTCATCGACGGCCAAGGCCACCTGGTGATCCAGGCGTTCCGCATCACCCCCGACACGGCTCCCAGCAGCAAGGCCTGGACCTCAGCCCGCATGAACACAGCGAACAATCTGGCCAGTTTTCAATACGGACGGATTGAGGCAAGGATCAAGCTGCCGGTCGGTCCCGGGATCTGGCCCGCCTTCTGGGCGCTGGGTACGAACATCGCCAAGGTTGACTGGCCCGGCAGCGGCGAAATCGACTTCATGGAAAACGTCCCCGCCAGCGGCCGCCTCGGCCCAAAGACAGTGAAATCGACCATCCATGGTCCCACCTACTTCGGCGGCGACGGCCTCGGCCAGGACTATGTCTTCCCCAGCGGCAGCGACGTAACCGCCTTCCACACCTACGGCGCCATCTGGTCGCCTTCCATGGTGCAGTTCTACGTCGATGACCCCGCCAATGTTTTCTTCGTACGCACTGCCAGTGACGTCCCCGGTGGCCCCACCCAGTGGGCCTTCAATCATCCCTTCTTCCTGTTGCTGAACCTGGCGATTGGCGGCAAAGGCAGCTGGCCCGGCGCTCCTGACAGCACCACTCCCAGCCCCGCGAAAATGCTCGTGGACTACGTGCGCGTGTACAAGTCTTCGGCGGTGTCGGCACCGTTGATGACCGCGAGCCCAATCACCCTCAGCGCCGCGGGCGAAGGCAGCAGCACTCTTCATCTGAAAGCCGTTAGCGGCGGCGGACTGGTGTATCTGGAATGTTCGGGAGCGCCGGAAGGCGCCACCTGCGCCATCGACTCAGGCAATGCGCTGAATTCCCACATCGTAGATTTCCGCGCGAGCGCGATAGCCACCGCCACGGTTCGAGTTACCACCACTTCCGGAACCGCCCGGGCAGTTCCCTCCACGCGCTTGGGAACCCACACCCTCTCCGTAACCGCGTTCACTCTAAGCGGAGACACTTCCACGGTGGCCATACCTCTGGCGGCGAACTGAAGGCTAGCTCGCCCGTTCCCATCTGGTTTTCACGGGATGACTGCAATGTGCGCACGCTTTGGGTCATCTCCCGCCAGTAGCGACATCAATCCTTGGTCGAATGTTGCCAGCGTGCCTCGTTTGCGGATCGCCAGGCCCAGAAGATAGGCATCGGTGATCTGCCGGTGTCCCCGCAGTCGTTGGCGCAACGGGGCCACGCACTCCGCCACGGGAATGTCATCAGGCCAAAAAAGGTGCGCAGGTTCCGACAGGTGAGCTTCCAGCGCCAACAAGGTCTGCCGAGGCGAAACTGAACTCGGCGAGAAGCGAGGGTTCCCCAGAATCCGCACGAATGCCGCCTCGGTAAACGGGCACGTCGCCCATCCCTTGGAGGCGTTCTGCCGAAACCATCGCCGGGCCCGGTCATGAAACTCATGCGCCGGCCACGCCAAGGCTAACATCACGTTCACGTCCAGCAGGAAGACGCTCATTCCAGCTCTGATTCCAGCTCTTTGACCAGCTTGGAATTCACCCGGGGAGTTCCCGGCGGAGGGTCAAACAGCACAAATCCGTCCACAATCCTCATGGGAACGGGTGCCGCTAAACCCTTTTCTAGCAATTCAGAAGCAGCCTTCCCTAAGGATATGGATCGTGATTCGGCATAGTCTCGAAGGCGCTCGAAGGCCTCATCGTCAATGTTGAGTGTCGTCCGCACTGCATTATGATGCCACGATCATTTTTTGATGTCAACATATAAATTATGCATCACTACTCGATAATGATGACCACGACACATGATGATGCCCCACTCGCCAGGGCGCAGCCCGACCGATCTCTGTGACGAATTTTGTAGCGGGCGAGGATCAGATTGCCGGCGGGAGCCGGACACTACATCTTGTACCGGCCAAGGTCCTCATCATTGAGGCCCTCGAGCCACTTTCGCAGCTCGTCGCTGGTGACGCGATCGGAGAGATTGGCAGCCAGCTTCGAGTTCTTCAGAACTTCATCTTCCACAAAGATAGGGCAATCCATGCGCAAAGCCAGCGCCAGGGCATCGGACGGACGCGAGTCAATGCTCACAACCCGCCCTTCCCTTTCCAGCCAGATCACCGCATAGAAGGTGTCTTCTTTCAACTCTGTAACTACAACTTTGTGCACATAAGTATCCAGCCCGACCAGCACGTTCTTGATCAGATCATGGGTCATCGGCCGCGGCGTATTCACCTTCTCGATCTCCAGCGCGATAGCGTTCGCCTCAAACATCCCCACCCATATCGGCAGAACCGTATCGCTCCCAGCATCCTTAAGAATCACAATGGGCATATTCGACACCGGATCCATCATCAGACCGCGGATTTTCATTTCTACTTCCATCGAGGCCTCCGGGCTCTGCCCATTGCTGATTGAAGATCCGGGCGACAGCAGACTCCAAAATCAGCAGTCAAAAATCAGCAATCAGCAATTCCGTTATACCACCATCGTTCCCAGAAGGCTGTTGGGAAAGCTTGCCGTGGCCAGCACTGGTACGTAGCTGCCCACTGCCGGGGATGCTCCTTCCGGGGCGATGAAATTCATCACTTTGTTCTGGCTGGTGCGGCCGATCCACTGTGCACGCGCCTCATTCCTGCCTTCTACCATTACCTCAATAGTTTCTCCGATATGCCTCTGATTGCGCTGCTTCTGGATCTCCCTTTGCCGTTCTTGCATCACCACCAAACGCCGCGACTTCTCCTGATCCGGGATGGCATCCTCCAGCTTCAGCGACGGCGTGTTTGGGCGCGGCGAATACTTGAAGCCGAAGATACTGTCGTATTCGACGGCGTCAAGCAGCGAAAGAGTTTCCTCAAAATCGGCTTCGGTCTCACCGGGAAAGCCGACGATGATGTCGGAAGTGATGCTCAGCGTACGGCGGGCGGACTTCATCCAGGAGATGCGCTCCAGATACTGTTCGCGGGTGTAGAGGCGCTGCATGGCAGTCAGCATGCGAGTCGATCCGCTCTGCACGGGCAGATGCACGTGGTCGCAAAGCGTCGGGGTGGCGTCGATGGCTTCGATGATGTCGCGGCCGAAGTCGCGGGGATGCGAGGTGGTGAACCGCACCCGCCGGACGCCCGGAACCGCGCCCACTGCCGCCAGCAATTCCGCGAACGACCTCTTCCCTGCCGGATCGCGGTAGGAATTCACATTCTGCCCCAGCAGTTGAATCTCGGTGTAGCCCAGATCGGCCATCTGGCGCGCCTCGGCGAGCACCGAATCCGAAGTCCGGCTGCGCTCCTTGCCGCGGGTGAACGGCACCACGCAGTAGGAGCAGAACTTGTCGC
The DNA here is from genome assembly GCA_035500455.1 of Terriglobales bacterium. Lineage (GTDB taxonomy): Bacteria > Acidobacteriota > Terriglobia > Terriglobales > Acidobacteriaceae > DATJXG01. The sequence goes on along the minus strand of DATJXG010000432.1, from coordinate 636 downwards.
AGCCCTCAATGATGGTGATGTACCCGCGGTGCGGATTGGTTCGCGCGGTGAATTCGGTTTCGAAGCACTCGTCGGTCTGGCGATCGTCGAGCCCGGTGACGCGCAGCGGCTTCCCTGCCTCGCTCTGCCCATTTTCAATCTGGATCAGCATCTGCGGCAGGTTGCGGTATGACGCCGACCCGCAGACCAGCGAAACATGCGGCGCCCGCTCGAAAATCATTTCGCCTTCCTGCTGGGCGACGCAACCGAGCACGCCGAAGCGCTTGCCCTGCGCCTGCAGCTTTTTGTAGTCCGCCAGGCGATGAAACACCTTCTGCTCGGCCTTGTCGCGGATGGAGCAGGTGTTATAGAGGATCAGCCCCGCCTCTTCGACGCTTTCCACCTGCCGGTACCCCTGCTGCCGCAGCGTGCCCACGACCTTTTCCGAGTCGTGCGCATTCATTTGACAGCCAAAGGTTTCCAGGTAGAACGTCTTCTGCGAATCCCCGCCCATGAGGCAAGTATAGCGCGTCAGGCAACGGGGCAGACCCCGTTTTTACCGCTGAGTACGCAGAGAGCGCAGAGAAGCACGCAGAGAAAGACCATGGTGATAACAGCATGGTGATAGCAGGAAGTCTCCGCTCGCACAACCATTGT
>DATJXG010000431.1:0-11753 GCA_035500455.1 Terriglobales bacterium | reverse complement strand
TGGATCGACGTGCCCGACTGGTTCTCCTGGGAGAACCAGGGCGCGAGCATTGCCATCATGGATACGAACAACACTGGGAAAAACGACCTGGTGATCTTTCAGATCGACAACCCGATCGAGCAGAACCAGGCCTTCTACAAGGTCGGCAGCAATCTGGATATCAACGGCAACGTTGCAGGATGGAGCCCGTGGTGGGGCGTTCCCTCGTGGTTCTCCTGGGAGAATCAGGGAGGCGGCATCGCGGCGCTGCGGCGCAACGGATCGCCCTCCGTGGTCGCGATGATGGTAGACAATCCGCCCGCGCAGAACGCCGGATACTATCGCGCCATCTCCCTCGACACTATTCCCGCCCGCGACGGCCAGTGGCAGCTTCTGCCCTTCCACTCGGGTGTTCTCGCGGTGCACGCTGCATTGCTTCCGCAGGGGAAAGTGCTTTTCTTCGCCGGCTCAGGCAGCAGTTCCACCCGCTTTGCTGCGCCTAACTTCGGCAGCGTGGCTGACGGAATTTATATGAGCGTGGTCTGGGACCCGACCGCAGCTCCGCCCAATAATTTTGCTCATCCAGCTACGATACTCGCGCCTAACCATCGCCCCTTTGATTTCTTTTGCGGCGGAGATACCCTCCTCGCCGACGGCCGCATGCTCTCCGCCGGCGGCACCGGCCATTACAACCCCTTCGAAGGCCGCAATGATGCAACCGTGTTCGATCCGGTCACGCAGAGCTGGTCGTTCGTGAAGTCCATGGCCCACGGTCGGTGGTATCCCACGTTGATCACTCTGGGTGACGGCCGCGCCCTCGCCGCCACCGGCCTCACCGAAGACGCCACCAATCCCCACAACAACACGCTGGAACTTTATGATCCCGTCGCCAGTAACTGGCAACTTCTGCACTTCGCCGACGGATTTCCCGGCCTGCCGCTCTATGCGCATTTGTTCCTGATGGCGGACGGCCGCATTTTCTTCGACGGCGGACGCATGGACGACGAACTGCAAGTCGATCCCTGTATCATCGATCTCGCCCACGACCCGGTGCACACCACCCCGGTGTTCGGCATGGAAGGCGGCGGCATGCGCAATCAGTCGGCCAGCGTCCTGCTGCCCCCGGCGCAGGATCAGCGGGTGATGATCATCGGCGGCGGTCCGGCAGGCAAACCCAATAAGACCGATGCCATCGACAACGCGGATATCGTCGATCTCAAAGATCCCAACCCCCATTTTGTGCCGGCAGCCCCGCTGAATTTTCCGCGTCTGCACCTCAACGCGGTCCTGCTCCCCGACCGCACTGTCTTCGTCACCGGCGGATCGCTCAAGCAGGAGTCTCAGCCTTTCGCCCGCCTGCAGCCAGAAATCTACGACCCGGCCACCGACACCTGGACGCCCATGGCCCATTCCAGTGTGCCGCGCCTGTACCACTCCACCGCGCTCCTGCTGCCCGACGGCAGCGTAGTCGCGGCCGGCGGCAATCCGGACGGTGGCTCGCACGTGGAGTGGGATGACGACCCCGAAGAAGAAATGCGCCTCGAGATCTACAAACCGCCGTACTTCTTCAAAGGCGCGCGGCCGACGATTTCAACCGCGCCCACGCAATGCACCTACGGGCAATCGATCCAGATCACCTCACCCCAAGCGGCCAACATCCGCTGGGCTCACCTGATCAGGAACTGTGTGACCACCCACTCCTTCGACGGCAGCCAGCGGTTGGTGGATCTGGAGATATCCGGCCGCAGCGCGGGCGCGGTGACCGCGAAGGTTCCGCAGAACCGCAACCTCGCCCCTCCCGGCTGGTACATGCTGTTTCTGGTGGATAACAGCGGCCTGCCTTCGGTGGCAAGTTGGCTGCGCCTCGGATAATTTCGACAGTGCGGCCACAGTCGGGAAACCAGGCTGCCGGGGCGCACTGCATTTCTTTGCGTCCTTTGCGTTCTTTGCGGTTATGAAAAGAGGTGAACCGCAAAGAGCGCAGAGCATGCAAAGTTCATTTTGATGGATCGCCATAGACTGCCCTGCAGCAATCTGGATCCCCTTCCGCGCCTCCCGAGTTTCGTGTAGCGTGGGCCTGAACCGGCGATGCCAATCCGAACTCAAATTCCCAAACCCATGCGCTGCCTGCTGCTCCTGGCGGCGCTAGCCACCTCTGTTCACGCGCAGCAACCTCCCGGTCCGCGCGCCTTCAAACTGACCGGCGATACCGAATACACTCACGATCCTTCCATCATCAAAGCCGGAGACACCTGGTACCTGTTCGCCACGGGCAGCGGCCCCTTGCGCCACGGAGAGCTTCCCATACGATGTTCCAAGGATCTGCACCAGTGGGCGGCTTGCGGCTACGTCTTCGACGAGATTCCAGCCTGGATCAAAAAGGAAAGCCCCGCTACCCGGGAACTCTGGGCGCCGGATATTTCCTTCTTCCGCGGCGAATTCCACCTCTACTATGCGTTTTCGATCTTCGGCAAGAACACCTCCGGGATCGCCCTGGCAACCAACAAAACCCTGGACCGCGCCAGCCCCGACTTTGCCTGGGTGGACCGGGGTTTGGTGCTGCGTTCGCAGAAGGAAGACGATTTCAACGCCATCGATCCCAACCTGATCATAGATACCCAAGGCCGGGCATGGCTGGCTTTCGGCAGCTTTTGGAGCGGCATCAAGATGCGCCGCATCGACCCGCAAACCGGCAAGCTTTTCGCCGCGGATACCACGCTCTATTCCATCGCCGCCCGGGAGCGTCCCGCCAATGTCTCCACGCCTCCGGGCCTGCCGGCCGACTGGCAGGCGATCGAAGCACCCTTCATCGTTCATCACGCCGGCTACTACTACTTATTCGTCTCTTTCGACCTATGTTGCCGCGGGACCAGGAGCACATACCGAACCCTGGTCGGCCGCTCGCGCAAAGTAACAGGGCAGTACATCGACGGCGCTGGAAAACCCATGATCGAGGGCGGCGGTACACCTCTGCTGGTTGGGAATGCGCGTTGGGTTGGTCCCGGCGGCGAGTCGATCCTGATGCAGAAAAAAGAAGACATCATCGTGTTTCACGCCTACGACGGAACGACCGGACATCCTTACCTCCAGATATCCACCATCAGCTGGGAAAACGGCTGGCCACACGCTTCCCTGCCGAAGGACTAGAACAATCGGCGAGGATGGGGAAACGTTTACATGCTAGAATCGGCTCGTTCCGTGCCGTTTCCCCCCTTTTTCAATGGATATCCGTCAAATCGCGAAAAGGGCGCGAGTCTCTACCGCGACCGTCTCTCGCGTCATCAATCGTGTACCCACGGTCAATCCCCAACTGGCCAAGCGCGTATGGAGCGTAGTAGAAGAACTTGGCTACTATCCCAACACTCAGGCGCGCGCCTTGGTCTCGGGACGCAGCCGCATCTTCGGCCTCATTGTTTCTGAAATCACCAACCCGTTCTTCCCGGAGATCGTGCAGGTATTCGAAAACATCGCGGTAAAGAACCGCTACGAAATCCTGCTCACCTCGACGGTGAACGATCCGGAACGCATGGAGGCTGCCGTCCGCCGCATGATTGAGCGTCGCGTGGAAGGCGTCGCTATCATGACCTTCGGCATGGAGGAGTCGCTGCTGGAGGACCTGAAACTGCGCCAGGTGCCCCTGGTCTTCGTGGACGTCGGCCCGCCCCGGCCCCGGGTCAGCAATATCCGCATCGACTACTTCAACGGCATTCGCCAGGCGGTGCAGCATCTGGCGGCGATGCGCCACGAAGACATCGCATTCATCTCCGGGCCGCTGTCGTTGGGCTCCGCCCTCACCCGCAAACAGGCATTTATTCGCTCCATGGAAGAAATTGGCCTGCATCCCGACCCTGAGATGTTGGTGGAAGGCAACCACACCATGGAGGGCGGAGTCGCCGCGCTGACAAAGCTGCTCTCGGGCAATCACCGGCCCACCGCGGTCATGTGCTCGAATGACATGACCGCCATTGGCGTCATGCGCAAGAGCTACGAAGAAGGCATCAGCATTCCCAATGATCTCTCCGTCGTCGGCTTCGACGACATCCGCCTGTCGCAATTCATGCTGCCGCCGCTCACCACTATTCAAATGTCGCAATCCGAACTGGCGCGCCTGGCCTTTTCCGCCCTCCTGGCGGAGGTGCAGCGAGAGGTACCGTCACCCAACGGCACCGAGTACGTTCTGCAGACCCAGCTCATCCTGCGCCACTCCACCACCTTCGCCCCAGGCTCGGAGAAAAGGGCCTTCCGCCGCTGAGGGATCCGGAGCCAAACCGGAACCGCCTTAGCCAGCATGGAACAATGGCTGAGAGTGCCTTACAACCACAACGGGCACGGTGCCTCCGGGCAGAACGGGTCTGATCCACCCTCCGCTGCATTCACAAGTCAGGTTTGGGCGGTGATTCGTTTCACATCCTTGAGCAGAACGAACAGGTGCAGCGAGTCGCTCGGGGAGGGGATGAAGTCGAATTTCTCGTAGAAGCTCCTGGCACGTTCGTCTTTCGCGTGAACTGCGAGGGCACGGATTCCGGCAATATCGGCGGCCTGCAGAGTACGCTGCATCGCATCTTTCAATAAAGCCTTTCCCACCCCCAGGTTTTGCCAGCGGCGGTCTACGGCAAGCCGCGCGAGCAGCATGATGGGAATGGGATGTCGCGCCAGGCCTCTCGACAATCGTTCCGGCGCTTCCGCTCTCTCCACCTGGCCGACAGCAAGGGTGTAATAACCCACAATGCTATCGCCGGCCAGACCTACGTAGGTTCGCGCCGCCCCCGCCTGCTGGTTCGGCAACGCATAACGTGACAGGTAGCGGTTCAGTTCTTCGCGGCCGCAGTCGAAGAGTTCAACGGGATGGTCGGGATGGAGCTTCTCGACGCGCCGTTCCTGATTCACCGTTCGGACCCGGCGTCAAAAAAGCCAGGCTCTTTCAGGAGGCGCCGCAAGGCAGGAAGGGGACGTGGAGGCGCATCGAGCGCGGCAACGAACGCCTTCCACTGGGCGGTATTCAGCGTGAAATTACGCCGGTCAGCAAGCGCCTCGTCAGCCCGCGACAGCGCGCTCTCCAGCACAAATTCGCTCACCGACCGGCGGGACGCGGCGGCCGCCGCCTGCAAGGTGCGCTTTGCCCTGGGCGTGAGCCGGAGGTCGAGTTTCTCGCTGCGCGTAGAGCGGGAAGGCATCAGTATCTATCTCTGCCTCAAGCCTAGGCTCGTTGCCAGACAATGTCAAGACAGCAGGGCCTTCCGGACAGAGGGAGGGTAGCCAACTGCTGCACGCCGGTCACAACACGCATCATGACCTCGGCCGCGACCGATTCGGCATTGGACAGGGCGATGTAATCGTGGGCCTGGTGCAGTTGCGGGGACCCAGGCTCTTCTGAAAGATGACGGCTGATAGCTGACAGCTATCTACAACTTCGGCAGCACAATCCCCTTCTGAGACTGATACTTCCCTTTGCGATCCGCGTAGCTCACTTCGCAGACTTCGTCCGACTGGAAGAAAATAATCTGGCACAGCCCCTCATTGGCATAAATCCGCGCCGGCAGGGGCGTGGTGTTGGAAATTTCCAGCGTTACAAAGCCTTCCCACTCCGGCTCAAAGGGCGTAACGTTCACAATAATTCCGCAGCGGGCGTAAGTGCTCTTGCCCACGCAAATGGTCAGCACGTCGCGCGGAATCTTGAAGTACTCCACTGACCGCGCCAGTGCGAACGAATTCGGCGGCACCACGCAGCACTCCGCGCGCACAGTCACGAACGAGCGCTCGTCGAAATTCTTGGGGTCAACCACGGTGGAGTTCACGTTAGTAAAAATCTTGAACTCATCCGCCACCCGCAGGTCGTATCCGTACGAGGAGAGCCCGTAGGAGATCACGCCCTCCCGTACCTGCTTCTCGGAAAAGGGGTTAATCATGTCATGTTCCAGGGCATTTTTACGGATCCAGCGGTCACTCTTCAGCATGGGGCTCCCTTGGGAAAAAATTGAAAGAATTGAACAATTGGGAAATCTATCAATTGTGTAATCGAACAGCGGGTGGCTTTGGGTTTCAATACCCCAATTTCTCAATTACCCAATTACACAATCGTCTTCTGGCTGGTGCCGTCATCTTACGAGAGCGCCGGTACCGTTGACAATCTCCCCTATCTCCCATAGCATCAATCACTTGGTGGGCAATTCCAGAACTCCGCCGCTCGGGAGCCGCTTGTGATTAAGCTGGACATCATCAACGAAGTGGTCAACAAGACCGGAATCACTAAAACCAAGGCCGAATTGGCCGTAGAAACCGTGTTCGAGAGCATGAAACGCTCGCTGGCCAAAGGCGATCGCATTGAACTGCGGGGCTTTGGCGTGTTTAACGTGCGCCCGCGCAAGACCGGCATCGGACGCAACCCGCGCACCGGCGCCGAGGTCTCGATCCCGCCGGGCAAGGCCGTGCGCTTCAAGCCGGGGAAAGAGTTGCAGTCGATCGACTAAGGTGTGGCGCGGGCGCCCTCGCCCGCGAACTCTGATATCTGTGTTGTCGGCAGCTGATCCTGCCGCACCAGTTCGATCACGTGACGCGATGCCGGCGGGACGCCGGCGCTACCCTCATGGCTGACCCTACTTCTCCACTCCCTCCCATCACAGAGCCGCAGCGGTCCGTTCAGGTACTCATGGTCCGTCCCTGGAGGCAGCGTTACTGGCTGCACGCTATTCTCCTGCTGCTTACGTTCTACACGACCCTGGTGGTCGGAGCGCGCATTGAATACAACTACCTGCACAACCTGCCCACCTTCTACGAAGGGGACGACGGCCTGAGTTTTTTTCCTGTTGTCTGGGCGATGCAACCTGCCAACATGGCGCTGGGCGTTCCCTTCGCCACCACCCTCCTGCTGATTCTTCTGGCCCACGAGATGGGCCATTACCTCTACTGCAAGCACTATGGGGTATGGGCCACCCTCCCCTTCTTCATTCCCTGCCCCACGCTCTTCGGAACGCTGGGGGCATTCATTCGCATTCGCTCGCCCATCCGTTCCCGCGAGGCGCTATTCGACATCGGGATCGCCGGACCGATTGCAGGATTTGTAGTGGCGTCGGTTGTGCTCTGGTTCTCGCTGGGATTATCGCGGGCGATGGCGCCCTTCGCGCCCGGCGATGCGGTGGAGTTGCGCTATCCGCTCATCTTCTACGTCATGCGCGCGGCACAATCGCCCTGGCTCCCGTTGCATGCTTCCCTGAACCGCGTGGCGCCTCATCCGGTAGCTATTGCAGCCTGGATCGGCATGTTCGCCACCGCCCTGAATCTGCTGCCCGGTGGCCAACTGGATGGCGGCCACATCGTATTCTCGCTTGCGCCGGAAGCGCACCGCGCGGTGTCTCGCATTACCATTGCGACTCTGGTTGTGCTGGCCTACTTCTTCTGGGCAGGATGGCTGCTGTGGGCGGTGCTGCTGGCCATCAGCGGAATGCGGCATCCCATTGTGCCGCGGGTGCCTGGCGTAGGCGGCGGCCGCAAGGCAGTTGCGGTGTTCGGTCTTCTGATGCTGATCTTGACCTTCGCACCAGCGCCGGTAGCGCACGCTTCCCTGCCGGAAATGGTGCGGCAGATGCGCCAGCAATATGGCCATTAGAGAGATTGGCGGCGATAGCACCTGTAGTGTCAACCCGAGCGACACCTGTCATCGCCAGCAAAACCCCTCATCCTGAGCCACCCCTGTCATCCCGACAACCGATGTCATCCCGAGCAACGCCTGTCATCCCGAGCGAAGCGAAGGATCTGGGTTCCTGCATGCGCCATCCGTAGTGCCGCTGCGGACAAACACCCGGACCCCTCTCTTCGCTCGGGACGACAATATTGCTAGCGTAGGCCGGCAGGCAGCGCTTCACAAACAGAACGGCCCGCATGCACTTGGCACGCGGGCCGCCCGGTGGACTGTTGGGATTGACCAAGAGGTGGTCACTCTAGCGTGGCCTCCTCGGCAAACTCCGGGTCCTGGCGCGACCTCACGCCAGGCGGAATCAACCCTGAATCACCGGTAGTCGTGCGATGGATGCTTGCCGGCGCTCTGCTGCCGGCGGCTTAGAGCGACCGCCCTAAGTCTCAGCCACCTCACCTGGTCTTAGAGTCCCACATCTACCGCTACAATCAGAACTTGTCATTCGACCACCTCCTTTCCGGTGTAATTGCAGATTAGTACACAGGCGGGCGAAGGTCAACTGGCACGAAAGTGCTGGTGCCAATGCGATTACGATTGCCGATTTCCGATCGCCGATTTTCGGGAAGCTCTCCACGACGAATCGACAGTCTGCCAGCGCGGCGCCATCAAAATCGCCAATCGCAAATCGGCAATCGCAAATTGTAGTTATAATGCTCAGCGGAATTTCCCAAGGACTGCGAATGCATTCAAATTCTGATCTCAACTCTCCCTCTCGCCGCGATTTCCTCACAACTACAACCACAGCTTTAGCCGCAGCCATGGTCGCGCCAGCGGCAGCGAACGCGGCTGCTGCTCCCGTTCCATCGGAAACCCCGGTGCCCGCGGGCGCGCGCAAGATTCCCATCGGCGTCTTCGATCCCGCGTATCCCAACCTCTCGACCGACGAGTTCATCGATAAGGTCTCTGCGCTCGGCCTGGAGGCGGTGGAGATCGGCACCGGCGGATATCCCAACAGCCTGCACTGCCCGGTACAGGAGCTACTGGAAGACGATGGCAAGTTGCGCGCATGGAAAAAGAAGTTCAACGACCGCGGCATTCAGGTGGCGGTGTTGAGCTGCCACGGTAACCCGCTGCATCCCGATCCCAAGATCGCCAAACGCGATGCCGAGACTTTCCGCCGCACCGTGCAGTTGGCCGAGAAGCTGGACGTAAAAGTGATTGTGGGCTTCTCCGGATGCCCGGGAGGAAGCCCCACGGACACCGTTCCCAACTGGGTAACTTACCGCTGGCCCAACGAGCACGGCGAAGCGCTCGACTGGCAATGGAAAGAAAAAGTCATCCCCTACTGGAAAGAGGCCGCCGCGTTCGCCCGCACTCACGGCATTCGCAAGCTGGCCTTCGAGATGCATCCCAACTTTGTGGTGTACAACCCGAAGACCCTGCTCAAGCTGCGCGAAGCCGTTGGCGAGGAAATCGGCGCCAACAATGATTTGAGCCATCTTTTCTGGCAGGGCTGCGATCCCGTCGAGGTCATCCATTTCCTGGGCAAGCAGGGCGCCATCTTCCACGCCCACATGAAGGACACCGTGCTCTACAAAGACAACGTCGCCAAGTACGGCGTGCTCAATTTTGTGTTCGAGAAGAGCGACCTGCCCAGCGCCTCCGACGCCTTCCGCGCCGTAGGCTACGGGCACAGCGCCAACACCTGGAAAGAAATTGTGCGCGCCTACATGGACGTGGGCTACGACGGCATTCTCAGCATCGAGAACGAAGACCCGATTCTCTCCGGCGAAGTGGGCGTGGAGCGTGCGGCCTACGTGCTGAAGAACGTTCGCGACGAGTTGCTGTCGAACCAGGCGCAGGGATAACCACGCACCGGCACGTTGATAGCAGCGCTCCGCTGTTCTTCGATGTCCCGAACATGATGTCATTCCGAGCGAAGCGAGGGATCTGGGTTCCTGCCGTCCCCGGCCCAAACCCAGATTCCTCGCTTCGCTCGGAATGACAAGGGAAACGGACGTTTCAGTGAGAGGCGCTCGCGGAACCTGCAGCGCACAACATGAAAGAGGTCCACAAATGAATCGCCGCGACTTCGCCCGCACCGCAGCCACCGCCGCACTCGGAGCAGCCGCACTCACGCCGTTGCCGGTCTTCGCGCAGAACGACGAACCAAGCTCATCCGTCCCTTACAAGCTCTCAGTCATGCTCTGGACCATCTACCGCGACCTGCCTTTCGACCAGCGGCTGGAGAAAGTCGCCGAGGCCGGCTATCACTCCGTGGAACTGGTGGGTGAGCACAAGAAGTGGTCCGACGACGACTTCCGCCGCTTCATGAGCAAGAAACAATCGCTTGGCCTCACCTTCGACGCCACCTCCGGCCTGGAAAAAGGAATCACCGATCCCAAGGGAATCGACGCATTTCTCGCCGAACTGAAGACGCTGATTGCCGCCGCCGAAAAGCTCGAGTGCCCGGAAATCATCATCCTCACCGGCAACCGCATCGAAGGCCTCTCTCACCAAGCGCAACATAATTCCTGCGTCGAAGCGCTCAAACGAGGCGCCGATCTTGCCGCGCCCCGCAACATCACCCTGCTGCTGGAGAATATCGATCCCGAAGAGAACCCGAAGTATTTCCTTACCTCGGTGGCGGAAGGTTTCGACGTCATTCGCGAGGTCGGGCATCCCAAGGTGAAATTTCTCTACGATTTTTTTCACGAGCAGATTTCTGAAGGAAACCTGATCGAAAAGCTGGAGAAGAATATAGACTTGGTAGGACTGGTCCACATCGCAGACGTGCCCGGCCGGCACGAGCCGGGAACCGGTGAGATCAACTACGGCAACATCTTTCGCAAACTTGCGCAGCTTAAATACGACCGCTATGCAGCCATGGAGTTCCTGCCCACGGGCGATCCGGTGGCTTCGCTGCGGGCTGCGCGCGAGTTGGCGATGAGTGCGGGCCGCCAGAGCTGACTTCAGGGGGCAATTCAATGATGGATCGTAGAAGCTTTCTGGGCACGATGACCGCGGGAGCTATCCTCAGCCGCTTCGCCTTCGCGGCCGAACACAAGATCGAAAAAATCGGCCTGCAGCTTTACACCGTGCGCGACGCCATGAAGGACGATTTCGACGGCACCCTGGCCAAAGTGGCCGCCGTCGGCTACAAGGAAGTCGAGTTCGCCGGATACTTCGACCGTTCGCCGAAAGATGTGCGCGCCGCGGTGGCGCGTCACGGCCTGGTGGCTCCCGCGACTCACATCGATTATCCCAGCCTTTCTCCGGAAAAATTTCCCGAGGTGGTGGATGCCTCCATCATCATCGGCCACAAGTACATCGTGAATCCCTGGATCGGCGACTTGCGCAAAGAGCCCGATGCGTGGAAAAAAGCCTCGGAAACGTTCAACCGCGCCGGCGAATACAGCAAGAAGCACGGCATTCAATTCGCCTATCACAACCACTGGTTCGAATTCGAGCCTATGCCCGACGGCAAACTGCCCTACGACGTGCTGCTCGCCGATTGCGATGCCGATCTGGTGAAGATGGAAATGGATATCTGCTGGATCACCGTCGGCCGCCAGGACCCGCTGAAGTATTTCGCCAAGTATCCGGGCCGCTTCCCCCTCGTGCATGTGAAAGACGTGAAGACGCTGCCGCCGTTCCCCGCGGAAGGCGGCCAGAACTTCGGCGACACGGTGGACCTGGCGCCGGTAGGCAGCGGCATGATCGACTGGAAGCGCGTTCTGGCAAAGTCCGACGAAGCCGGCATCAAGCACTATTTCGTCGAGCACGACAAGCCGGCCGATCCCTTCGCCAGCATCAAGGCAAGTTACGATTATTTGAAAGATTTGAGATTCTGAGATCGTCGTTGGTCGTTGGCAAGAACCGCCGCCGGCCAAGGCCACGCCGTTAGCATCAAGAGACTAACGACCAAGGACCAACGACCAAGGACCAAGGACGGGTTCCATGCAGGTGATTCGTTCACCGAAGCAATATGACGTTTGCATTATCGGATCAGGCGCGGCGGGCGGCACCGCCGCTAAAGTGCTCACCGAAGGCGGCCTCAATGTTGTCATGCTCGAAGCCGGGCCGCCGCTCAATCCCGAGCAGGACTTCAAAGAACACATGTGGCCCTACGACCTGCCGCATC
>DATJXG010000430.1:0-2700 GCA_035500455.1 Terriglobales bacterium | reverse complement strand
TGCGAAAGCATCATCAAGCTGTTCCGCACCTTCGTGGGCGAGAACCCTGAGGTGTGGACCGAGGAGCTGCGCCGGGATATCTACCTGACCTGCGCCACCATCGTCGACCACGAGGATGCGTTCATCGACCTCGCCTTCGAGATGGGGGCGATCGAGGGCCTCACCGCCGAGGAAGTGAAGCGCTACATCCGCTACATCGCCGACCGGCGCCTCGCCCAGCTCGGGCTGAACCCGCTCTTCCATGTCGAGAAGAATCCGCTCCCCTGGCTGGACGAGATGCTGAACGCGGTCGAGCACGCGAATTTCTTCGAAAACCGCTCCACCGAGTACAGCAAGGCCTCCACAACCGGAAGCTGGGAAGACGCCTTCGCTGAATTCGACAACGGAGAGCCTTTGTCCTCCGTTCCCGCCTAATACCCCGCCAGCAAAGCTCTACCTGACGTAGAGCTTTGCTGTATCAGCGGGTTAGTCACAATATCCGGCCACGCCGCGAAAATTTTACGTTATTTGTTGGCAACCGGCCTGTTCAGTCCCTGCAAATACATGCCATACAACCGGAAAGCGGTTATCGGCGCTTGGGGTTTAGACTAAACTGAATGATGAAATGGCAGTCGTGACAGACTCAGACGACGATACAGACATCGCGGCCCGCGGCCAGAGCCCGGCACCACGCTACAGTCGCCGCCTTTCGGATAAGATCCTGATCGCCTTCCATCATGCCTGCGACCAGGGCGATTACGAGATCGCCGAGCAGCTGCTGCGCATTCTGGAGACCATGCTTACCCGCCGGACCGTGCCGCCCGACGCAAACCGCCGCAAAAGCATCGAGAGCCTGGTGGCGGCGCATGAGCGCCTGTGGCACCTGCGCCACCCGGAAAGGCAGTACGGCTGAGCGCTTCAGCTCGCCACGTATTTCTGGAACGTCTCGTCACCATCGACATGGAATTCCATGCCGGCCCACCGGTTATATTCATCATACCACAAGCTTAAGTGCAGCTTGCCGGTGATGTCGAAGCGCTGCGCCAGCAGCTTCCCGCCCTCGGCCGTCGGCAGGTAATTCCAACCCGGCGAGTTGACGATGGCAGGGTAATGCCGCCCGGTCTCCACATTCAGGATCATCGCGTTCAGCATCGCCTTGTTCCAATAGGTCATGGGCAGCATCGGCGGCTGGTCCGTGTAGTTGTAGTTACCGGCCTTGGTGCTCTGTATGGCATAGCCGCCCGGAATGGGCTGCGCATGCACTTCCAGCTTCGTGCCGTCATGATTCACGTAGCTGTCAAGGGTCCGGAACGCGCCGCCAGACCAGCACTCCACCGCCTGGGCCGTGTAGCGGAACAGCGCGATCCCGGCCATGGTGACAACCAGCGCGACGTTGATCTCCACCCGCAAGTCGTCACCGCTGCGGGTGAACGAGACATGGTGCTCACCGATGGGCGAACCGTTACGCAGAACCTTGAATGCGATCCGGCCACTCGGCGGCACGGGCAGATCATCCGCGCAGGCAGGGCTTGCCAGCGCCAATGCCCCCGCACCGGCCAGAAATCGCCGTCTATCCATTCCCCAAGCTCTCCCTTCGCCTGTTCCGTTCCGATACATTCCTAGCCGCAGACAGGGGCGACACGCGCCGCGCGCCATGGCACTATAGTGCCATGCACCAGCTGATTCTACTCCGCCACGCCAAAGCCGAACCACAGGGCCATACCCCTGACCATGAACGCAAGCTCACCGAGGCCGGGCGCGAGGCCGCGGGCAGGATCGGCCGGGCGATGCGCAAGGCTGGGCTCGCGCCGGACGTTGTGCTGGTCTCCACCGCCACCCGCACGCAGCAGACGCTGGAGGCGCTGGAGGACGCGAATGTGTGGGATGAGTGGCCAAACATCGATTCCCTGGCCCAAATCTATATGGCCACCTCCGGCCAACTGCGGGATGTGCTTCAGAACCTGCCCGAGAGCGTGCGCAGCGCGCTCGTCATCGGCCACAACCCAGGCCTGCACGAACTGGCCCTCAGCTTGGCCGGACCCGTGCGCTCCCGTCCGGAGCTGAAGCGCATTGAGGACGGCTTCCCCACATCGGCAATGGCGGAATTCCTTGTTTCAACGCCGTGGCGGCGGCTCGCCCCCGGGGGCGCGGCGTTGCAGCACTTCATCGTTCCAAAGGACCTTGCCTAGGCCATTCCGCATGGCTGCGCCGCCAGCTGCGCCTTCCCCGCAGCTTTACAGGGGGCGGAGGATTTAATAACGCTCTTTGTGTCTCCCGGGCCAGGACAGCAGTAATCCTGGCATACGATTACCCTAACAGAAGGCGAACCCGAATGACACAAACCGCATCCAGCAAGCAGGTCGGCACGGCAACGCTGACCCTTGGCGACAAGACCGCCTCCCTGCCGGTTCTCGGTGGTTCGCTCGGCACCGATTGCGTCGACGTTCGTAAGCTCCAGAGCGAACTCAACGTCTTCACGTTCGACCCGAGCTATGGCGCCACCGCCTCCTGTGAAAGCTCCATCACCTATATCGACGGCGATGAAGGCATCCTGCTGCACCGCGGCTACCCGATCGACCAGTTGGCCGAACAGTCGACCTTCCTGGAAGTCGCCTACCTCCTGCTGAACGGCGAGCTGCCGAAGCAGGACGAACTGACGAAGTTCTCCAACGGCGTGATGCGCCACACCATGCTGCATGAGCAGATCCGCCGCTTCTGGGA
>DATJXG010000429.1:0-8381 GCA_035500455.1 Terriglobales bacterium | reverse complement strand
CCCTGGTCTCGCCTTCTCCCGTTAGCAATCCGTGATCCACTAACATTTTCAAATCTCGACTGGCTACCTGCTCCGATACGCCTGTAGCGTTCATGTAATGCGACCGCCTAATCTTGTAGCCAAAGGCTGCATCCGCAAGCGTTGGCAATGCCCGATCATTAATTCTCCGTTGCTGAAGAATACGTTCTAACTCATTCCACACACGCTGAGTCATCCGACTGCGTTGCAGTAACCAGGATGCCTGTCGATAGTGAGCAACGAGATTGAATCGAATCCAAGGGCGGCAATCATTCTCTGGGTGAAATGCCCCTCTCCCGACCTCTCCCAACACGTCATAATATTCCTGCGTAAATCTACCCAAATATTCTTCAATGCTGCAAAAGGTTGGCTCGATGATCTGCTCTCTTGCCAGTATCAATGTCTGAAGGCATCGCGCCATTCTGCCATTTCCATCTGAGAACGGATGGATCATAACCAGGTTCAGGTGTCCTACCGCTGCCCGCACAAGCACCGGAACATCAGTTCTTGCATTTAAGGACTGCACGAATTCATTCATCAAACTAGGCACAATGGCCGCATCTGGCCCCTCGTAGACATTCTGCTGTTTTTTCTCATCTCGGACGAAAATTGGTCCTGGACGATACCTGCCTGGATTCTTGGCAAGTTCATGCTGAATCATCATGAAGTGCAAACTGCGGATCAGTCCTTCGCTGTAGCAAAAGTGGGGGTCATTGGCCAACTGGAGAACGTAGGTCATGGCATTTCGGTATCCCATCGTTGCCTGCCATGTTGACCTCTCCGCTGTTAGCGGTTCGTCGTTTTCTACGGCTGCTAGTGCGTCATCTTTCGTGACGTTGATCCCCTCGATGCTATTGGAGTGACGGATATTTCGGGCGAGTGTTGCCCTTCGCAATACACCAAACCAACGCCCTGGCGTGCTAATGGCGTACTTCAGCGTTTCGCGCATAGCGTTAATCTTTTGCAGCACTTCCAATTCGTCCGGTAGTATCGGAGGGACTCGAAATAGCATGTTTCTCCTTTGTTATGAGACTGATAATAATACACTATAATTATGTTGTCAAGATGCAATTATTATATTATATTGACCTTGTCATGAACGTTTTGCACAGTACAAAGCGCTCGCAAGTGGTAGCCGCCTTGGTAGAGGGCAGTTCCATCAATGCCACTTGCCGCATGACGGGCGTTGCCAAACACACTGTCCTAAAGCTCCTTAAGGACCTAGGCTGCGCTGCTGCGAGCTACCACGATACCCACGTCCGCAACCTCACTGTCCGACATCTCCAATGCGACGAAATCTGGGCCTTCGTTGGGGCCAAGATGAAAAACACTAGCCCGGAGAAGATTCAGCAAGGCTGGGGCGATGTTTGGACGTGGACGGCCATTGATGCCGATACCAAGTTGATCGTGTCCTATACGCTGGGGCAGCGCGGCGCGGCCACTGCGCATGAGTTCATGCAGGACGTTGCCAGCCGGGTGAGCAATCGAATTCAGCTAACCACTGACGGCCACCGCGTCTATGCTGAAGCGGTCGAGAATGCTTTTGGCTCAGAGATTGACTACGCCATGCTTGTGAAAATCTACGGCGCGTCGAACGATAGCCCGGAATCACGCTACAGCCCCGCAACTTGCATCGGATGCCGCACTGGAGTGCTGGCAGGCCATCCCGATCCGAGGCACATATCCACTTCCTTTGTAGAGCGTCAGAATCTATCGATGCGGATGGGGATGCGCCGATTTACACGGCTCACGAATGGGTTCAGTAAAAAGTTGGAGAACCACGGACACGCTGTGGCCCTCTATTTCATGCACTACAACTTTTGCAGAGTTCACAAGACGCTTCGCGTGACACCCGCGATGGAAGCAGGGATTGCGAATCATGTCTGGTCTTGCGAAGAGCTCATCGCCCTGCTTGAGGCATCCGCAGTCTCACAGCAACCATGATTGAAAGGAGAAACGTTCATGCCTAGAATCAGTCCGTGGCATTCAACACGCCCCGGAGAAACGGTTCATCACGACAACACCCTCTGCACCGAGGGTAACAACATTGAGAAGTATTACTGGAAAGCTGGAACTGGCGGGCGCCCGCTCTGCAAGCATTGCGCCCGCCTAGACCAACAAGGGCAGTAATGCTATAAGCC
Source organism: Terriglobales bacterium (assembly GCA_035500455.1). Lineage (GTDB taxonomy): Bacteria > Acidobacteriota > Terriglobia > Terriglobales > Acidobacteriaceae > DATJXG01. Next base: position 6,222 of record DATJXG010000429.1, on the reverse strand, counting down.
GCCCGTGTTGGGAGTCAAGGTCAGTTCCCAACACGGGCCTGTAGGCTCCCCGTCGAGAACCGGCCATACCCGCCTCAATTCCGACACCCGTAATCCAGCAGCAAGTGCAACGGACAATGCCCTGAAACCTTCAGCGTGCTGACCGTGAAACCGAATAGTGGGCTCAAGGAATGCGTGCCCATTGCCGCCTTCGCATGATTCATAGGTTTCAACGCCAGCGGCACGCAAGGCCATCACAGCATCTTTTATACCCGAATCAAGGCGTTGGGCTAGTTGCTCATCAAGTTCACTCACGGTATAAAGATTCTCGCATCTGCAAGCCGGTTGCCAAATGACGAACGGGAGTGTACGGGAATCGCCTCAAACTGCACCACTACCGATCTTGCCTAGCGGGTCAGCCTGTCTTGGGTGCCGTGCCCGTGCGGTGAAGGAAGCAGGTGCTGTTTGCGTCCTTTGCGATCTTTGCGGTTGATCATAAACCGCAAAGATCGCAAAGCGAAGCACTTTCAGATTTGCCGTCGCACTGGCCGAGGCGCGACTGGGGAAAAGTAAGGGCGGCCGAAAGGCCGCCCTCTATTCCTGAAGAATGACGACTGAAAACTGGACACAGACGACTAACTACGCCCTCGCCGGACTTTCTCCGCCCTTGGCAATTCCCGGCCGTCCCGGCTCGGGTTTGAGCACCTGCTGCACGCCGTCATCCGGCTTGGATGGAGGCTCCAGCTTGGGCAGTTCTTTGCCTTCCATGATCATTTTGATCTGGTTGGCGTCGAGTACCTCGCGCTCGCGCAGAGCGTTGGCGATCCGCACCAGCGTGTCCTGATTCCCGCCCAGAATGCCCTTGGCCGTATCGTAGCCCTTCTGCACGATGCGGCGCACTTCCTCGTCAATCTTGATGGCGGTGGCTTCGCTGTAATCGCGGTGCTGTGCAATCTCGCGGCCCAGGAAGATTTGCTCTTCCTTCTTGCCGAAGGTGAGCGGCCCCAGTTCGCTCATGCCGAACTCGCAAACCATGCGGCGTGCCATTTCCGTGGCCCGCTCGATGTCGTTGCCCGCGCCGGTGCTCATCTGGTTGAGGAACATCTCTTCCGCGATGCGCCCGCCCATCATGATGGCGATCTCGGTCTCCAGATAGTCCTTGGTGTAGTTGTGTTTGTCGTCGATGGGCAGCTGCATGGTCAGGCCCAACGCCATGCCGCGCGGGATGATCGTCACCTTGTGCAGAGGATCGGAGTTCGGCAGCTTTGCCGCCACCAGTGCGTGGCCGGCTTCGTGGTAGGCCGTAACTTTCTTTTCCCCGTCCGAGAGCAGCAGCGACTTGCGCTCCACGCCCATCAGAACCTTGTCCTTGGCCAGTTCGAAGTCGAACATGAGCACGGCCTTGCGGTTCTGCCGCGCCGCCGCCAAGGCCGCTTCGTTCACCATGTTGGCAAGATCAGCTCCGGAGAAGCCCGGAGTGCCGCGCGCCAGCACGGAGAGATCGACGTCATCCGCCAAAGGAATCTTGCGGGTATGCACGCGCAGAATTTCCTCCCGTCCACGGACATCCGGACGGCTCACCACAACGCGCCGGTCAAAGCGCCCCGGCCGCAGCAGCGCCGGATCGAGCACATCGGGCCGGTTGGTGGCTGCCATCAGGATGACGCCCTCGTTGGACTCGAAGCCGTCCATCTCCACCAGCAACTGATTCAGCGTCTGCTCGCGTTCATCGTGGCCGCCGCCGAGGCCCGCGCCGCGATGCCGTCCCACGGCGTCAATTTCGTCGATAAAGATGATGCAAGGAGCGTTCTTCTTGCCCTGCTCAAACAGGTCACGCACCCGGCTGGCGCCCACGCCCACAAACATCTCCACGAAATCCGATCCGGAGATCGAAAAGAAAGGAACATTCGCCTCGCCGGCCACGGCCCGCGCCAGCAAAGTCTTGCCGGTTCCGGGAGGGCCCACCAGCAGCACGCCCTTGGGGATGCGTCCGCCCAGCTTCTGGAACTTTTGGGCTTCCCGCAAAAACTCGATAATCTCGCGCAGCTCTTCCTTGGCCTCGTCCACCCCGGCCACGTCTTTAAACGTGACTTTCTTCTGCTGCATGGAAAGCAGCCGCGCCCGGCTCTTGCCGAATGAAAGAGCCTTGTTTCCGCCGGTCTGCATCTGGCGGATCATGAAGAACCACAAAGCCGCCAGCAGGATCAACGGCGCCCAGGTGCCCAGCAGGGCCAGCGGCCAGCCTCCACTGCTGGCATCACGCACGGTGATGCTTACGTTCTTATCGCGCAGCGGCTTGATGATGTCGGTTTGCCCGACCATCATCGTCGTGTGGAAGGCGGAACCGTCGGTGTACTTGCCGGTAATGTCCTGGCCGTTGATCGTGACCTCGCGCACATTGCCGCGGTCCACGTCGGCGAGGAAGTCGGATAGATTTACGTCCTTTACCTTCTGCCCGCTGCCCCCCGCATGCATGACAACCTGCCAGAGCCCGACGGCACAGACGATGATCAGCAACCAGAACAGCACCGTTTTTACTGTCGAATTCACCCGGAAAACTCCTCGCTATCAGCCCTAACCTGCGTTTTAGATGCTCCAGGAAACAAGCCGTCGCTCTTTGTGTGTAATCCCTCGACAAGCGAGGAACTCAGGGCTCTCCCTTTAGCAGGGACACCTCACCCTTTGGCGGCAGCTTCCAACACTCCATTGTACCTTTTTTTGCGATGCCCCTTCTGCAAAAACAGTGGGACGCGTCCTTATGACCTAAGTCACTCGCCCCGGCTTGCAACTGCCAGAAAAGGAAGGTTCCGCTCAGTTTGGCGGGGAAGCCCGAGCCCGTATCCGACCAGGTACGCCTCATCCACCAGAAAGCCGAAATAATCCGGCTGCAACTCCACCCGCCGCGCCGACTGCCGGTCGAGCAGGGTCGCCAGCTTCACCGAGGCAGCGCCACGCGACCGCAGTTCGCTCATCAGGAAGTCGTCCGGCACACCCGTGTGCAGCAGGCCTTCCACCAGCAGAACGTCGCGTCCGCGCACGTCGCCGTCCAGGCTGAAGAAAATCTCCACCAGGCTGGTGCCGCCGGAAGATTGTTCCTTATACCGCGGCTTGATGAACTGGCACACTACATCGACATCGAGCGCCCGCACCAGGTCGGCCATAAACATGAACCCGTTCTCCAGCACCGCCAGACAGTGCAGCGTCCGGCCTTGGTAGTCATCCGAGATCTGGCGCGCCAGCTCGCGCACTCGCTTGTCGATTTGCTCGCTGGAGATCACGGTCCGTAGCGGCTCTTCCTGCTGTTCTGCCTGATTCATCCCGCATCTCCTTTCGCAGCCACTGTAACTCCAGTCCCTTCAGTGTCCGCCGCACCCGTTGGGGTTGCTCGTCGAAGCCCAAGTCCTAACCCTGTTTTTCTCTGCGTGCCCTGCGTCCTCGGCGGTTGATTTAGAGCGTAGAGGTCGCCAATACTCAAAGTTCGGTTTCGCGGATCACCATCGCCGGCCTGCTTCCGCCGTTCAGGCGGCAGCTGTGCGCCGCCCCGAACCCGCGCATCCAAACTACGTCGCCCCCGCTGGCGATCACCGGCCACGACAGCCGCGCGCTCCCGCTCACGTGCCGCCGCTGCAGCAACTCCTTGACCTTCCGCGGACCCTTGCCGTGGCTTGGCCAGAAGCGGTCGCCCGCCCGCCAGTTCCGCACCAGCAACTCTTTCGCCAGCAACCCCGGATCCAACAGGTTTTCAGGATCGTACGCCGTGCAGCCGTGCTCCGCAATCAGCGCCGCCTCGAACAGCGCGCCCGCCTCGCGCACGGCTACCCTTCCAGGGACTGCCAGGCGATATTCGTAGTCGCCCGAACTCGATGTTTCCCGCCGTCCGAAGCGCAGCCTGCCTCGATCGCGCGACACCATCCAGCCCGCAGACAGCGCCGCCGAGCGCGCCGCGCCGGCGCTCGGGGCATTGCTTACCGCAAGGATTTCCTGCACATGCTCGAAGGTGAGGCGCAGCCCCAGCGACTCGCCCGCTGCCCGCACCGCGCGCCGCCGCAGAGCTAACGGCAAGCTCGCCAGGCGGCGGATGTTGAATGCGTTCTCCGCGGGGATCCAGACTTCTTTCACCGCGGTTTCGACCTGTCGCCGCCAGTATTCTTCTTCCTCCCGCGCAATCTCGGCGGTTTCCGCCAGGCGCTCGCCCACCGCCGGGTTGAGATTTTGCTGCAGCCAGGGCACGAGTTCCCGGCGAACGCGGTTGCGCGCGTGGTGAAGGTCCCGGTTGCTGCTGTCTTCCCGCCAATCCTGTTTGATCTCAGCAAGATAGCTCTCCAACTCCGCCCGGCGCACGCCCAGTAGCGGCCGGATGATCGAAGGCCGGCGAGGGGCGGCTGATTCACGGTCGGAATCTCTAAGGCGATCTAGCTGTTGGTCGTGGAAGAGGCCCAACCGCGGATAGATTCCCGCCAGCCCGCGCGTTCCCGCACCGCGCGCGATCCGCAGCAGCACGGTTTCCGCCTGATCATCCAGAGTATGCGCTGTAGCAATGGAGTCGAGCGCTCGATCCCGCAGGAGCCCGGCGAAGAACTCGTAGCGCAACTTCCGCGCCGCCGCTTCCATCCCCAGGCCGCTTTCCGCCAGCCCGCGAACCTCGCCTTCGCCGCGATGAAACGGGACCCCGTGCGCCCGCGCAAGCTCGTCGGCGAAGCGCTCGTCGGCGTCGCTTTCCGCACCCCGCAGCTTGTGGTTGAAATGAACTATCGAAAGGACCAGCCCCAACTCGCCGCGCAGCTCCAACAGCAAACGCAGCAGCGCCACCGAATCCAGGCCACCCGAAACCGCCACACCGACGCGACCGCCCGCCCTGACCAGCGCCCGCTCGCGGATGAACCCAAGAACTTTGTGGGCAAGCCTCCGCACCGATCCATAGTATCCGATTAGCGCACTGCGATTAAATGTGTGGCGCCGACGCCACCCGCCTGTGCGGCCCGGGATGAAGGCCTATCCCAGCAACCGATTCAAATCGGCGTAAGGGATGTTCTCTTCCAGCGCGCCATAAGTCCCCGACTCTTTCAGTTCTCTCGCAACCCTTCGTACCAGCCCCAGCGTAGCCCGCATCACGCTCGATCCCACGCTCACCCGGGCCACTCCAATCCGTTCCAGCTCCGGCACTGGCGGCGAACCCGGGCCGGCCAGAATATTCAGGGGAGATGCCAGGTCCCGCACCAGGCGGCCAATGGTCTCCGCGTCCCGCAAGCCGGGCGCAAAGACGCAGTCCGCGCCAGCGTCACGAAACGCCGCGAGCCGCCGCAGGGCTTCGTCATAGCGGCGCTCCGGCGGCCCCACCTGCAACAGGAAGACATCGGTGCGCGCGTTCAGAACCAGCGGCACGCCTAGTTTTTCGGCGGCTTCCCGCACGGCGCGCAGCTTTTCCAGTTGCAGCTGCAAGTCCACAAGGGGCTGTTCCTGGCTGTGGGTAGCGTCTTCCAGGTTCATCCCCACGGCGCCGGCTTCAATGACTCCCGCCGCGGTCTCCGCCGCGCTCTCCGGGCGTTCGCCATAGCCGGCTTCAACGTCGGCGGAAACCGGCGCCTTCACTGCGTATGCAATGCGCGCGACCTGGGCCAGCATCTCGGGCCGGGGAATCTTCTGCCCATCGGCGTAGCCCAGCGAAAAGGCGATTCCAGCGCTGGTCGTTGCCAGAGCTGCGAATCCGGCTTCTTCGAACACCCGAGCGCTGGCAGCGTCCCAGGCGTTGGGCAGAAGCAAAATCCCGGGCCCGCGGTGCATCGCCCGGAAAGTCTCGGCTTGAGCTTCTTGATGATTGATATCCGGCATTCAGGCCTCCGGCAAGTATTTTCACGTGCATTGCTCTGTTATTGAGGGGGAATAACGTCTCTGACAGGAACAGCTTCGAGCATTTGGATGTGGCAGTTCCCGTTAAACGCTATCGCGCCTTGTTCATGGACGCCTGAGGAATCTCAAGTAGTAGAAAGCGGCGAACACCAGGACAATGCCAATATTCACTGTCAGCCGTGACCAGAATCGGTTTCTGAAGAACGCGACATCTACACCGACTATGACGGCTGCCATCGCCACCACGTAAAGCACGACAGCTACCCGGCTGCCCATTTCAGTTTCATCGTAAGCGAAGACCGGGCGCGATGGAAGGCAGAATCGACTCGTGTGGGCGCGGGCTTGCCCCGCGCCGCGAGGGAACCGAGCGACGAACAAATCAAACCAAGATGGTTG
>DATJXG010000428.1:0-3323 GCA_035500455.1 Terriglobales bacterium | reverse complement strand
GCAGCGGGTTGGTGGTTTCGAAGGTGGCGTTGGCGCCATCCACGGCGGAAGTGGCTTCGCGTTCTTTCGAGCCATAAGCGCCGGTGAATGCCTGAGCGCGCAGCGATCCCGCGGCGGCGCTGGGAAAGCTCACGAAGGCGGCGGCGTGATCGATGGGAACCGGCCAGTCATTGCCGGTGACATTCCAGTAGAACTCGTCATGATCGTCGAAGTAGCGCACGCCGTTGCGCACGACGTAGGTGATATCCACGGTGCGCGTGGCATCCACGGCGTCGGGAATGTAGATTTTGAGGTCGCGGTAGCCGTGGGAGGTAGTGGAATCGTACTTCAGCTTCTGGCCGTTATCGCCGGTGACGCTGTTCACATCAAGGAACAACGTGTAGTTGGTGCCGCTGGGGCCGGGATACTCGACCGGGATGGTGCGGTGAATGCCGTGGAACTCGCCGATGAAGACCAGGGTGATGTGCTCGGTGACTACCGCCGTACCGTCGTGGCTGATGCCGATGGTGTCGTGGAAGTCGGCGATGCGCCAGCTGCGGGCGAAGAGAGGAGCAGCGGCCAGAAGGATGCAAGCGGCGAGGGTGGCGAGTCGAAATTTATGGTTCATGGCGTAGCGGTGTTGTCGCGGGCGTTCGCTTCCGGTTCAGAGGAATCGAACGCCGTTTTTGTTCAGCAGTTCGCTGACGTATCCTCCCACTGCCGCACGCGCGGGGACACGCGCGCCTACATCGCTAGAACTTTACTGCCACCGGTTCGCGGTCGGCTTCGGCGGTCTCGAAGAACTGGCGCTGCTGGAATCCGAACATGCCGGCCAGAATGTTCGTGGGGAACGACTGAATTTTCGTATTCAGGTCGCGCACTACCGCGTTGTAGTAACGGCGCGAGTTCTGGATGGTGTCTTCGGTCTGATTCAGCGAGGCTTGCAGTTGAGTGAACTCTTCTGAAGCTTTGAGTTCTGGGTAATTTTCCGCCACAGCGAATAAGCTCTTCAAAGCCCCAGTGAGCTGATTTTCCGCCACGGCTTTGTCGGCCGGCGTGGTGGCCTGCATGGCCTGCGAGCGGAATTTGGCGATGTTTTCGAAGGTTCCTTTTTCGTGGGCGGCGTAACCCTTTACGGTCTCCACCAGATTGGGGATCAAGTCGTGGCGCCGTTTGAGCTGCACATCGATATCAGACCAGGCATTGTCGCAGCGTACGCGCAGCTGCACCAGGCCGTTGTACATGCCGATCAGGAGGAAGGCGATCACTACCAGAACGCCCAGGACGATCCATGCCATAACAGTTCTCCAGCATCAAAATTTTACCGGGCAATTTAGAATCAAGGGGACGGTAACACAGGCGGGGGACGGGCGCAATCGGGCACGTCGCGGAGCGGTCCTTGGCGAGCGGAACGCCGGGATTGCGCGCCGTTTCGGCCAATGCCGGTCGAGGTTGCAACTGGCGCCGTCTTAAAGCAGAATTCCATTCTTATGGTTCCAGCCGGGTGGTGGCGAAGGTTCTGTTTCAGCACCGCAGTCCTGGTGCTGATTGCTTCGGCCGTGGGTTCGGCCCGCGCGCAAACCTGCCTCACCACCGATGATATTGAAGCAGCCACGACCACGGCGCTGATCAACACCGCGCAACGCTACTTCCAGATGGCCGCGGCGGGCGATGCCGCCAGCCTGCGGCAGAATGCCATCGCCGGCGTGGCCGCGAACTTCGGAGGGATCGAGCAGGCGGTCAAGGATAATCAGTCCGCTTTGGCCGGCGGCCAGGCCAAGGCTCGCCCGCCGTTTCTGCTCAAGGTGGAGGGCAACGCTCCGGCGGAGCATGCCGAATTTCTCTGTGGCGTTTTCGGGGCCAATGGCCAGACGGCCAACAGCGTTGTGTTTACGCTCAACAACCTGCCGCCGGGGAATTACGCGGTGACGCCGCTGGATGTGACGACGTCCAAAGAGCCTTACGTCGTGACTTTCATCCTGCAGCAGGAGGCGGGCGCGTGGAAGCTGGGTGGGTATTACGTGAAGGCCTCAGAGGTGAACGGGCACGACGGGCAGTGGTATGCGCAGAAGGCGCGTGAATTCAAGACCAAGGGACAGCTTCACAATGCCTGGTTCTACCACGTGGAGGCGCGCGATCTGCTGACCTACGTTCCATTCATGAGCACGCAGGCCACTGATCAGCTTTACGACGAGTTTCAGAGTGGCCGACCGGCCGATCTGCCGCCCAGCGACCTGGTGGCAGGCAGCAAGACGTTTCATCTCACTGCCATGTTCCCTATGGCCTACGATAATAATCTTGATCTCGTTGTGAGGTACTCGTCGGCGAGCGTAGCCGATACCGGCGCAGCGTTTCAGGACAACATTGCCGTGATCAAAGCGCTGGTGGCGAAATATCCCGAGTTGCGCGACGGCTTTGGCGGAGTTGTGGCGCGCGCTACTGAGACTTCGGGGAAGGATTACGGCACCCTGCTACTGATGAATGAGATCAAGTGACGCCTGCCAGGGGTAGCCCTCCCACTTCTCGCGCAAAAGGCGCGCGAGAAATGGGGCACCCCACATCTACAGCGTGCATTCGGCCGGGTCTTTATCCTCTCTCAAGGTGAGGAACACCGGGGCGCGCAGCTTCTGGCCGCCTTCGGCGGTCTCGTGAGTCCACTCGGTGAACTTGATTTCGGCAACCAGTTCCGGCTTGACCCAGTGGACGTGCCGGGCGTCCACATTTCCGTGAAACGGGTTCCGGCTGGTTTCCCGCTGCTTGAGCGCCTGGAAAATCTCCTTGAGGGTGGCGTGATTAAAGCCTGTACCCGCCTGGCCGACGTGAATCAGTTGTTTCTTCTTGTTGTAAAGGCCGAGAACGACTGACCCGAAATAATCCCGGCTGCCCTCGGGATCGGTATAGCCGCCGATCACGCAATCCACGGTCTGGGTGATTTTGATCTTCCGCCAGTCACTGCTGCGCTTCTCTTCGTAGTAACTGGTACGCCGCTTGGCGACGATGCCTTCCAGCCCCTTTTGCTTCGCTACCTGGAACAGCGCGCCGCCGGCATCGAAGTGGTCGGAGTAGCGGATGAGGTCATCGGGGGCTAGCACCTTCGCCAGAACCTGCTTGCGCTCTTGGAGGTTGACGCGGCGCAGGTCGTAGCCCTCGAGGTAAAGGATGTCGAACAGGTAATAGGCGATGGGAATTCCGGCTTGCGGCGGCTTGTGCCGGCCGCCGGGCTGGATGCCGGTGCGCTGCTGCATCAGGCCGAAGGAAGAGCGGCCCTGCTGGTCGAGCGCGACCACTTCGCCATCGAGCACGGCGGTTTGCGCCTTGACGTGCGCGGGCAATTCCTGCAGTTC
>DATJXG010000427.1:0-4622 GCA_035500455.1 Terriglobales bacterium | reverse complement strand
CACTGGCGCCTTACACACTAACCCTGGCCAAAAACCGCGGCGGCTTCCGCACCCTGGTTGCCTGCTCAAACCCATAAGCCACCTTCAACAGCATCCCCTCGCTCCAGGCCCGCCCGAAGAACGAAATTCCCACCGGCAGGCCCGCAATGAATCCCGCCGGCACGGTGATATTGGGGTATCCCGCCACCGCCGCCGCATTGGAGCTACCGCCGCCATCGTGATCTCCGTCCACCAGGTCGGTAAGCCAGGCCGGTCCCGCGGTGGGCGCGACGATGGCATCCAGGCGAAACTTATCCATCACCGCGTCAATGCCTTCATTCCGCGCCAGGCGGTGATTCGCTTCCAGTGCGTCGAGATATTCTTTGTCGGTCAGCGGCCCTTTGGCCTCAGCCTTCACAAAAATATCCTGGCCGAAGTACGGCATTTCTTTCTCCCGGTTGCGCTGGTTGAACTCGATCACGTCTTTCAAGCTGCGGCACTGCTCGTCCCCGCGCTTCGCCAGATAGCTTTTTAAATCTGCCTTCAACTCGTAAAGCAGCACAGTCGTTTCTGTGTCGTCGAACTTGCCATGCGACGGCAAATCCGCCGGATCGATAATCTCCGCTCCCAGCCGCTTCATCTCCGCCAGGCAATCTTCCATCAACCGGTCCACTCCCTCGTGGAAGCCGAAGTACTTCCGCGCCACTCCGATCCTCGCGCCCCGTAGTCCATTGGGATCGAGAAAGCTGGTGTAATCCGCGGCAGCCTTGCCGGCGCTATCTTTTGTCATGCTGTCATCTGGATCAACGCCCGCCAGCGCGCCCAGGAGAATGGCCGCGTCGCGGACCGTGCGCGCCATGGGCCCGGCCGTGTCCTGGCTGTGGGCGATCGGAATGATCCCCGAGCGCCCAATCAACCCCAGCGTCGGCTTGATGCCTACCAGTCCGGACACCGACGACGGGCACACGACCGAACCGTCGGTCTCGGTGCCCACAGCCACAGCGCAGAAACTCGCCGCCGCCGCCGCCCCCGAACCGGAACTTGATCCGCAGGCATTGCGGTCCAGCGCATAAGGATTCTTTGTCAGCCCGCCGCGCCCGCTCCATCCGCTGGTCGAGTGGCTGGAGCGGGTGTTCGCCCATTCGCTGAGGTTGGTTTTCCCAAGTATCACCGCTCCCGAGGCGCGCAACTTCTGCGCCACGAAGGAATCTTTCGCCGGGCGCGACTCCATCAGCGCCAGCGACCCGGCAGTGGTCATCATCTGGTCCGCAGTGTCGATGTTGTCTTTGATCAGAACCGGAATGCCGTGCAGCGGGCCTCGCGCTCCCCTCGCTGCGCGCTCCTTGTCGAGCGCATCTGCGATCGCCGCCGCCTCCGGATTAAGTTCAATCACGCTGTTGACCGATGGCCCGTTCTTATCCACCTGCTCGATCCGCGCCAGGTATTTCTCCACCAGCAATCGGGCCGAGTACTTGCCCGCGGCCATGCCTGCCTGAAGATCGGCCACCCTGGCTTCATCCAGCTCAAACACGGGGACCTCGGTGCCGGATGCGGCACTCGCCGCCGCAACCCGAGCCGCCCCCAACGCCGGATACGCCGCGGCCGCCACTCCGCCGATCACCGACCTCTGCAGAAATCCTCGTCGCGACGAATCAAAATCCCGTCCATTCGCCTTCAAAGCAAACTCCTCGTCAGAATTTCAACGAACACGGCATTATATCGACGACTGTAGCCCCCGGCGTTGCCAGCTTTTGCCCTCCATGAACCGGTCCACTCCCGCCCATGGGCTCAACTGCACAAAAATCCCGCGAAAACTGCTTCAAATTTGCCGCCTGCACCGTATAATGAAATCTAATGCCCAGATATTCCATCGTTGTTCCCCTGCACAACGAGCAGGAGAACGTTACCGACCTATACGACCGCCTCAAGGTCGTAATGGAGGCCAACGGCGAGAGCTTCGAACTCGTGCTGGTGGACGATGGTTCGCGCGACCGCACCTTCCACATGCTGCGTGAAATCGCCGCCGTGGACAGCCGCGTCACCGTGGTGCGACTGCGCCGCAACTTCGGGCAGACTTCCGCGCTGGCCGCGGGTTTTGACCATGCCCGGGGCGAGTACGTCATCGCTATGGATGGCGACCTGCAGCACGACCCCGCCGACATTCCGCGCTTTCTGGAAAAAATCGCCGAGGGTTATGACATCGTCAGCGGCTGGCGCAAGAATCGCATCGACAACCTCTGGATGCGCCGCATTCCCTCGCGTTGCGCCAACTGGCTGATGGCCAAGCTCTGCGGCGTGAACATTCATGACTTCGGCACCACCTTCAAAGCCTACCGCCGCGAGATTCTCGAGCAGGTGCCGCTCTACGGCGAGCTGCACCGCTTTATCCCGGCGCTGGCTTCGTGGCACGGGGCTTCGATCTGCGAAGTGCCGATCAGCAACATCAACCGCCAGCACGGCGTTTCACATTACGGGATCTCGCGCACCTTCCGCGTGTTCTTCGATCTCATCACCATCCGCTTCCTGCTCCGCTATCTCTCCCGCCCGCTGCACTTCTTCGGCGGCCTGGGAATGCTGAGCATTCTGGGCGGTTCCGGCGTCACCCTGTGGCTGCTGGTGGAGAAATTCCTGCACCACTCCACGGTCATGAGCAATCACGGCCCGCTCATGATTTTTGCCGCCGTCCTGCTGCTGGCCGGAATGAACCTGCTGGCCGTCGGCCTGCTCGGCGAGATGCAGGTGCGGCATTACCACGACCCTACGCGCCGCGCCCCTTACTCGGTGGACCGCGTGCTCCGCGCCCAGAGCGAAGAGCACAGCATCTCCGAGCAGGATTAGCTCCGCGCTTCCTGCGTTATACTCTCCCCTATGACCCGGGTTGCGATTCTTATGGCGGCGGTTTTTGCTGCGCTCCACTCGCAACAACTGCAGCATTTCGTTTCTCCCGATAAATCGGTGGTGGCGGTTGTCACCCCGGCCGGCCCCAAGAAAACCGAGTGCGTCGTGGAACTGCGATCGAAAGCCGGGAAGGTTCTCTACCACAAGGACTACACTTCGCAGGACGGCAACCACGGCTATGGCCTGGTCCAGGCTGCCTGGACTCCTAACTCTCAATTCTTCATTTACAGCATGGAAAGTTCGGGAGACCGTGAAGCGTGGCACTCTCCCACCTGGTTCTTCAGCCGCAAACTCAACCGCATGCTGAGCCTGGATGACGCTTTGAACGACAGCGTTTCCTTCCCCGACTTCAAGCTGGTAGAGCCGGATCTGGTGACTGTGACCCTGTGGGCCCAGGGCGGCCTCGTCAAGCGCAAAGTTTCGCTTTCCACCCTGCTGGAACCAAAAACCGAGCCGAACCAATCGCAAAACTGACAACCGAGAACTGGTTCTCACCCAAAGCATTCAGCACTCGGCATTCAGTGCTTCCGGGTTCTAACAGGGATCGCCAACAACCCCAGCTGGCCAAAAATGCCAAGTGCGATTTTCCCAGACCCAACTGCTACCCGCCACGGCTGAATGCTGAATGCTGACTGCCGCCTGCTGAACGACCGCCGCCCTCACCCAAACGCTTCCTTGTTCACCACATACGGCATCTTGGTGACATCGCCGCCGTAATTTTCTTCCAGCACGTCCATCAACCCCTGCGCGCAGCGCCCGGCCATGCCCTTGTCGGGATCGGTGGAGAGCCGGGTGATGCGCGCCGCGCTGGCAAAGTGCGGATACAGCCGGCAGCGGTCTTCAATCTCCGGATCGCGCAGCGGAGAGTCCGCGGGCAAGGGTTCCTTCTCGTAAACATCCAGTGCCGCCCCGCCAATCCACTTTCCCTTCAGCGCCTTGGCCAGCGCCGCCTCGTCGATCACCGGCCCGCGTGACGTGTTCACCAAAAAGGCATTCGACTTCATCATGCGCAAAGTCAGTTCGTTGAAGAGGTGATACGTTGGGGTCGCGCTCTCGCCTTCGCGCAGCAGGGGAACGTGCACACTCACGAAGTCCGCCTGCTGCAGGGCATCTTCGAAAGTCGTGTACTTGATCCAGTTTCTCTCTTTCGAAATGCCCCGCGCATGCCGCAGGTCCAGAGTTTCCTGAATGGCTTGGACGTAATCGTGGTTCTGGTACGCCGGATCGTAGCAAAGCATGTTCATATCGAAGCCGGCGCACTTCTTGATCATCGCCAGCCCGATGCGCCCGGTGCCAATGATGGCAATTATCTTGCCCGTAACCTCATCCCCCAGAAACGGCAGGTAGGGATGCCAGTATCCCCATTTTTTTTCTCTCGTCAGATGCTCGGCGGTCCACAACTTGCGCGCCAGAGCGCCCAGTGCGAAGAACGCAAACTCCGCGGTTGCCTCGGTGAGCACGTCGGCGGTGTTGGTGAATGGAATCTTGTAGCGATTGGCGTCGGCGCGGTTGATGTTGTCGAAACCCACAGCATACTGCGCCACGACTTTGAGGGTGCCTTTGCCCGCCTCGAAGACCTCAGCGTCAATCTGGTCGCGCAAGGTTGTGATCAGCCCATCCACACCGGAGCGCGTTTTCTCCAGGATGAGGCTCTTGGGCGGAGCTTCCGGCTTGGGATAGACTTCCAGGTCGTATCCCTTCCTGCGCAGCAGATCGATGGCTTCGCCGATATCGCAGGTGGCAAA
>DATJXG010000426.1:0-9668 GCA_035500455.1 Terriglobales bacterium | reverse complement strand
GTCGCGACCGGATACAGCAGCCGGCCGGGAAGCACTCCAGCAGTCCGGATGCGGACTCGCGTGAGCCGCATCCGCGATAGGGGCGCAAATCGTAGCTCATCTCTCCGGAGTTATGCAAGCGATTCTTGTGGGGAGGGATTGGTGTTGATAAAAGGCAGGTTAGGCCTGCGAGACACGCCGCCACCCGACAACCGAAGACAAAAAGCGGGCCGCCTGCGCTCTACACGCGAGAAGGGGCGGCGCCAGTTGCGCTGCCCCCTTGAACTGCATGCGAATGACCCTCGTCATCTCGTTCTGAGGATCATCTGGGTTCCGCTGTTGAGATGCACATTGCTGCTGCGCGAAGTCAGCATGCCCGATCCGGTGGTCGAAGATCCCAGGCTCATTCCCGGAAGCCCAACCACACCCTGGCTGCTGTGGTTCAATGACGACCCCGCAACCCCATTCAAATGTGCGCCGCTGGAGGCCGCCGTCTGCAAGGTTGCGCCGCTAGCGCTACCCGCCGTGCTCATCAATCCGCCGGTGGTAGCGCCTACGCCACCCGCCAGCCCACCGCCGCTGCGAGCGCCGACCGCAGTGCCTCCGGCAACCCCGCCCGATGACATCAGCGAATCATCTTCCACCTGGGCTGCTTCCGCTGCTCCGCCGACCGCCTGCAATCCCATGGATACCGGTAGCTGCGTGCCGTTCTTGAGCACGGCGTGGTCAAATGCCAAGCCCAACTGCGACTCCGCCTGGCCCTGTCCCCGTGCCTGAACTTCGGTTACGTGTCCTACCAGCTTGGAGCCGCGTGGAATGATCACCTGGCCGCCGGACTTAACGTCCTCGGTGGTTTTGGCGATCACCGCATCGCCGGGCTTCGCTTTGCGGGCGTCCACCGGCTTATCCAGCGTGGCGTGAATCGCGGTGCCGGACTGCAACTGGCTAGCGGCTGCCGCCCGGCTGCCGTTCTTGCTAAGGTTGGCGTTCTCCGCTGCATTCGCCGAAGCGCTGGAATTCACCTGCGCGCCCGACTTGCCGGCGGAAACCGAAGTCTTGTCTGAGGCTGCGGCGCTGGTCCGTGAAGCCGCAGAGGTCTGCGCCAGAGCCGTGCCTACCATGAGACTACCTATCACACATGAAGCCAGAATGATTTTCACTAGGATCCCTCCCAAGGCCGAAGCGTGCTCCGGCCGGATTACAGCTTTTAACCTGCGTTAGGATGCAGGCTGACGCGCTGCGCGTCTTGTTACGCCTGTTCTAAAGCACCGCGGCTGCCAAGACATGAGTCGGGCCATTACCTTCCATGTAACGCCGCATCAGCCATTTATGCCGGTGTGCAAAGGTCTGCAACTGAGTCTCTCCGTGAAAAAACTTCACGGCGCGGGAAGATCCGGGTGAACAACTTACGTAAGGTTACGCTTCGGTTACCGGAGTTTTACTGCCGGGTGCCCCATTTCTCGCGCGTTCTTTGCGCGAGAAGTGGGCGGAGGGTACAGGCCCCTGCAGGGCCGCGACCAACCTCTCTTCCCCTTCAGGCTCAAAGCCTTAGCGGGCGCCCTCTTCCCGCACATCCTTATGTGCGCGGAATCACAGCCAGGGCGGACGGCGGGAGCGACAATTCTCAACGTGCAAGGTTAGTTGGCATCCTTCGTTTCCTGGAGGCCGTGATGTTCGAACAAGAGGTCGAGCTGGAAAAGCATCAGTCCTCGGTTTTGCCGTTGCTGCTGATCGTCACCCTAATTCTGGCCATCGTCGGCGTGGCGGTACATAACATACGCGAAAGCCGCAAGGTTCTGACGGTCCCCGAAGCCGCCAATGTGATCACGGATGTGTTAAAGGCGCAGGGCCCGGCCACCATCAGGTTCCACACCGGCTCGCTGGTTTCAAGCGTCGCCGATAGACCTACCGAGCCGCACTATCGGTTGCTGGAAAAAATCGGAGTCCTGAAAATCGGGCGAGCGACCAGTTCTGGAGCCGTGCCCATCGCGCTGACTCCCAAAGGTGAACAACTGCTTAGCCAGATTCCCGGCGTGCAGATCACCAAAGAGAAAGATGGTACCGAGGCTTACCTGGTGCCCCTGGCTGTGCGAAGACTGGCGGATGTAAACAGGATTGAGACGGTCCGCCCACGGCGCGCCAATGTTGAGTTCACCTGGATGTGGGAGCCGAACGCGCTGGGCGAAAGCTTCGATGCAGGCGGAGCGCCGGTGAAGGCCTTCAATACCTGGGACCGAGCCACGCTCATCGATAAGTATGGTGTCCAGTTCTACCACGACGCCCCAACCAAGGTCATCATGGCGCTGACGAGAACGGACAAAGGCTGGCAGCCCGCCACCGATTAAGTTCACGGGCCCTCGACGGTTTGCCGGGTGCTCACCACACCCGGCATGCGTTCGCCGAGACCATCGGCTGGCCGGCTTTGCAGCCGAAAGCCTTGCCGAATTCCGGCATGTTCACCAGCACGCCATTGGCGCGGAAGCGGCTGGGCGAATGCGGATCGGTGGTCGCCACCAGGCGTTCCAGTTCCGGCCGCCACTCCGAGCACCAGTCCTGCGCGAATCCCAAAAACAGAAGTTGGATTGGCGTATATCCATCCTCCGCTTTCTGGTTCAGGTCGGCGCCCTCCTCTGCGGCGCGCGCCAGATAGGCCATGTAAGCCAGTCTCATGCCGCCGTTGTCCGCCGTGTTCTCGCCCAGCGTGAGCTTTCCGTTCAGGTGCGTATCCCCCACTTTGAACTTGCTGTACTCGTCCACAATGCACTGCGCCTTCTGAGTGAACTTGGCGGCATCGTCTTTCGTCCACCAGTCGTCGAGATTGCCGTGGCCGTCGAACTGCCGCCCTTCATCGTCAAATCCGTGGGTAATTTCGTGGCCCATGAACAAGCCAATATGGCCGTAGTTGAGCGCGGCGATCTGCGCAGGGTCGAAGAACGGGGACTGCAGCACGCCCGCCGGGAAGTTGATGTCATTCATGCTGGGGTTGTAGAAGGCGTTGACCGTGGGCGTGGAGGTAATCCACTCCTCGCGGTCCACCGGCTTGCCGATTTTTGCCAACTGGCGGTGCGATTCGAACTCGGCGGCGCGCAGGTTATTGCCGAAGGCGTCGCCGCGCACGATATCGAGCTTGGAGTAGTCGCGCCACTTATCGGGATAGCCCACTTTATTGGCGATCAGGTGCAGCTTCTCTTCGGCGCGTTTCTTGGTCGCCGCGCTCATCCAGTCCAGCGATTCGATGTCGCGGTCCATCGCCGCCTCGATGTCGTGAATCATCTGCAATGATTTCGTCTTGCTGGAGGCAGGAAACACTTCCTCGACGTAGGCCTTGCCCAATGCTTCAGGCAGCGCTCCATCCGTGCTGCCGACGCAGCGTTTCCATCGCGGTTCCTGCTCCGGGATGCCGACGAGCTTACGTCCATTGAAGTCGAATTTTTCCTGATCGAGCGCCTTGGGCAGGATCGAGCCGGCCAGCGACGACACCAGTTGCCAGCGCAGATAGACCTTGATCGTCACCAGGTCCGTATCTGCGATTACCTGGCTCATTCCCTTGAAGAAATCCGGTTCCGCCACATTGATGTCGGTGAATGTGGGTGACCCGGTTTGGCCGTAGAAGTTCTCCCAGTTGAAGTTCGGGGTCAACGCCTGCAGTTGCTTGAGCGGCATCATGTGATAGACGTTATGAGGATCGCGCTGCGAGGTGACGTCGAGGGAAACCTTGGCCAGCGCGGTTTCCAGCTTCATGATGGCGGCGGCGTCGGTGGCCGCCTGGCTGTCGCTCTCGCCCAGCAGCTTCAGCATGTTGGTGATGTGCTGCACATACTGCTTGCGGATCTCTTCGTCTTTCGGGCCGGTACGGAAGTAGTAGTCCTTTTCGGGCAGGCCGATTCCGTTCTGCGCCACGAATGCCACGCTGTGGGTAGCGTCCTTGAAATCCTGCTGCGAACCGTAGCCCAGAAACGCATTCACGTTGATGAGTTGGTAGTGGGCCAGCAATTCCGGAAGCTGATCTTTGCCGGTGAGCGAGTTGATGCGATCCAGTTCCGGCTGCAGAACGCTCATGCCCTTCTTCTGGATGGCGGCTTCGTCCATGCAACTCGCGTAGTAGTCGCCGATTTTCTGCGCATTGGCATCGCGCGACGGATCGGGCGCTGAGGCTTTCTCCAGGATCCCGTGCAGCACCTGCCGGTTGTACTGCTCCATGTTGTAGAACTGGTCGGAATCAGGGGAATCGCTGGGAATCGGGTGCAGCTTGCTCCAGTTGCCGCAGGCGTACTGGTAGAAGTCCACGCACGGGTCGGCGCTGGTGTCCATGATGTCCTTGTCCAGGGACGGCACCAGCTTGAAGGTCTGCTTCGGGCCTGAGGCGTTACTGGTAGATTGGGCGGATAGGGTAACGCTGCACAGCAGCGCCACCAGAGCGGGAAGGGCACGGCACAGAAGCTTGGGCATCCATTCCTCCGCCAAGAATGATACACGCCCAGCCACCGCTTGATGCCGCCGATGGGCGCGTGGCTCAAAAAACCGTGTAGCGGCGGGGCTTGTCCCGCAAGCGAGCGAAGCGAGCCCGAGAATGACCTCAGCCCGAGAATGACCTCAGTAAGGAACGGAGGTGGGTCCGTAAATGCTTGCCGGACTTATATTTCTCCTGCCCAAACCCGCTCTGGGCGGCGCACGCTCTTCCTGACGGTCAACGGCCGGCCAACCCTCCGCCGGTGTCTTTCCATCTAAAGGGTAGAGTTCCTCTGGCCGTCGAACTCTTCTGGTCCCCTGGGTAGGCTAGTCACGATTGTGGGGGCAGTTGATTGATAACTTCCCGGAAACTGAGCTATGAGTTAGCCATCCTGGCGATACTCTGCGCTACCGCCATATTCCTTTTCCCCTCGGCGCAGGGGCCTTATTCCGCGGTGCATGGGCCGGTCACCGCTCTCGGCAGCATCCGGGCGAGGTTGCGGCTCTGGTGGCACATGGCGCAGGCTTCCGCGCAGGTATCGGGCCGCAGTCCACAAATTGAGTCCTGTTTCGCGCTGCTCGCGGTAGGGAGCGGCCTCCTGCTCCCACAATCAGTCCCTCCTGAAGATACTTCTATCCTTCGCTGCTGATCTCGTGACGACATGACCAGCCCGGCACGGGCATGGCCCCGCAGCCGAATTGTCGCCGGCAGGCCGGAGAAGTCGTGCCGGCGGCGCACGCATAACTGGAATATTGATGTGCGAAGCCCATCCTTTTAGGAGACGAAATTATGAGTACAGCAAAATCGAAGCTGTTGGTTTTCGCCGCAGCCCTGGCCCTGGCGTTCATCCTGGCGGGTTGCAGCAAGAAGGTTGCTAAGGTCACGCCTCCGGCGCCGCCCGTGCCTCCCAGCCCGACTGCATCCCTGGCCGCTAGCCCGGACGTGATCCAGCAGGGGCAATCCACCACCCTGACCTGGCAGACGCAACACGCCAATGACATAACCATCCAGGGCTTGGGCACGGTGCCAGCCTCGGGATCCCGCACCGTGAAGCCGGACTACTCTACGACCTACACCCTCACCGCCAAAGGGCCCGGCGGCACGCAGGACGCCGACACACGTGTGACGGTGAACGCTGCGCCCGCGGCGAGAATGGCGACGCCCGGGCCAACGGAAGCCGACTTGTTCGGCAGGAACGTGAAGGACGTGTACTTCAACTTCGACCGCTACAACATCCGTCCGGATGAAGTTCAGGTTACCGGCACCGACGCCAAGTTTCTCGATTCGCACCCCGACATCAAGATTCTGGTCGAGGGGCACTGCGACGATCGCGGCTCAGAGGAGTACAACCTGGCGCTGGGGGACAGCCGGGCGCATTCGCTGAAAGAGTCTCTGGAGAAGGAGGGCGTGAGCGCAGACCGGATCAAAACCGTCAGCTATGGAAAGGAGAAGCCATTCTGTACCGTTGACGACGAGCAGTGCTGGCAGCAGAACCGGCGCGACCACGTTATTTTCCAGCAGTAGCAGAAAGCGTGACTGGCGCGCGGAGCGGCTGAATTCTGCCGCCCCGCGCGCTCTGTTTGCGGACGAGTGTTCCACGTCGGACATGTTGCGCATATCAGTCGGTGGTACGCATAACGTATGCGCAACAGGGCTTCAGCCCCCCAAAAGCGCCGCTCTTCCGCGGCGATAGACACATTCGTGACTCTTTGCGCAGCCGCCAGGCCGGGCTCTTCCGCGGTATTCCTGCCGGCATTTATGGGATCACCTTGATTGCGGGATCAACTCGATGGGTCTGGATGAAACCAGTTCCTGGTTCTCTGATCTCAGGTCTCAATTGTCCGGACCAATCGTTCGTTAGCAGTCCATTAGAAGGCTTGCCTAAAGTTTCCAGGCGTCCGGTCCGATAAAGGGCGGCCCCTTGCCGGGGACGACTCTGTAAATCGAGCTAGGACGCCATGTTTACGATTATCGGAATTTTAGTTGTGTTCGGAGCCGTTGCCGGCGGTTATCTGATGGAGCACGGGCTGCTCAAGGTGCTGCTGCAGCCGGCGGAACTTGTCATTATCGGCGGCGCGGGGCTGGGCACGGTGTTGATCGCCAATCCGCTGCACATTCTGAAGAAGATTGCGGGGGGAATTGGCGGGGCGTTCGGCGGCTCCAAGTTCGGCAAGAAACGCTACCTCGACTCGCTGAAGATGATGTACGACCTGCTCAACAAGGCACGGCGCGAAGGCGTCATGGCGATGGAGGCGGACGTCGAGGACCCGGCCAAAAGCCCCATTTTTTCCAAGAACCAGGCGTTTCTCAAGGACCATCATGTGCGCGACTTTGTCTGTGACACGCTGCGCATGGCCATTACCGGAACTGACGCATTCGAGCTGGACCAGCTGCTGGAACTGGATATGGAAGTCCATCATCACGATTCCAACCTTCCGGTGGCGGCGCTCAGCACCATGGCAGATTCTCTGCCTGGCCTGGGAATTGTGGCGGCGGTGCTGGGGGTGGTGATTACCATGGGCGCGCTTGGCGGCCCTCCGGAAGAAATCGGCCACAAGGTCGCGGCGGCGCTGGTAGGCACGTTCCTGGGAATTCTGCTGTGCTACGGGCTGATCGGGCCGATCGCCTCCAATATGGGGAAGCTGGCCGAGGATGAAGCCGCCTATCTTCATGTACTGCGAGTACTGATGATCTCGTTCCTGAAGGGCGCAGCCCCGATTATGGCGGTGGAGTTTGCAAGGCGTGCGATTCCAGGACACTTGCGCCCGTCTTTCCAAGAAGTAGAGAAGATCTGCCGTAGTGGAGGAGCGAGCACGGAAGCTCCAGCGGCAGCGGCAGCCTCGGCCTAGACCATGGCAAACGAAACAACAACAGACAAACCGCGCCCGATCATCATCGTCAAGAAGAAGGCGGGGCATGGCGGGCATCATGGCGGGGCATGGAAGGTCGCCTATGCCGACTTCGTCACCGCCATGATGGCCCTGTTCATCGTGCTCTGGCTGATGAACAGCAGCAGGCAGGTGCGCGAGGCGGTAGGAGGCTATTTCAAGGACCCGTCGGGAACCTCCAAGATGGTAGGCACTGACCAGCGGGGCTCGGGTGAGAACTTCACGTTGAAAAAAGAGGACATGGCGCAGCTCAAAGAACAGCTGCAGAAGGAAGTCCGCCAGCTCAATGACTTTGAGAAGTTGAAGAACCAGATCGAGATGACGGTGACCGCAGAGGGCTTGCGGATTGAGCTGCTGGAAAGCGCCTCTGGCACCTTCTTTGACAGCGGCAGTCCACACCCCAATGGCGACGGCCAGGAACTTCTCCAACTGCTGGCCAAAGAGTTGGGCAAGCTTCCGAACAAGCTTTCGATTGAGGGGCATACAGACTCGAAGCCATACGCCGGGGGGCGAGATTATGGAAACTGGGAACTCTCCACCGACCGCGCCAACGCGGCGCGGCGGCTGATGCAACAGAATGGAGTCCGCGAGGACCAGGTGGGGCAGGTGCGAGGGTTCGCCGATCAGTTGCTGCGCAAGCCGGCCGATCCGCTGGATCCCTCCAACCGGCGAATCTCGGTAATCGTGCAGTACATGGATAAGGATTACGAAGCTCCGACGTCGAAACCGGAGGCGGCTGAGAACAAGCCTCCTGAGGCCGCAGATAGCAAGCGGGCATCGGCTCCTACCGCAGGCAAGCCCTAGCATCTCTCGTATTCGCCGGCGAGAGATTTTCCCCAAAGATCGCAAAGGTCGCAAAGAAAAGCAGGTTCGCATTTCCTCAGACCCTTCTGCAGCGAGTCGTCTCGCCTAGCTCTGCAGCGCCCCTTCTTCCCCAGCACAGGAAGGTTTGCAGTGTTCGATTCGCGAACACTGTGCTCCAAACTCGAACGCCATCGTGCATTTCTTGGTTCGCGCGGCAAGCTCTCAAGCGGCTCTAATTCATAGAGATGGATGAGGTTGACATTAAGGGTTCTCTAATTGCAGTACCGGAATACGCACTGCTAATAACTCCGATCGATTCCCCCGCCGTCCAAACAATCGATCAATTTTGTAAACGTTCGTCAGAACTATGGAAAGCGCTGGCTCTGAGACGGAACCATTGTGCCGAACCACGAAAAACGTTTCCCCGGAGAGGGTAGAACACGGAATGCACAAAGAATCGGCTGAGTCTGCAGTAAACCACTGCTCTCATCTGTTGATTGCAGAAGATGACGTACCGCTGGCGCAATTTCTCAAGCGCGGTCTGGAAGCTGACAAGTATTCGGTGAACCTGGTTCACGACGGAGAGTCAGCCCTGCAAGCCGCCCAGACGGCCCTATACGATCTGGTTATTCTCGACCTGAACCTGCCAAAACTTGACGGCCTGGCGCTGCTGAAGCAGTTGCGTCCGGCGAAGCCGCAGTTGCCGGTGCTGGTCCTGACCGGGCGCAGCCAGTTGGAAGACCGGGTTACCGCACTCGATGGCGGCGCCGACGATTGCCTGATCAAGCCTTTTTCCTTCCGTGAGCTGAGCGCCAGGACGCGCGCCCTGCTGCGGCGCAACCAGCGCAAGTCCGGCAAGGTGATGCAAGTAGGCGACCTGGTGCTGGACCGCGAGGAATTGCGGGTGGAGCGCGCGGGCAAACGGCTGGACCTCACTGGCAAGGAGTTCCTGGTGCTGGAGTGCCTGATGATGAATGCCCGGCTTCCGGTATCGCGGGCGACTCTGATGGAGTACGCGTGGAAAAGCCCGTATGACGCAAGCACAAATCTGGTGGATGTTTATGTGAAATACGTCCGCGACAAGGTGGACGGCAGCTTTCCTGTGAAGCTGCTGCGCACCATTCGCGGCGTTGGTTACGTAGTGGCTGACAACTGAGGAGAATCCCCCATGCACGCTGAAACCCACGATCAGAAGTCCGATCTGTCCCAACCGCTGCCCGCACCGCTGGCGACCGCTGCAATCTCACGCGGCCTGCACGATATGGCGCAGCCTCTCACTATGTTGACAGGAATGCTGGAGCTGACGCTGATCCGGCCGCAGACGGAAAGCGAATGGCGGATGTCAGTGGAAGGAGCGATTGAGCAGGCAGCCCGGGCAGTTGCGCTGCTGAACCAGGTGCGGGAGTTGGTGAACCTGCAGCGGCCTGGGGCAAGCACGGAAGTTCTGCCCAGCCAGGCAGCGGCAAATTCAAGCGGAGGAAAGGCGACGGCATGTCCAGCGCGGTAGCGATGCAAGCGGTTGGCCCCAAGAGAGTTGTCCCCGATGC
>DATJXG010000425.1:0-2681 GCA_035500455.1 Terriglobales bacterium | reverse complement strand
TGCTGTGCCTTCCGCTTTCGGACAAAAGCGAGATGCAGCGGGATGCTCGTCAGGACCGGTTCTCCACCGTCAAACGCAAATAGATATCCACGGTCATCGGGATCGTGCGGATTCCGAGCGATGCCGATCAGCGCTCCGAGGTGATGGCGATCGCGATTCCGAGGTCATGCCGATCACGATTCCGAGATGATGGCGATCACGATTCCGACAGGAAGCCGATCACTTTTCGGCAGTCCTCGGAATGGCGATCGGCATCGTCGGAATCAATTTCTTAAGCCGTCTTCATGAAGCCCGCTGGGCAAACCGGCGGCAGGCTGGCCTCCACTGAGAAGTGGAGGATCCAGGTTGCCGCAAGAAAGGTTGTCCGTGCGCAAGATCAAGGAAGTCCTGAGACTGCATGCTCTGGGGCTGAGCCAGCGCCAGATCGCGCGGAGTTGTTCCGTCGGCCAAGCGACGGCTTCCGAGTATTTGAACCTAGAAACGGCGGCCCGTCTTTCGCTCAAGTAGAAAAGTAGTTGATACTGTTGAAGATGAGCGACGAAAAAGCACTGGTCAAGGCTAACCCGGAGGGTGAGTTGCGCTCGGGGGGGATTGAGCCCTCCGAGACTGCTATTAGCTTGGACACCTTCGCCGGCAAGATCCAGCTCAAATGGGCACCCGACGCAGGTGTGAGTAGCCTGGGGTTGATGCCGTTCTTCATCGAGTTTTTGAAGACCAGCGGGCTGTTCGAGAAGTGGGTGGAGGATTGCCCGCTGCGGTACACCAGCCCGAATGCGCCTCACAAGCGGGACGTGCTGGGGACGATTTTGTTATCGGTGCTGGCGGGACACTGGCGCTATGCCCACATCAGTGCGTTGCGGGGGGATGGGGTGAACCCGGGGTTGCTGGGCATGAGGAAGGTAGCGAGCGAGGACTCGGTGCGGCGGGCCTTGACGGCGCTCGAAGAGGAGGAAAGCGAAGAGTGGCTCAAGCGGCATCTGCGAGCCAGCTACGAGCCGTTGTTGGAAGAGCCATGGGCGTTGGACGTGGACACGACGGTGAAGCCGTTGTATGGGCACCAGGAAGATGCGAAGGTGGGATACAATCCGCAAAAGCCAGGGCGGCCTTCGCATGCCTATCACAGTTACTTCATCGCGAACTTACGCATGGTGGTGGATGTGGAAGTACAGGCGGGAAATCAGACCGCCGCATCGTTTGCGCAGCCGGAGTTATGGGAGTTGCTGGACCGAATGGGGCAGGAGAATCGGCCACAGTTTCTGCGTGGGGATTGCAATTGGGGGACGGCGCGAGCGATGGAAGGAGCCGAACAGCGCGGGATTCCTTACTTGTTCAAACTGAAGCAGAGTGCCAATGTGAAAAGGCTGATCGCGAAGTTGTTCGGCAACGACCAATGGGTAGATGCGGGGCAACAGTGGCAAGGTCTGGACAGCGAGCTGCAGCTCAGCGGCTGGAGCCAGGCGCGGCGGGTGATCGTGTTGCGGCGGCCGTTGCGAAAGGAAGTTGGCGAACCGAAACAGTCGAAAAAGAAGGCCGCCAAACAGATGAACTTGGATCTGCCGGAAACCGCCTATCGAGGCGTGCTCTATGAGTACGCCGTATTGGTGACCTCGCTGCGGGACGAGGTGCGCACGGTCGCGCAGCACTACCGGGACCGGGGCGACTCGGAGAATAACTTCGACGAGTTGAAGAACCAGTGGGGATGGGCAGGCTTCACCACGCACGACCGGAAGAGGTGCCAAGTGATGGCGCGCACGACCGCTCTGATCTACAACTGGTGGACGGTCTTCATGCGGCTGGGAATTCCGGACAAGCACGCCGAGGCGATCACCTCGCGACCGCTGGCGCTGCACGGCATCGCTCGGCAAACCCGGCACAGCAATCAAACCACGGTGGAAGTGACCAGCACGCATGCCAAGGCAGGCCTGATTGCTCAGGCGCTGACGAAGGTAAGCGGGTTCCTGCGGCGTATTAAAACAAGTGCGGAGCAGTTGAATCAAACCGCGCGCTGGAAGCTGATTCTCAGCGCCGCCTTCCAACACTTCCTTGGCGGCAGGGTTCTCGGAGGTACCGGTCGCCTGGCCAACGCTACAGGCTAACTGCCGTTTTTAGGTTAATAGCCTTGCGCGGCGTTGGGCCAGAGGTTGATGGGAAATTCGGCCTTGATGCGCAGCAGGTCGCTCCACTTCATCGCCTGGTAGTCGGCAAACTCCTCGCGCTCCAGTAGCCTGTCGATCAGGGCGGCGCGCTTCGCGGGGCTGGAATCGGCCATGAAGGCGGAGGCCTCTTCCGCCGTGGGCAGCGTGCCGGTCGCGTCCAGGAAAGCGCGCCGAACGAACACGGCGTCGGAACAGAGACGGGGCGTGTGGATCGCCAGGCGCTTCCACTGGTCCGACACCAGCTCGTCGATCCGCCCCTGCGGCACAAAGCCCATACCGCTTTCAAATAGCGATTGCGTTTCCGCGCCCGGCAACGCCGCGGCCAGCATTGCGCCAATCAGCAGTTTCTTCAAAATCAGGCCTCTATTTCCTATTTCAACCCTGCGCAGGGCGGAAAGTTGCAAGGCGTTACACTGATCCGATGCGCTACCTCATGAAACAGAAACTCTTCTCGTTCGGAGACAAATTCGCCATTCAGAACGAGAGCGGTGCCGACGTCTATTTCGTGGACGGCCGCGTGTTCAC
>DATJXG010000424.1:0-13736 GCA_035500455.1 Terriglobales bacterium | reverse complement strand
ATGGCGATGATTTCCGGGGGGAAGACTGTCTTCCAGTCGTCCTTCATGCTCACGACCGTCCAGCCTTTGGCGGCGGCTTCGTCGAGACCCTGGTCGAGCTTCGCCAGATGATCTTTGCGGTCGTAGGCGTATTCACGCCCGGCGTCGTCGTGGTGGACATAGAGACAGAAACGCGCGCCGGATCCGGCGGCGGTCCACTGGAGCATTTGCAGGTCGCCGTCGGAATTGCCAAAGGCCATCACCGGACGGCGGCCGATGTGCTGGTTGATGCCGACGGGCTTGCCCCCCTTGTCGTCGTTGAAGTTCACTTCCGGCAGACGCACGAGCACGGGCTTGCCGTCACGCAGCTCAAACTTCGTCTTCACGCTGCTCCCCACGACCTGTTCGGGCGGAATGCCATAGACTTTCTCCGTCCACGGGCGCATGAACTCGATGCCGCCGCCGGAGACGATGAAGGTCTTGAAGCCGTTGGCGCGCAGGTAGGCAAGCAGTTCCAGCATGGGCTGATACACCATCTCGGTGTAGTGCCTGCCGGTCTTGGGATGTTTCGCTGTGGCGATCCACTCCTTGACGATTCGCTCGAACTCCACCGTGGTCATGCCGGTGTGCGTGGCCATGATCATTTCCACGAGCCCGCGCTCCCCGCCGGCCGCGGCGGACTTCATATCGCCCTTGAGCACCGAGGCGAACGGCTCCTTGTCCTTCCACTCGGGATGCTGCGGCGCGAGCGCCTTCACGCGGTCGATCACGAAGTAGAGTTGCACCGGCAGAGGCTTCTCGCACCAGAGCGTGCCGTCGTTGTCGAACGTCGCAATGCGTTCCGGCACCGGCACGAAGTCCGATGAGCCGGGTTTCGTCACTTTCTCGACAAAGGTGATGATGGATTGTTTGGCCTTGCCGTCGTTCCATGAAGGAAGCGGGTCGTTCTGGGCGTATGCCCCGACGACTGCCAGCAGCAGCATACCCAGCGTCAAAGCTGCCAAGCGGCTCAATCTGAAATAAATGCGATCCGATCTCATCCAATACTCCCTTCCGTCTAACGTATTTAGCAACTTATCAACCTGGCGGTGACCAAGTCCCAGCTGAACCGGTCCATGCGAGTGGCGACCGCGACGACGTACAAACCTAAGACGCCTGCTACGGCGATATTTGCCACGATTCGGAAGGCTTTCATATACTTTTGTAGGACCATGGTGTTCGGCCCCCTGGGGATCTGTCGGACTTGACGGGCCCCGTATTTCCGGTTCATACCAAACCGAACAAGCTCAGAGCAACGAGAGTAAGTGCGCTCACCAGCACCCATAGAATAACAGCTTGGAACAGAGGCCTTATCCCGACTGTTCTTAACACTTCCCTGGTAAGCCCCGCGCCAACCATGAAAAGGGTAATGACAAGGCATTGTTTGGCAATGGCAGCCAATTCTCCCCAGTAATGCCCATACGTTGGCAGCAGGGTCCTGATGGTTGCCGCCACCATGAATCCAATAATGAACAGAGGAATCTTGGCCTTCTGTTCCCCACCCTTGATCAGAGATACTGCCATTACGATCGGTGCTATCCAGACAGCTCTGGTAAGTTTGACGGTAGTTCCGATAGTCAATGCAAGTGCGCCGTATGCCGATGTTGCGCCAACGACACTGCTGGTGTCATGAATGGCAAGCCCCGACCAGATACCGAACGTATTCTGATCAAGCTGTAACAAATGCCCTATTAACGGAAACAGCAGCAGGGCCACAGAGTTCAGGGTAAAGACCGTTGCCAAGGCAACGGCTGTTTCTTCATTTTTTGCCTTCAGTACTGGTGCCATGGCTGCTATGGCACTGCCACCGCAGATTGCAGTACCGAACGAAATAAGGGCAGACGTGTTCTTGTCAGTACGGAACATTTTGCCCAGAATATACCCAAGGAGCAGGGTGCATGCGATACCGATGACGCTGTACCAAATGGAGTTCTTCCCGGTCTGAATTACCTCACCAAGGCTCAGCCCGAAGCCAAGCCCAACGACCGAGACCTGTAAGAGCGTTTTGCTGTAATACGCGGTCTTCTGCGGCCATGGGTTTCCCAATATCAGACTAAGGACAATCCCCATGACCAAAGCCCCGGCAGTCCCAACCCACGGGGTTGCACTTAGTGCCAGAAGGATTACGAACAGCGTCTTGCGCAGCTTGTTGACATTCATGATGCGCTCCACTCATCAACAATTGTCGGCTGTAGACATAGGTTATGTCCTTCGATCCTGATTGATGCAGAAGATAAAGTTGCGGCGGGGCGCTTCGGTAGAAGCGTCCCGCCGCGAGCCCATCGTCAGTTGTTGCCTTGATGTGGCGCAGTCACCGCTTCCATCACGCGATCGAGACTGAAGCTGCCCGGTTTCATCCGCGGCGGGAATTCGCGGAAGCTCTGCAGCCACTGTCCGACAAAGTAGCCTGCGGGTCCCAGTACGAACATCCGCTCCGCGGCCCATTTCTGGTATTCGATGGATTCATCCGAGGCACGCTCGAGGGGATCCATGCGCAGATTGGTCACCATCGGCCAACGCAACTCCTCGAACGGGGTCTCCCAGACCTTGATACCTATGGAGTTCTGCCGCAGGAAGGAAATCTTCCAGTTTTCGTAGCGTAGCGCCGCGACGCTGCCGCCGTCGGTCCAGTAGACGAACTCGTGACGGGGCCACTCCTTCACTTCGCCTTTAAAGAAGGGAAGCAGGTTGTAGCCGTCGAGGTGGACCTTGTAGGTCGTGGCGCCGACCTTCTTCCCTTTGAGCAGGTCTTCCTTGACCTTCGGATCGCCCGCCGCCGCCAGTAGTGTCGGCACCATGTCCTCGTGGGCACCAAAGTCGTTGACGACCGTGCCGGGCTTGATGACGCCGGGCCAGCGGATGAGCGTCGGGACGCGGAAGCCGCCCTCCCACTGGGTGTTCTTCTCGCCGCGGAATATCGTTGTGCCGCCGTCGGGCCACGTCATGAACTCCGCGCCGTTGTCGGTGGAATACATGACGATGGTGTTGTCTTCGATGCCCAGTTTTTTCAATTCATCGAGCAACTGGCCGACCTGGCCGTCATGCTCGACCATGCCGTCGGCATAGACCCCGAGACCGGTTTTGCCTGCGCTCTCCTTCTTGAGGTGGGTGAAAACGTGCATGCGGGAGGAGTTCCACCAGACGAAGAACGGCTTGCCGTCCTGCACCGACTTGTCCATGAACTTCAGTGCGGCGGCGGTGACTTCCTCGTCCACCGTCTCCATCCGCTTTTTGGTCAGCGGGCCGGTGTCTTCGCATTTCTGCTTGCCGACCTTGCCGAAACGCGGATCGACGGTGGGATCGTCCTTGTCCGTGGCGTAGCAGTGCATCACGCCGCGCGGGCCGAAGTTCTGGCGAAAGGTCTTGCCGTTGGCCATCATTTTGTCGCCCGGGTAGTCCACGTTCTCCGGCTCTTCTTCGGCATTCAGGTGGTAAAGGTTGCCGAGCCACTCATCGAACCCGTGGACTGTTGGGAGCATCTCGTTGCGGTCGCCCAGGTGGTTCTTGCCGAACTGGCCGGTGGCGTAGCCGAGCGGCTTCAACAGTTCGGCGAGGGTCGGGTCGGCCTTGGTCAGGCCTTCCTTTGCGCCGGGCAGGCCGACCTTGGTGAGGCCGGTGCGGATGGGCGACTGCCCGGTGATGAATGCGGCGCGGCCCGCAGTGCAGCTCTGCTGGCCGTACCAGTCGGTGAAGACCGCGCCCCCCTGACCGATTCTGTCAATGTTCGGCGTCTTGTAGCCCATCATCCCCATGTTGTAGGCGCTGATGTTGAACTGGCCGATGTCGTCGCCCCAGATAATGAGGATGTTCGGTTTCTTCGCCTCCTTTTCGGCGGCTGCCGCTGCCTCCCGCGGCGTTGCCGCCAGGCAGAGGGTGAAACCGGCCAGCACGCAGCCGACTGCCGCCCACTTCGTGGCCTTGTCAGCTAATCCTGGTGTCTTTTTCATGCCTACCTCCTTTATTGTCTGTCCTGTCCGTTTCTCTCCATCAGATACTCCAAGGTGCTCTCTGCCAGCAACATGTCCCTGAGCCGCTCCAGCCCCCCTTCCTGTTCAAGTTCTGCCTGCAACCGTTTCGGCGTGGTGCCGAACTCCGCGGCTTTTTCTGCAATGCGCTGCTGCAGATCAGTTCCGTCCACGCTGATACCTTCCTGCCGGGCAATCTGCCTGAGGATCAGCATCAGCCGGAGCCGGTCCCCGGCCGCCTGCCACCCGGCACTCCCCGGTTCGGCGTCGCTCCCTTCCCGGCCAAGCTCCTCTCGTATCAGCCGCTGCGGGAGGTCGAAGCTCACCAGCTCCAGCAGCCGCAGCGAGATATGGTCGCGAGGGTCGTTACCGGCTGCCGCACTCCCCAGGGTGCCGAGATCAGGCAGGTCGATCTGCGGCAGGGGAGAGAAACGCAGCAGGGCGCGGAAGGGCCGCCCTTTGACGCAGACAACCTCTTCCGCTTCTGCCGGCCCCAGTATCGCCATGCCGGCCTCGCGGACCGCCTGGAGGCCGAAGCGCCGGGCCGCCCTGTGGCTGAGGGCGGCGATGATTTCTCCATGGAAGCGCTGTTCGATCACGCTGCGCGGTGTCTTGCCCGCCCGGAAGCCGGGGAGACTGATCCGGGCATGCCGGTTGACCATATCGTCGTAATCGACGGCCAGTTCGGACCAGTCAGCTTCGACCCGCAGCCGCTGATAACCGTCGCAGCTTTCCTGCTGTTCCCATTTCATGACCGCTTCTCCGGCCGCCAATGCTCGGCGGGTCGCTTGCGAGGCTCCCTGGCTACGGTTTCGCCCAGGCTCCGCACGATCTTCTGCACCGGCTCGTCGATGTGGGCGAAGAACTTCTGCCAGCCGCTGCAGAGGTAGTTGAGCCCGGCCTCTCCGTCGGCTGTCCTGGTGAATCGGTTCTTGGGGCATTCGCCGAAGCATGTGAACTGATAGTCGCACACGCGGCACTGCTGAGGCAGCGAACCTTCCTTCAGCCTGCCGAAGGCCTCCTGCCGGCCGGAGAAGGCCATCTCCGCCAGCGGTTTCTCCTTGATGTTGCCGGCCCGGTATTCGGGGTAGACGTAGTGGTCGCAGGCATAGAGCGAACCGTCACGCTCCAGGGCCAGTCCCTTGCCGCACATCGGCTGCTGGGTGCAAAGGGGCGACAGATGTCCCATCCAGGTCTCGACCGCGGCATCGAAATAGTTCACGTAGATCTTGCCTAGGTCTTTCCAGTACCATTCGTCAAAGACCCGGCAGAGGAAATCCCCCCAGTCGTCCGGGTCGACGCTCCAGTCGGTGACGACGGAGCCCTCACCACCCGGCTTTGCACGGGGAGAGCCCTGTTCCGGCATCAGCTGCAGGTCCCAGCGCTGGGGAGCGACCTGGCGGAAGCTGGCCGGTTCGACGACAGGGATGAACTGGATGCGCTGTGCCCCCACATGGTCGCGCAGGAAGCGGTAGACTTCCAGCGGATGCCTGGCTGTCAGGCGGTTGACGCAGCAGAGCGCGGCAAAGTTGACCTTGTGTGTGCGCAGCAGCTTTGCAGTCTTGAAGACACGGGCGAAGCTCCCCTGGCCGGCACCGTCTTTCCGGTAGGCGTCGTGCAGTTCCTGCGGACCGTCGATGGAGAGGCCGACGAGAAAATTCTCGTCATGGAGAAACTGGCACCAGGCGTCGTCCAGGAGGGTGCCGTTGGTCTGGAGATCGTTTTCGTAGCGGACATGGGGCGGGCAGTACTTCTTCTCCAGGGCAACGACCTTGCGGAAGAAGTCGACCCCCAGCAGGGTCGGCTCCCCCCCCTGCCAGGAGAAGATCACCTCTTTGTGGTTGTGGCTGGCGAAATACTGGCGGATGAACTCTTCGAGCAGTTCATCGGACATGCGCCAGTTCTCGGGTTTCTTCAGGAGCTGTTCCTTGGAAAGGTAGTAGCAGTAAGTGCAGTCCAGGTTGCAGTGCGCGCCGGTCGGTTTCACCATCACGTGGACGCGCCTCACCGGGCTGCCGCGAAAGAGGAAGCCGCTGCTTGTTATCGTTGTTTCTGTCATGTCACCGCCTCGAAGTTCTTCATCGCCAATCTCTTTTCGTTTTACTCAGTCACTCAGCGCCGGGGAAAAGTCACTCTTAACCGGCAGGTAACCCTTTGAGCTTGGATGATACCAACCATCTGCGTCATTGCTTTACTCACGCGTCTCTTCAAAAGGCCTCTGGAATGAACTTGAACGGGAAGTCTACCGCCTTGTACTTGCGGCCGACCTGCCGCTTCGGCAGCTTCACTTTTTCCTGCGGCGTCTTCTTGTACGGGACCTTGCTGAGCAGGTGACTGATGATATTGAGCCGCACCCGCTTCTTGTCCTCGGAATTGGCCACGAACCACGGCGCCCAGGACGTGTCAGTCGCTGCGAACATTTCATCGCGTGCCCTGGTATAGTCGTCCCAACGGGTGTATGACTGTACGTCCATGGGGGAGAGCTTCCAGATCTTGCGGCCGTCATCGATGCGCCCTTCCAGCCGCCGGGTCTGCTCCTCCGGGCTCACTTCGAGCCAGTACTTGAGGAGGATGATGCCTGATTCGACCATCAGCTTCTCGAAGGCAGGCGCGACGTCCAAGAAGCGCTTTGCCTCGTCCTCGGTGCAGAAGCCCATCACCCGCTCGACGCCGGCCCGGTTGTACCAGCTCCGGTCGAAAATGACCACCTCGCCTGCCGCCGGAAAGTGCGGAAAATAGCGCTGGGCATACATCTGGGACTTTTCCCGCTCCGTGGGTGCGGGGAGCGCCACAACCCTGAAAACCCGGGGGCTCACCCGCTCGGTGATCGCCTTGATGGTCCCCCCCTTGCCGGCACCGTCGCGCCCCTCGAAGACGATGCAGACCTTGAGCCCCTTGGCCTTGACCCATTCCTGGAGCTTGACCAGTTCCACATGCAGTTTGCCCAGTTCCTTCTCATAGCGTTTGTTCTTGAGTTTCTTCCCGTGTTCGTCGGCAGAGACCTCTTTGGTGCTCACCTTGCTGAGCCCCTTGCCGGACTCTTCAGCCTGGGTTTTTTCCTTATTCTTTTTCTTGTCATTCTTCATGATTCGGCTCCTTTCTACTTTCAGGTTATTGGCCTTCCGTACTCTTCATTTTTAAAGAGGTCGCGCTGTTCATTGGGGCCGGCGGCGTTATCATCAGTCGTCTCCATCCTCCTCCCCGGGACTCGGGTCTGCATGCCTGGAAGGAACCGGCACGTTGAACTGCTGCCGATACTGCTTCATGACGCCCTCCAGATGGTCGTAGAAAGCATCCTCGCCGAGCAGCTCACGCAATTGATAACGAGCCGTGCTTTTGATGTCCTCCATTTCTTCTGCAACGATCAGGCGTATGCCTCTCGCCTGCAACATTGCGTGAACCGACCGGAGGGTTTCCGCTGCCGAGTAGTCGATATCATCCACCGCGGACGCGTCGAGGCAGAGCCAGCGCAGAGGCGGCTTAGTGGAATTCGCGAGAAACGTGATCTCATCCGCGAACTGGTGACAATTCGCATAGTACAAGCTGTGCGTGAACCGGTAGATGATCAGGCCAGGCGCGGCCTGCGCGGCCGTGGCCACCGGCCGTGATTGCCGGCCTCCCGATTCGCCCGGCACGAGCACCGCGTTCTTCGGACGATACCCATAGCGGGTGTGTTCGATGAGCGACAGCGCGATGGCGAGCAAGATCCCCTGCTGGACGCCAACCACCACGACCGTCAGCGTGGTAGCCAGCGCCACCCAGAACTCCGCTCGCCGTTGCTCGTAGACCCTCCGCATCCCCGCAAGATTAATCAGGCCGATGCCGATGAGAAACACGATGGCCGACAAGGCCGCTTCCGGCATGAACGCCAGCGGTGCGGTCAGGAAGAGCAGGACCAGCAAGACGATCGCCGCCATCACCAGGAGCGACAGTTGGCTGCGCCCTCCCGCGCTGTCGACGATCTGCGTCTTGGTTGGGCTGCCGTTGACGACGAAGGTGCCGGACAAGCCGGCGCCGATATTGGCCAGGGCCAGACCGACGAGGTCCGTGTTCTCGCTGAAACTCTCGCCGTAGCGCGTGGCATAGGCGCTGGAAGTCGCCGCGCTCTGTGCCAGGATGACCACGAACATCGCAAAGGCTGTCGGGACCAAAGTCGTTATGACCTGCCAGTTCCAGTCCACCTTTGGCAACCCAAGGTATGGCAGGCCACCCGGAACGGCTCCGACAACATGCACCTGCTTGTCGAGTCCCAACGCCCAACTTGCGACGATGGCGCCGATCGCCGCGATCAAGGCCCCCGGAATCTTCTTCGAAACCTTTTCGAGGCCGATGATGACCACCAGCGTCGCTAATGCGATCGTCACCTCGTGGCGGTTGACCTGTCCCAGTTGCTGCACGTTGTGCCAAAGCTTCCCCAGAGTGCCATGGCCGCCCCCCTCAAGGCCGAGCATGCCGGTCAACTGCCCCAACGCGACCTGAACGCCGACCCCGGTCAGGAACCCGATCAAGACGGTGCGCGAGAGAAAGTCGGCCAGAAACCCAAGACGCATGACGCGCGCCAGAACCAGGAAAGCCGCGGCCATCAGCGCCAGCACGCCGGCCAACGCCAGGTATTGCTCTGAACCGACGGATGCTATCCCCACGAGACCTGCGGCTAGGATGGCTGCAGTCGCCGAATCGGCACCCACCACCAGGTGCCGTGAGGAGCCGAACATGGCGAACAGCGTAGTAGGGATCAGCATAGTGTACAAACCGGTGACCACCGGCGTACCGGAGATCTTGGTGTAGCCCATCACCTCCGGGATAGCGATGGCCGCCAGCGTGATACCAGCAAGAATTTCAGTCGGGATCTGAGCGACCGTAATCGGCAGCACCCCCTGCAGGATGGGGAAGCGGACGGGCGTGTTGTGAGGTGTGGATTTCATTCTGGGTGTCATCCTTGAGCTGATCGGTTAGTTTCACTCCATGACGGCTTTTTCGCGTCCTGAACGCACCGCCTTCCTTAAAACTGCATGGTCGCGTCCGCTTTGATCGGCGTAGACCTTGGCAAACGCCGCGAAGGCAGTGTCGAAGGCCTCGCTTTTGCCTAGGTATCCGCTGATCGGCGCGGTTGCGGCAGAGCGCGCATGCGCCCGCGCCAACGTCCATCCTCAACAATGGGCATACGTCACCATCTCGCCCAGATGAAAATGCTCGACCGGAGCCTCCATCTTCATGTCCCGGAGCGGGCGAACGTAGAAACGCCGGCCGGGCTTGTTCTTCGTCCAGCCAAGGAAAATGTCACTCGCCGATTGCATTAGGTGGCATCCGTTCACGACCCGCTGCCCATGATTCACGTACATGCTCCTGCCGGCATACGCCGCCAGCACCGAGGGACACGCCTCTTTAATCCGGAGGAAAAAATGATCCTTTGTGCCAGCCGCCATGAGCGCCAGGGAGCACCAGGTGCCGACGTGACCGACCCCGACTACCTTGAGCGCGACATCCTTGGCCGCAAACCGATCGTAGAGTGCACACCGGTCGTCCGGCAGCGATTTCCGATAGCCGGCGAAAGCCTCGCCGACATCGATGCTGTCTTCCCGTGTACCCGCGTGTGGTAAATCAGCGGGGGGTTGGCCATGATCTCTGAAAAATGGTGTTCCGACATGCTCTTCGCACGGCCGGAACGGAGATTTGGTTCGCGAGTGACAAAACAAACAACTCTTGCACATAATAGGGCACAGGGAAATCCAAGGTCAGGGCGAGCAAGCTCGGCACGGCGAATCCCACTATCCAACGCTGCCCTTTTCTTTCTACTTCCTGATAAATCACCGGCCGAGACGCCCGCTCGAGAGGTGGGATTTATTCGGTGTGGGCGATATCTATGACGTCCCCTGCCCGCCGATTTTTGTCCCAATGACCTCGCCAGAGATGATGATTTCCACGCGCCGATTTTGCTGGCGGCCTTGCGGGGTATCGTTGCTGGAAATCGGATCTGTCTTGCCGAATCCGCGGGAGGTAATGGAGTTTTGCGGAAGGCCTTGGGAGACGAGGTACTGCATGACACCATTCGATCTCTGCTCAGAGAGCTCCTGGTTGAATGCGTCGCTTCCTACACTGTCCGTATGACCCTCGATATCCAGTTTGAGTCCCGGGTGTCCCAGGACAATTCCGGTGAGCTTCGCCAAGGCTTCGCGCGCTGACGGCTGGAGATCATATTTGCCGGAAGCGAACAGCACGTCGGCCATATTCACTTTCAGGCCGCGCGGAGTGTCGGTAGTGGGAAGAATGCGGTTGAACTGCTCGAGCAATTGGGCTCTTAAGGCCTCGGCAGCCTTGCGGTTTCGTTCTGCTTCCGCTTTGGCGGCCTCTTCCTTGGCGCGGAGAGCGTCTTGTTCGGCCTTGGCTTTCGCGGCGGCCAATTCCGCCTCCGCTTTCATCTGCGCTTCCTTCGCAGCGGTCAACTCGGCCTGGCGTTTGGCCTCGGCAGCGGCCTTAGCCTCGGCCTCGGCTTTCGCTTGGGCGGCGGCAGCCTCGCGTTCCTTCGCGATGCGCTCTTGTTCCTGGCGCTGGGCCGCGAGCGTGCGCGCATCCTCCGCGAACTGGACGGCCTGCCGGGCTGTCGAAATAATGTCCTTCTTGTTCGCTTTACTGGCTAGAGCGGTTTCTGCGGTCTGCAAGCTGGCTTGCGCTTTGGAGAAAATTTCCGGCGCGTACTTGTCAGCGCCGCGCGATTTGGCGATGTCCACGGCGTTGCGTGCTTCATACATGTCCAGCGGGACATTCTTGACGTCCAAGGTGAGGGCCAACGGATTTCCGAGCTTTTCGTACTGGGTGCGCTTCATGAGCCTATATTCATTTACCGGAAAAATTTTCCCCTTCGTATCCTTTCGAATTGCGCTCTGCGCGACCACGACTTCGCTTGGGAGTCGCACGTTGAAATACGGTTCGGCAGTCACGACCAAGGAGAACGTTTGCAGTTGGGTTGTGGCTTCGAGTTTGGCCTCTCCATTTTTGTTCGTCAGGAGCTCGCCCAGGTTGATGGTGCGTCCTTCAACGGAAACAGCCCAGAGTACATAGGTGAGAAATTCGCTGCCGTATTTGTTCGGATCTGTTATTCCAGCCAGCGAAACCTGAATGGTCGTCAGGGCCTTCTTGGCCTCGACCTTGGCTTCACCGTCGGCGGAGGGCATGAGTTCCGTGCCCTTCATATCCACTTTCGTCCCGCCGCCTCCGACCTGAAATCCGATGGCCTTGACCGACTTGCTGATGAGGCTGGAAGCCGGTTCTTCGGACGGCGCTTGCGCGGAAGTGCTGACCGCTGAAAAACCTAAAACGGCGAAAGCCAGCAAGAACTTAAGATTCGATCGCACGATTTACTCTCCTGATTTGAATTTCCGAGTAAGATTGTCGCGCCCATTCGGATTCAACAGTTTTCCCGAAATTCCAAAGAGAGCGGGCACAAACGACCGACAGATGTCACCAGTTGGCGTCGGTTTCATGCCAAGTCTTGTCTGGATCGTAGCGCTCCATGGCCGATGCAATCTTCGCCGTATCCGGGCCCAGGTCTTTTTGATAGACGACGCCATCGTAGCTGACGATGAATGTTTGCACCCCGGTCACTCGGTAATCCGCCGGCCATGCCACCAGCGCAAAGCCTCCGATCATGGCGCCGTTGATTACGTAATCCAGTTGGCCTAGCCGCGCGGACGGGCCCTGGCCCTTCAGAACTTTGAAGTAGTAGCCATGGAGGGGTTCTGTCTTACTCGAGTGGCCTTCCCCGATAGCCTTAGCTATACCTTCGCCGACCGGACCGCCCCAGGTCCCATCGGGATTTTGCCAGGCCAAGCCGTCCTGTTTTCCGGGCGTGCTAATGATCTTCTGGGCGTACTGGTTGACGCCGGAGTTGTCGTGGATCGTCTCCGCGTAGTCCTCCTGGGCCTCAACGTAACCGCGGCAGATAGTGATGGCGTCGAGCTCGTTGGAGCCGATACGCCGCCGCAAAATTTCATCGTGGGCGGCCTTGGCGTCGAAATACCACTTTCCGTTCCTCAAAACGATGGGAATGGGGAGCGGCCAATCGTCGTTTCCGACGGTGACCGTTGCGCGCGCTTTGTTTTTCGCGTCGGTGGTCACTTCGGTTTTCTCGTTGGCGAGGGCCGCGAACTTTTCGGCGCGATTCTTGTCAGCAACCGTGTCGGCAGACTCGACCAAATCTTCGCCGTCTTTGCCGAGAATTTTCAGCAAAGCAGGAACGTCATAACTTCCCGCGGCCTGGATCAGGGCATTGGCAGCTTCTTTGGGCGTGGCGAAACCTTCCCCGGCCGTCTGCGATGCCGCCTGCGCGTGTGCGCGAGGCGTCAAAGCAAGGGAAAAGGGAATCACCAGGATCGTGGAGAACGCGACCGCGACAAGGCCGTTCAATTTTCTTGTGCTCATTGGAGTCTCCTTTGTCATGGCCTATCTCCTCCGCCCGCCGCCACCGCCACCCCTGCCACCACCACCGCCGCGGGAGCCACCGCCGCCGCCCATGCTGGAGGCACCGCGCGAACTGCTGGACCGCGCTGCACTGCCGCTGCCTCCCGATGCCCCGCCGAAGGCGCCACCACTGGATCCCCTCGACCCGCCACCGCCTCCACCCTGCGAAACGCTGCGGTTGCCGACGCGATCCGCGCCGCCCGCGCCCCCGCGGTTCGCGGTACCAGCCTGTGCTCCACCCGCTCCACCGCGACTGCCGGCTTGACCGCCGCCTGCGCCACCGCGACTGCCGGCTTGCCCGCCGCCGGCGCCGCCACGGCCGCCGGCGCCGCCTCCTTGCTGCCTGGCCTGTTGCTGCCGAGCGCTGTTCTGGCGCGCCGCCTGGGAGGATCCACGCGATGTCCCGCCATACTTGTTGGCTGTGGCTTTATTGGAGTAGGGCGTGCCCCCGCGGTGCTGTGGATTGTGCTGCCAGTTGCCGCTGCCTCCACGATTTCCACCGCTGACGTTGTTGCGGTTGCCGCCGTTGATGTTCGAGTTGCGGTTGAAATTGTTGTTGTTGTTGATGGTGATGTTGTTATTTCCGCCGTGCCACCCGGTGTTATACCCCCAGCCCCCGGACCACATTGCTCCCATGGCCACACCTACGCCGAAGGAAAGGGCCATCCCTGCGGCGTAGTATCCCGGCGGAGGATAGTAGACGGGAGGATAGGGATAAACCGGCGGGCCATATACGACTGTGGGGTTGTAGCTAGGAACGTAAACGACCTCCGGATTGGCCTGCTGGATGACAATAACCTGCTTACTTTCGACCGTCTGGGTTTCGACCTTCATCTGCTGATTGGACTTCAGATTCCCTTGCCCTTTGGCCTTGGCGCGCATGCGCTGGACGGCGTCCATCACGTCAGACTGCTGCGCCAGAAAGGCGTTGCCTAGGTCGGTGGTCCACTGGATGTCATCCGCCAGCCGCTTGACAACATCCGGGAGGCCAGCGAGGCCCTGGACGCTCGGATCCCAATCCTGCTTGATCACCGCCTCTTCCAAGGCTTTGTCCTTCAGGTTGGGGTTCTTACTCAAAAACTGCTGGAGCTGGACGATTTCCAATGGATAGGTGGAAGCGGCAAGCACTTGCGCGAGCAGGGGGTCCGGATAGAGGGCGATGGGTGCCACCAAAGAATCCAACTGGTCATTCGGAATCTTCGGCGCCTGTTCTTGAGCTCCGGAGTCTTGCGGTTGCCTCACCCCGGCGAGCAAAGCCGGGTCTCCGGGGGCAATCAGCCCGACGCATAAAACCAC
>DATJXG010000423.1:0-8187 GCA_035500455.1 Terriglobales bacterium | reverse complement strand
CTGTTTCACGATGCCGAAGACGGTGGCCAGTCCCAGCCCGGTTCCCTTGCCCTGTTCCTTGGTGGTGAAGAACGGCTCGAAGATGTGGGCTTTGGTATCGGCATTCATACCGCAGCCGTTGTCAGTCACCGTCAGAACGATGAATTGGCCGGGAAGTTGCTCGAGAGCAGCGCCGTCTTCGATCTCGATGCGAATCACCCCCCCGTCCGGCATGGCATCCCGGGCATTGATCACGAGGTTCATCACCACCTGCTCGAGCTGAATAGGATCGACTTTCACCTGCCCCAATCCGGGAGTGGGCGCGAACTTGAGTTCGATATTCTCAGGAATCAGGCGCTTCAGCATGTCGATTTCCTGCGCCACCAGCACATTCAGGTTCACCACCTTGGGAGAAAGCACTTGTTTGCGGCTGAACGCCAGCAGGCTCTGGGTCAGGGAGGCGCCGCGGTTCATGGCCTTGTCGATCTCGCTGACATAGCGGCGGTTGCCATCGGCGGCATCCATCCGGTTGGAGAGCAGTTCGGCGTAGCTGCTGATGGCCATGAGGATGTTGTTGAAGTCGTGGGCAACGCCCCCGGCCAGGCGGCCGACGGCCTCAATCCTCTGCATCTGGCGCATCTGGTTTTCCAGTTCGCGCTGCCCGGTGATGTCCTGCACCGTGCCTTCAAAGTAGAGAAGATTGCCGGCTTCATTTCTGACCACGTGGGCGTTTTCTGACACCCAGATCACGCTGCCATCCTTGCGATACACCTGGTATTCGAAATTCTGCACGGCACCGTGTTCCTGCATGAGGCTGACATATTTTTCGCGCAATTCGGGGTCCACATACTCCTGGTTCCGGATATCCTGGCGGGCGGCCACCAGTTCCTCGGGTGAGGCAAAACCCAGCATGCGGGCGAGAGCGGGATTCGCGGAGATGTAGTGGCCTTCCAGGGTGGTCTGATAGATTCCATCGATGGCACCCTCGAAGATGCTGCGGTATTTTTCCTCCGCCGCGCGGAGCATTTCTTCGGCCATCTTGCGGTCGGTAATATCGTTCAGAAACCCGATAATTCCCCGCACTGCGCGGTTGGCGTTCCAGAGTGGAGCCGCGGAAAGGCTTACGGTAATGGCCGAGCCGTCACGTTTCAGCCGGCGCAGTTCGATTCCGGTAAGCACGCCCCCGGCAGCCACGTGCTGGCGCATGCGCGCCGTGGCTTCGGCATCTGACTCGGGAATGATCGGGTTGGGC
This sequence comes from Terriglobales bacterium, assembly GCA_035500455.1. Lineage (GTDB taxonomy): Bacteria > Acidobacteriota > Terriglobia > Terriglobales > Acidobacteriaceae > DATJXG01. The sequence goes on along the minus strand of DATJXG010000423.1, from coordinate 6,956 downwards.
TTGCCGAGCACTTCGGCTTCGGTCCAGCCGAAGACCCGTTCGGCGGCCGGGCTCCACATCAGGACGCGGCCCTGAAGGTCTGCGGCGATCACAGGAATGGGCGAGGCGTAGATGCTGGCCTCGTTGGCTTTTTGCAGGGCCCGCTCGGTCGCCTTCTTTTGCGTGATGTCGCGTGCAATGACCGATGCCCCGATCACGGTGCCATCGCTGTCTCGCACCGGCGAGACGCTCAAGGCAACATAAATCAGCTTGCCGCGCTTGGTTACCCGTATTGTCTCGAAGGTCGAGAGGCGGCGTCCGGCCCGCAATTCAGCCAGAATTTTGGCGAGGTCGTCTTTCCGTCTTGCCGGCATCAGCAGGGATATGCTTCGGCCGATGACCTCCGCGGGAGTGTATCCATACATCACTTCCGCGCCCTTGTTCCAACTGGTGATGTTGCCGTCCATATCCTTGCCGATGATCGCATCCTGAGACGATTCCACAATTGCGGCCAGCCAAAGAACCGCCTCCTCGGCATGTTTGCGGGCAGTGATGTCGCGCACATTGACGGTGAAGGACGTTTTCTTGACGCGTGTAGTGGTGACGGTGATTTCCGCGGGGAACATGGTGCCATCGGCGCGCTGGCAGCGGGTTTCGAGCCGGTTGCCCAGCAGGTCAACGCCCTTCGCGGTCTGCGAAACGAACAGTTCCTGGCGATGGCGGGAGCGCAGGACTGGCGGAAAAATTGTGGCCACCAGATCTTTGCCCAGGGCGGCGGAACGGGAGAGCCGGAAGGCTCTTTCAGCAGCTCCGTTAAACTCGGTGATTCTTGCCCGGTCGTCGGCGCAGATCACGCAATCGAGGGCGGAATGGAGCAGGGCCTGGCGGCGCGCATCGCTTTCCTCCAGAGCCTGGCGGAGGCGCTTGATTTCGGTGGAGCAATCGCGCGGGGACATGTCGCGGCTGGAGAAACCTTTCTTACCGCAGTCGGCACAGGTTTGGGCCGGGGTAGCGCGGCGACCTAGCTCAGCAGTTCCTTAATCCGGTGGTGCAACGTCTTGAGGGAAAATGGTTTTTGCAGCGCGGTATTTTGCGCTTCTTCGACCACCTGCCCAATCAGGCTCTGATTCGGATCACCCGACATGTACAGCACCTTAAGCTCGGGATGCATTTCCAGAAGTCTGGCGGCAACTTCGTGGCCGCCCATCTCGGGCATAACGATGTCGGTAATCAGCAAGTCGAGGGCGGAGCGGTTGCGCAGCGCGATATGCAGCGCTTCGGGCCCGGTGCGCGCCTGCAGAATCTTGTAGCCTTCCATCTTGAGGAACTCGGCGGCGGGAAGGCGGACGCCATCATCGTCTTCGACGATCAGAATGGTCGCCGATGGAGCCGCCTTGGCCGGAGTTTGCGCCCGCTCCTCGGGAACTGCGTGTCCCCACTCAGGGAAAAAGATCTTGAAGTTTACATTCGTGCCGCCGGGTTCGCCGGCCTGCAACAGGCCACCGGCGGCTCGCGCGATAGCTCCGGCTGCCGCCATCGTGGCCTGGACTCTGAAAGCTGCGTCGCCGGCCTGGTCCGCTGAATATTCCGGCCCCGCAGGCGGCGTGTTTTCCTCTTCGACGGACAACACCACGAACCGCCCGGGACAGGCGTCCGGAAGGCCGGCCAGGAATTCCGCACCCAGCTCGGTCTCGTCGGTGGCGATGCTGACTTTTCCGCCGCTGCCCGCCGCATTCAGCGCCAAGCCAAGCAGCAGCTTCTGAATCTCGACGTCGTCGCCAATCACCCGCTGCACCTGTGGAGCAAGGCGGAAAGACAGCTCGGCCTGCTCGCCGGCCAGATGGCGGATCAAAGTCCCGGTTTCCGTGACCAAGGCATTCAGACGCACCGGCTGAGGCGAGGGCGAGTGTTTGCGGCTGAAAACCAGCAAAGTCTGGATCAGGGATGTGGCCCGGGCGGCGTTGTTCAATATCTGTTCGAGCGTTTGTTTTTCGCTGGGCTGGGCTTTTCTTAATTCCAGCTCGGCGGAGCTGGTGACCGCCATGAGAATGTTGTTGAGCTGATTTGCCATGGTGCTGGCGAGTTGGCCGATGAAGTGGCCGTGGTAAGCGAGTGGAATATCAGCTGGCTCAACCGGCAAAGCGGGAGCTGTCGCAGTTCTGGCGGCGGTCTCAGGCATGGCACGCCTTTCCTGAATCGGGCCTTTGAGCCAGACCTCACGATACTGGTGTTCCAAAACGGTCTCAAATTACTGCCGTAACGGGCCGGAATTCTCCAAAGTTTCGCCTGGAAGCTCTTGTGGATTTCGTCCGCAGGAGGCGTGTGGCGTGCGGTTTCGCCCCGTGGCTCCGGGGAGTGGAAGCTGCGCGTTGTCCGATTTCCAAACAGTGGCAGCAGAATTTCGGACACCTGCGAGTTGTGGGGCGCCTCGGCCCGCTTGTTCTCAACAAGATCGCTGCCTTCGCGCTTGGCGGCTGGCGTGCATCAAGATAGCGCATGATAGATCGAATCCTCATCCTCGATGATGACGAACAACTGGCGTACGCCTACAGAGAACACTTCAGCGCGCTGGGATATCGCGTGGATTGCGCCCAGGAACTGGAGGAGGCAGAGAGCCTGCTGGCGCATTTTCCCTACTCCGTGGTGATTACGGACCTGCGCCTCAACAAGATCGGCTTCGGCGGCCTGGAGCTGGTGAAGCATATTCGCGAACTGGCGCTGCGGACGCGCATCGTAGTGCTGACGGGCTATGGCTGGCCGGAGCTGAAATCGGAGGCATTGTCCCACCAGGTGGATGCGTTTATCCGCAAGCCGACGCGCCTGGCCGATCTTGTGCATACCGTCAGCCAGCTGACAGGCGGCAACGCATGAAGCAGTCCCTGCTGCAACGATTGCTGGAGCCCGGCCAACTGAGCGCCCGTTTTCAGCCTATTTTCCGGTTCAGCGGCAAGGTGAATCAGGTGCACGCTCTGGAAGCGCTGGTGCGCGGCCCCAGCGGCACCAACTTCGAAGGCGCTGACGTGCTGTTTGACTACGTGCGCCGCAAGAAGGCGGAAGCCAAAGTCGATCGCGCCTGCATCGCCACGATTTGCGCCGCCGCTGCCGCCTTGCCGTCGAACTTCCGTCTCAATATCAATGTGCATGCACTGACCCTGGGAGAGAGCCCGGATTTCGCCGTCTTCCTGCAAAAGGAGACCGCCAAGCACTCTCTGGCGATGCATCGCCTCACCGTGGAAATTGTGGAACACGCCCCCACGCGTAACATCCCCGCGATGCTCGCTACCATTGCCGCCCTGCGCGACTTTGGGGTACGCATTGCGTTGGATGATGTCGGGTTAGGGCAATCGAACTATCGCATGATGCTCGATTGCCACCCCGACTACTTCAAACTGGATGCGTACTTTGTCCAGGGATTGTGCGTGGACCAGAAACGCCGCGCCGTAGTGGAATCGCTCGTCACCCTGGCGGACGCGCTGGATAGTTCCGTGGTGGGGGAAGGCGCCGAGTCTCTGGGCGATTTAGGGGCGCTGGAGCAACTAGGCGTGGAACTGGTGCAGGCAAACATTCTGTGCCCGCCGATGCCGGCGGAAGATCTGCTGGCGACCGGTTTGCTGCAATCGGGATTGGTAGAGTTCGATGCGACGCTGCAAGCCGGCGCGGCTCAAGCCGGCGTGAACCAAGCCGGCGTGAACCAAGCTGGTGTGAACCAAGCTTGTGCGAACCAGGCTGGTGCGAATCAACCTCGCGAAAAGCCCGCTGCTGGGACAAATCCCGGGCAAGTTGAGCGGAAAGAACCTGCGAGGGTGGTGGCATTGCCGGCGGCGCATTCGATGTAGGCGCTGTCTCTCTCTTCGCCGGGAACCCTGCTTCATTTTGGTCTTCCCGGTTCTGTGGCAGGTTCTCATTCTCCGGCTTCGCGGCCGGAGCGAGGGCGCGGGTCTGCTCGGGCACCGCGCCCTTTCATTCCCTTCACTTACTCCCGCGGAAATCCTTCAGGAAGCTGCGGACTGAAATTCCTTCACTAACGTGGCTTTGCTATAGGCCAACCGAAGGCCGGCCCGCTCGGCGTTCCGCTGAGAGGCCGTTCCGCCCCGGGTGACGATGACTGCATATTCAGCGCCGGCCTGGAACGCTGCCGCCATGCGCGCGCGGATCAGGGCCGTCTGCAAGCCGCGCCTGCGGAACTGAGGCAGCGTGCCCGCACCGCACAGGGCCACGACGCCGTGCTGGGGAATCAGCAGAGCGGAGCCGCAAGCCGCGGGCTGGCCCTCGATCTCGGCAACGAAGGGCAGGGTGCCATCCATTTGGAACATTGGGACGAACATGCCGGCGAGATCGGGTGGGCCGCCGCCCTCGGGAAAGAAGCAGCGCTCAATCACGGCAGCGAACTTTTCGGCTTCGCCCGCGGCTGCAGGCCGGACGGGCGCTTGAGCGGATTCTCCGTCTGATATGTCTTCCCGAGTCAGCCGCCGATATAGAACATTGTTGAATTCAGTGAACGAGTACCCTCGATCCTTCAATAGCTCCAGCAGCCCGGCGTCCGTGAGCGGACAGACATCTACCTGAGCGGGCGCGCGATTCGAGCGGTAGAACTCCTCGACGCGGTCGAGATCGGCTGGGAAAACCGGCCCGTCAAATCCCAAGCCGGTCGCACGTCCGACTGGAGAACCCAATCCGGCAAAAATCATGTGGCCGCCGCAGATGGGCTCAACCGCGGCTCCAATCTCGGGATGCTGCTCCTCGTACAAGCGCGCGTACATCATTTGTGGCGCCTCTTCGGCCGCTTCCAGTCGGCGGGCGAGTGCCTGATCGACGAATTCCATGGGAAGTCCTTTCGCTGAGAATGCCTAAAGTGGGAGGATTTCGCGCACACTTCGGCGCGAGCGGCGTTCGTGCGAACCAGCGGGATTAAAGGATGGCGGTCATAAGCAGGGTTTCAGAGTATGCCAGAGGGCGGCGGTTTTCAAGGAGTTGGATTGCCGGCGGGAGCCCGGCGTTTGGGATATGCATGATGTAGGCGCGGGCGTCCTCGCCCGTGCGAACGCTAGTACGCCGTTGGCGGAGTGCTTGTAGCTTCACCGGATTTTGCTGGCGGCGAATCTTGCCTCAACCGCGAGGTGCCGGCGAGACGCCGGCGCACGCATGCTTAGACCTGCTCGCGGGCTTCGCCCAGGGAGACATTCACATCCAGCTTGCGCTTGCCGCGGTAGATGGTCACCCGCACCGTATCTCCGGCGCGGTGGCTGTTCATGATCTGGCTGAGGCTTTGCTGGTCCTGCACGTCCTGGCCGTCGATGGCGACGATCAGGTCGCCGCCCAGCATGATGGGGATATTTCCCAGGTAAGCGCGTTCGGTGCCGCCGTGCAGTCCGGCGCGATCGGCTGAACCGCCGGGAACGACTTGAACGATCAGGAGGCCGTAATCGGCGGCCAAGCCCATTTGGCTGGCCAACTCGGGGCCGATTTCCATGGTGCGCACCCCCAGGGCCGGGCGCCGCACTCTGCCAAGGGTTACGAGGTCATTCAGCACCGCTTTGGCGGTGTTGATGGGTATGGCGAAGCCGATACCCGCGCTTTGCCCCACGCTGGAGGCGATCATGGTGTTGATGCCAATTACTTCCCCGTGCCAATTCAATAGTGGGCCACCGGAGTTGCCCGGATTGATGGCGGCGTCGGTCTGAATGGCTTCGTCGATCATCATGCCGTCCGGCTCCTGCACCGAGCGGATCGAACTGACGATTCCGCGGGTCAGCGTGCCGGAAAGGCCAAAGGGATTGCCGATGGCGTACACCTTCTGGCCGACCTGCAGGTTGCGGGAGTCGCCCAGAACCATGGGAGTAAGGTCGGTCGCCTTGATCTGAATGACCGCCAGGTCGTGGGCGCGATCAGTGCCGATCACGGTGGCCGGATATTTCTTTCGATTGTGCAGGGTCACTTCCACGCGCTGGGCGTCGGCGATCACGTGGTAGTTGGTGAGAATGTGGCCTTCTTTGTCAATGATGAAGCCGGATCCCTGGCCCTCCTGCGGCACCAGTCCGTTGAAGAAGTCGAATGCCATGGCGCGCGAGGTGATATTCACCACGGACTGGATGTTCTTCCGATAAACCGTGATGTTGTTCTGCTCTTCGGAATCAAGCCCTTCGCCGGTGGCGGCCTCGGTGATTTCCACTTTGTCCGGGCGGCCCACCCAGTCGGCGAGGTGCACGGACCCGGACCGGTGGGTAGTGAAGTAGACGAAGGCTCCGGCAAGGATCACGCCGAGCAGGAATGGGCGCAAGGCTTTCATGGCGGGTCTCAATTCTCGCTGGTTACTCTTTTAGTGTGCGGCCAGGAACGCGATTTTGCCAAGCTGCGGCGCATTTCACGCGAATGGCTCAATTTTCCCTGCATCAATTAGATGTTCCTGGGCCCTCCTGCGATTGCGATCGTGACGCGGCCTCCGCCTGCAGCTTGGGAAATAGAGCCCGCACTTGCTTTTCTGTGTCTTCAAGGGAGCCGGAGTTGTCGATAACGTAGTCAGCGGCCCGGATTTTCTCCTCGTCGGGAAGCTGCGCCGCCATGCGGCGCTGGACCTCGCGCCGGGCGCTTTCCCGGTCCACATTCACGCGCTGCGCCCAGCGTTCCACCCGCTGCTCCGGCCGGCAGGTGACCACCAGCAGCCGGTCGAACTGGTGGGCTGCGCCGGCCTCCAGAATCAGCGCCGCCTCAACCACGGCGATGGCGTGCGGCTCGCGCCGGCCCACTTCGTTCATCCAGTCTTCCTGCCTCTTAACTACGGCAGGATGAACGATTTGGTTCAATTCCTGTATCCGGGAGGCTTTTCCGGCGTCCGCTGCCGGGCCAAAAGCCGCCTCCGCCAGGCGCGAGCGGTTGACGCTGCCGTCCGGGTTCAGAATGCCGGAGCCGAAATGACGCACCACTTCTTGGTAGACAGCCTCGCCCGGCTGCATGAGCTGGTGGGCAATGTGGTCCGCCTG
>DATJXG010000422.1:0-12726 GCA_035500455.1 Terriglobales bacterium | reverse complement strand
AGCAGTGCTCCGCCCAACCCTGCGGCCTGGAGCCAAAGCGTCAAGAATTTCACCAGGGACCGCAAGGCGATGCAGGCGCTGGTCAGCGCGCCCGGTACCGACTTGTTCGCGGAAATTCCCTGGGGAGACGGGCAGACCATTATGCGGGAAGCCTTGCTGGTGGCCGATCACAATGCCTATCACCTTGCGCAACTGGTCGATGTTCTGCGGGCGCTGGGGGCCTGGAAGCTGGATTAAGCAGCAGCTACGCGGAGAGCGGCAGGTCCCGCCCTCCGAATTTGTGCAGCAAGTGCTCGCGCCTTTTGCGGAACACTACCCGCACCCCCTTGCGCCAATGCTCATCCACGGCCGCGAGCGTCCATTCGATCTTCGGCGAGATGTAGCGCAGCAGCGTGTCGGTGGCGGGGTGGATGTGCAGCGCCGGCGCCACCAGAAGCAGAAGCGGCGGCTCCGGGGATAATTCGCGCCCGGGAAAATACCCGAAACGCTGAAAGTGCCCCTGAGCGTGGTGGCAGGCCACGCGCGTCCAGTAGTCCAGGCCCTGCAGGGGCAGGTGGATGTCTTCGTCGGCCTTGAGTTCAATCACCGCGAGGCGGCCATCGCGGGTGGTGGTGAGCACGTCGATGACGCCGCGGTCGGCGGAGGCGAAGGCTGGTACCTGCGAGTACAGGCAAGCCGTATCCAGGCGTTCGTCGATGGCGCTGATGTCCTTCGCTGCGAGGGATTCCAGCCAGCGCTCGGAGCGCATCCGCCAGAGTGGATGGTCTCGCGGTCCCTCGGCGTGCCGCACCTCGCCAATGCTGCGCACCAAACGGCGGAACGCTTCGCCATTGTTCTCATTCAGGACTTTCTCTTCCGAGCCCACGCCGAATACAATCTCGGGCGCAGCGCGGAACGAGCCTGGCTCATGACCCAGCCGCGCTCGGGCAAATTCCAGGCCGCGATGCCGAAAAGCGATCTCGGCGGCGGAGAGCGCGACGACCTCAACCTCCGGCATCAGTTGATGGACGTAAACAATCGCTTCCGCGAACCGCTCCTGCAGGGCGGCTTCGTCGGGAGCGTGGACCAAACGGCTGGATCGATTGCCCCGATCTTCGAGGTCAAGCTCGCGGAGGTCATCCTGCCGTTCATCCAGTTCGTAAATCTTCCACTTGGCAGCCGCGGGGTCCAGAAGTGCCGCGCGTTCGCTCACCAGGCCGGCGCAGCCCGCGGGGACAAAAAGCTTCAGGCCTTCTACTAATGCCTTGCCCGCCCAGTTCTGACGGCAGAGATCCAGCCAGAGAATTCCGAAGGTCAGCGCGGCGTCGATGGATGATTGTGTTTCCTGGGCGTTCACCCCGAGCACGGCGAAGGCTGACTGCCCGCGGCGCAGGAGTCCACGCGCGTAGATCGGTCCAAAGGAGCGTTCGAGATCGACCGAGTTGCGAAGCTCCGCCACGGCGTATCCGCTAAACTGCCGCTCCATGACCCGCTGCAACAGCCTGTGGTACGACATTCGCGCCGCGCGCTTGGCGGCCGGGGTGCGATGGTCGCGCTGACGGCAAATCTCGAGCTTGCTGGGCTTGGTCTGGCCAAGGCGCTGCACCTGGAGGCGCAACATTTCGGGCTTAACCTCAAGATCGAGAATCCGCCGCACGATATTCCGCTCCGCCGACCAGAGATGCAGCAGGCATTTGTTGTGCTCGCCGGAGATGGAATAGCGGGATTGCGCCAGGTCAAAGGCTACGACATGGTCTTCGAGAACCACCGCGCCGCTGGCGCCGGCGAGGAAGTCCCGCAAAGTGGAAGCGAGAGAGTCGGGAGACACAGCGGGATTATGGCAAAGTAAAGCCGGCTTCGTCTGTGACGGATGAACACTCTAAAGGCAGGAATTCTGTGGAGGAACTACGCCGCTACTTCGATCAGTGGCTTGCCACGCTCCAGGACTTCTCCGATTTCGACTGCGGGTACGCCGGCGGAGTTCAGAGACTGCCTGATCTCGGAAATCTTCTCCACGCCCACCGCAGCCAGCAACCCGCCGGCGGTTTGGGGATCGAAGAGCAGTGTCTTGAGGTCCTCGTTTACGCCTTCCTGCCAGCCAACTACACATTCCGCGAACTCGCGGTTGGCCAGCAAGCCGCCCGGGATATTTCCCGCTCTTACGCACTCCAGAGCGCCCGCCAATAGTGGAATCCTGCCGGCGAACAGGCGCAGAGATACGTTTGACGCCAAAGCCATCTCCCGGGCGTGAGCGATGAGGCCAAAACCCGTGATATCGGTCATGGCATGGACGGCACAGCCGGGCCCCGGCCGCTGATCGCTGCTAACTCCACCCTGGCCCGCCGCCGCTCGCGGCGAAAGCATTACCTCAACCGCCCGCTTGTTCAGCGTGGTCATGGAGCGGATCGCCGCCTCGGCCCAGCCCTGCCTTGCCGTTCCTTTCTTAATGGCAGTCGTGATCACGCCCGTGCCCAAGGCCTTGGTGAAGACCAGTCGATCCCCAGGCTTGGCGCCGGCATTGGTCAGAATCCTGCCGGGATCGATCAGTCCGGTCACGGAGTAGCCAAACTTGATCTCCTCATCGCGCACGCTGTGCCCGCCGATCACGGTGCAGCCCGCTTCCATCATCTTGCAGAGGCCGCCTTCCATAATTTGCTTCAACACCTCAGGGTCGCCGCCGGCGGGGAAACAGACGTGTGCCAACGCCGTGATCGGCCGCCCGCCCATGGCGTAAATATCGCTCAGCGCATTGGTGGCCGAAATCTGCCCGAAGGTGTGCGGGTCGTCCACCATGGGGGTAAAGAAATCCACGGTTTGCACCAGCGCCAGGCCGGGGCCGACTTGATACACCCCGGCATCGTCGGCGTGATCAAAACCGACCAGGACATTGGGATCGCTCTGCTTGGGGAGTCTTGCGAGCACCGCGTCCAGCACCGCCGGGCTCAGCTTGGAAGCACAGCCGCCGGCTTTCACCGTTGCAGTGAGACGGACGGGCTGGGAGCCGGCCATGACTTCATTGTAGAAGATTTGGGGACGGGCGCGGGCGTCCTCGCGTGGGGCGGTGGCGCGCGATTCGCAGCAGCAGCGCCGAAGTCGTCGGAATCGCCGCTTGCAATTCCATCTCATCCGCTTGCACGGGCGAGGACGCCCGCGCCTACATTGTGCGGCTACTTTACAGATACGTCGGTGACTTTTACTTCTGGATACTCGTGGTTCCAGTCGGCGCTGACGTGTTCGAAGGTGAGGCGGAACTGGCGGCTTTGGCCGGGGGCCAGCGGTGCGATTCGCAGGTCGGCGGTGTCGTCGTAAGGTCCGCCGGTCTGCAGGACGTGAAGCGGCACATCTTCTGCCTGCGCGATCTGGCCGAGGGAGTCTTTGAAGGTTACATGGACGGTGGCTCCGATGACGGTCTGGTTGCCGGTATTCGTGACCGTACCGTCAAGGTAAGTAACGGAAGCTCCCACGAAATTCTCCGCCGCGCTCATCTTCACGTCGGAGATCTTGAGGTTGGCGGCATACGGCGGCGGCCCGGCGGGCGGCTTGGGAGGAGTGCTTCGCAGCAGCAGAGCGACAATTCCTACGACTACGACCACCAGTACTACGCCAATGAGGATGGGACGCCAGTTGGAATCAGGCTCTTCGGTCAGCGGAGGACGCTCAATCAGACCGCCCATGGGGGAATTGTACTATTTTGATTTTTGATTGATGACTTTTGATTGTTGATTGAAAACCCAGAACCGAGTCCGGATCCATCACCAATCAGCAATTTTCTATTCCCCGCCAACCGTCAGCCCATCGATTCGAATCGTGGGGCAGGCTACGGAGCCGCGGAATTCCAGATCGTTGGCGATTTCGGAGATATTCAGGAACATCTCTTTGAGATTTCCCGCCACGGTGATTTCTTCCACTGGGTAAGTTAGTTCTCCGCCCGAAATCCATAGCCCAGAGGCGCCGCGCGAATAGTCGCCGGTCACCAGATTCGCGCCGTGGCCTAGAAACTCGGTGACGTAAAGGCCGTCTTTAATTTCGCCAATCAACTGCTGTGGAGTCTTGCTTCCCGGTTGCAGGAAGTAATTGCCCAGGCCGATTCCCGGCGTTCCGGCCAGGCCGCGCGAGGCATTGGCGGTGGTCTGCAGTCCGAGCTTCTTCGCGGTATAGGTGTTGAGCAAATACGACTTCAGCACTCCATTTTCGATGACCACAGTTCGCCGCGTAGGGATGCCTTCGCCATCGAATGGGCTGGTGCCGAAGCCGCCGGGCATGGTGCCGTCGTCAATGAGGTTGACGCGATCGGCGGCAATCTTCTGGCCGAGCTTCCCCGCCAGAAACGAGGCACCGCGATAGACCGAGTCGCCGTTTACGCCTTCAAAGATGTGGCCAAGGATCGAAGTAGCTACCAGCGGATCAAACACCACCGGAACCTGTGCGGTTTTTGCCTTGCGCGCGCCCAGCCGGCGCAGAGTGCGTTGTGCCGCGATCTTTCCGACTTCTTCCGGCGATTCCAGCCTGGCCATATTGCGCGAGACCGAAAACCAGTAATCCCGCTGCATGGCGCCAGCTTCGTCCTGGGCAATGGGCACAGCAGCCACAGAGCAATATGACCGCTTGTACTCGCCGACAAATCCATGCGAATTGGCCAAGACTTTGTGGCCGGTTGCGGCATCGAAGGAGCCGCCTTCAGAATTTTTAATGCGCGGATCATAATCGAGCGCCGCTTTCTCGCAGCGCCGCGCGTAGTTGATGCGCTCTTCCCCGGGCAGGGAGTAAACATCGGCCGAGTAGAGGTCGAGATCGCCGGGGATGGAGCCGAGCTGCGAAGCTTCGGGAATTCCGGAGTAGGGATCCTCCGAAGTGATCTTCGCCAGCTCCAGCGCAGACTTGAGCATGCGCTCGAGGCCGTCGCGGGTGAAATCACTGGAGTGCGTGTTGGCGGAGCGCCGGCCATAGAACACGCGCACGCCAATCGCCCGCGAGCCGGCTTCCTTCAACGTCTCCACCTGGCCCAGCCGCACGAGTGTGGAAAATTCATCGCCTTCGCGAACCACGCATTCGGCGGCGGTAGCACCGCCGGCCATGGCGCGACGGACGATGTCCTGCGCCAAGTCTTTCAGGTCGATTTCTGTTTGTGGAGTCGTTTCGAGTTGAGTTTCAGGCATAAAAGTAACTCCGCTGTGCGGCGGCTGCTCCCCAACTTGTCATAACTTTCCCCGTCTTGTCATCCCGAGCGAAGCGAGGAGTCTCGGTTGTCTGGAAGGCTCGCCTAAGACCGAGATCCCTCGCTTCGCTCGGGATGACAATGCCGTTGGGGCTCGAGATGACAATGCAGATGCTGACTCAGCGTTACTCTCTCGGCGTTACGCCTCAGCTTTACTGTGGTGGCAGGAGCGACCATGCGCGCCATACTCACTGCATAAATCCGCCGCTATCCTTCTTCGCCGTCCCGCCCACGGTAAGCCTATCGATCTTAATCGTCGGAATCCCCACGCCCACCGGGACGGCCTGCCCATCCTTGCCGCAGGTGCCCACGCCTTCGTCGAGCTTCAGATCGTTGCCGACCATCGAAACGCGCGTCAGCACGTCCGGGCCGTTGCCGATCAGGGTCGCGCCCTTGATCGGCGCTGTGACTTTGCCGTCTTCAATCATGTAGGCTTCCGAGGCCGAGAACACGAACTTGCCGTTGGTGATATCCACTTGGCCGCCGCCGAAGTTCACCGCATAGATGCCGTGCTTCACCGAGCGAAGAATGTCCGCGGGATCGTCCTCGCCCGGCAGCATGTAGGTGTTGGTCATGCGCGGCATGGGAATGTGTTCGTAGCTTTCGCGGCGGCCATTGCCGGTGTTGCCCATGCCCATCAGCTTCGAGGAAAGCTTGTCGCTGAGATAACCCTTCAGAATTCCCTTCTCGATCAGCACTGTCTCCTGGGTGGCGTTGCCTTCGTCATCCACGTTGAGAGAGCCGCGCCGCCAGGGCATGGTGCCGTTATCTACCACGGTACACTTCTCGCTGGCAACCGCTTTGCCGATCAATCCGGCGAATGCCGAGGTCTTCTTGCGGTTGAAATCGGCTTCCAACCCGTGCCCGACGGCTTCATGCAGCAGCACTCCGGGCCAGCCCGGCCCGAGCACAACTTCCATGTCTCCAGCGGGAGCCTCGCGCGCGTCAAGCTGCAGAATCGCCTGTCGCGAAGCTTCTTTGGCAAAGAACTCGGGCGTCTTTTCGCCGAAGAAGAAGTCGAGCGCCACTCGCCCACCGCCGCCGGAGCTGCCCCGCGCCGAAGTGGTTTCGGTCTTAGCAATGCAGGAAACATTCATCCGGGCCAAAGGCTGCGAGTCTTCGGCGAAAGTCCCGTCGGAGCCAACCACCAGAATGTTCCGCAATTCGTCGGCGTAGCTCGAACGCACTTCCTTGATCCGCGGGTCATACGCCCGCGCAGCCTGGTCGGCACGCATCACCAGCTCCACTTTGGCAGTGATCTCGGCATCCACCGAAGGCAGCGTCACCGGATATAAGCTGCGCGCCTGCTTTTCCTGAAACCCAACGCTGGGGGTCTTGGCCGGCCCGCTGGCGATCAAAGCCGCGGTGCGCGCCGCGTGCAGAATGCGCTGCGGCGAAAGGTCGTCAGTGTAGGCGTAGCCGGTGCGCTCGCCGGAAATCACCCGAATACCGCACCCCGCCGAGATTCCCTGCGAAGCCGACTTCACCATGGACTCATCCACCATGAGCGAAGTCGAGGAAAGATACTCAAAATAAAGGTCGGCGTACTCTCCACCAGCCGAAAGCGCGGCCGCCAGATAGCGTTCCAGGTCGCGCTCCGCCAGCCCGTAATGCTCGAAAAAGAAAGGATTTTTGTCCACGATGATTCGATGCCTCCGGCCGTAAAACGACTCCGGCGGCCCCTAACCGCATTATCCCACACGGACCGGCGGCATCACCGGCGCGATACCGAACACCCGCAAACCTTCGTACCGTCTTCTTCGACGGCCTTTGTGTTCTTTGCGCTAAGTGGCCTTTCTTTAGCGCAAAGAGCGCAAAGGGCCACTAGAATCCCCGAAACTCTCCGCTTCCAGTGCCGCCCGGGCTGTGATACTCTCCCTCGCCAATGTTAGGAGGCACTATGTCCACTGGCGGCCTGGGCCTGAGTTCTACAACTTCAATCAGCAATCCTGCCCATGACCTCGCTGTAATGCGTGCGCGCGCCGAACAGATTGTGAAGACGGGCGCGGGCTGGTTTATCTGGATCGCGGGACTATCGCTGATCAACTCCCTGATCACAGCCTTTGACGGCAACTTCCACTTTATCTTTGGCCTTGGCATCACAACCATTGTGGACGCGGTGGCGCGGAACGCGGGGCGGGGCGCGGCCATTCCCGGACTGGTAATCGACCTTTTTGTGGCCGGCGTTTTCGCCGTGTTCTGGCACTTCGGGCGCAAAGGCGGGAAGTGGGCGTTCATCGTGGGCATGGCGCTCTACGCCCTGGATGGCGTCCTGCTTTTGCTGTTCCGTGATTTTTTGGGCGCCGCCTTCCATGTGTACGCGCTGTTCATGCTGTATCGCGGCCTGGCAGGGACCTCGATGCTGGAGAAATGCAGGCGGGCCGAGTTGTTTTCGGGGGCAGCGATTGAGCCCAGGTGAAGCGGTGGAAGCAACTTCAATCCGGGAAGTTCGCAATGCTCAGGTTGGAATAAATTCGGTTTCCAACTTTGCTAACGGCACGTGGAACTTGGCGCCAGTACAGGCGTAAAATGAAGCCGGTAGTGGCGCATTCTTCTCAGAAAGGTGGCCACCCATGTTGAAACATCTGCTGGTTGTTTTATCGTTGTTCCTTCTGGTTGGTTTTGTTTTTTCCCAGGAAAAGCAGACACCCCCCTCCGGCGGTTCGGCTGCGCCGTACACCATCCCTGACGAAGCCGTGCACCAGGCGAATCCGGTTCCCTCTACTCCCGAAGCACTCGCTGAAGGGAAAAAATGGTACGGACTGGATTGCGCCATGTGCCACGGCGCTACTGGAGATGGTAAAGGCGGTGTGGCGGCGGACATGAAAACCAAGGTTTCCGACTTTACCGATCCTGCGACCCTGAAGCCGCGGACCGACGGAGAGTTGTTCTACATCATCAAGAATGGCAAAGGCGAAATGCCGGGCGAAGGCACGCGTTTGAAGTCCACCGAACTGTGGAGCCTGGTGGACTACATCCGGTCGTTTTCCAAGAAGAGTTCCACCGGCGAAAAGGCGGCTCCTGAACAGAAGACGGAAACAAACAAGACTCCGCAGTGAGCCACTGCTCGAGCGCGGGCTGCCGATGTTTTCACCTTGCGGAACCGCAGCTTCCAGCTCCCTGTGGACTGCTGATCCGATTCCCGGACGATGTTGTTGCACAAAGCGCCCCGAAATATGAGTTGAAAGCTCAGGTTGCAGGCTGAGTCGCGTCCCCACATCCACTCCAACAGGGTAAAATGGCCCAGCCATGCCTCGGGCGCGAAAGAGCCTGCCCGAACCGGCCTCGGGAGCCAGTTCTATGCAAACACGGCAATTGGGAAGTGGCGGACTGATCGCTTCCGCGCTCGGCCTGGGGTGCATGGGCATGTCGGAGTTCTATGGCGGGGCCGACGAAGCAGAATCCATCGCGACCATTCATCGCGCGCTCGAGTTGGGAATTAATTTCTTCGATACCGCTGACATTTACGGTCCATTCAAGAATGAAGAACTCATCGGCCGTGCCATCGCCGGCAAGCGCGACCAGGTGCTGCTGGCGACGAAGTTTGGCATCGTCCGCGACCCGGCGAATCCCAGCGCGCGTGCGGTGAGCGGCAAGCCAGGGTACGTACGCCAATCCTGCGAGAACAGCCTGCGCAGGCTCGGCGTCGAGACCATCGATCTTTATTACCAGCACCGCATCGATCCCAACACTCCCATCGAAGAGACCGTCGGCGCCATGGCCCAGCTGGTGAAAGAGGGCAAGGTACGATATCTCGGGCTGTCCGAAGCCAGCGTAAAGACACTGCGGCGGGCAGTGAAAGTACACCCTATCGCTGCGTTGCAAAGCGAATATTCACTGTGGACCCGCGATCCGGAAGACGAAATCCTGGCCACCTGCCGTGAGTTGGGCGTAGGGTTCGTGGCTTATAGTCCCCTCGGCCGCGGCTTTCTCACCGGCCAGTTACGCCGTTTCGAGGACCTTGCCGAAGGAGACTATCGACGTACTTCGCCGCGCTTCCAGGGCGAAAATTTCCAGAAGAATCTCGACCTGGTGCAACACGTAGAAACCATCGCCGGGGAAAAAGGCTGCACGCCGTCACAACTGGCGCTGGCCTGGGTGCTGTCGCGGGGCGAGTACATTGTGCCGATCCCCGGCACCACACGCCGGAAGAACCTGGAGGACGACGCAGGTGCCCTCGACGTCACACTCACGCCCGAGGATGTGAGCCGCCTGGAAGAGGCCTTCCCCTATGGAGCCGCGGCCGGCAACCGCTATCCCGACCATGTAATGCACATGGTCAACGCATAGCTTGGTGCAGGGCGCCCTGTTTCGCTGAACGCACTCCGAACCGTAAATTCCGCTGAAGGGCTCAGGTTGCGCTAGTGCTTTTGTCCCTGATCCGTCCGCCGGACAAAGAACTGTTCCTTGCTCATGCCTACCGGAATAGCAACGTCAAAGAACCCGACCATCATTTCGTTATAAGTCTGATCACCCCAGGTGACGGTTGCATCCGGATCGGGGTTGTGCGGATTATTCTTCGAATTGTCATACCACGCCACCGCCCGCAACACTGTGCCGGCCTTCAGCTCCCTCGGCTGAGCCAGGCGGTAGCTTAACTGCCAGTGGAAGTGATAGTTCACCCGCAGCAACGGCTCGATAGTGCCGTCGGGATGAACGATGTCGTACTCAAAGCGCTTGCCCCGCAGATGCATGTGTGGGAAGAAGCTGAGCAGCGTGGCGTCATTGGGCAGCGAGCCTTGCACTTCCACACGAAAATTGTCGGCGCCGGGCGGAATGATCAGAGCGTGATTGTTGAGCTGCAGGGTTATGACTCGCCGCTTGGGCGGCTGCTTCGCAAACACCAGGCCGATGCTGCTTCGATCGCTTGCCGCCTTACCATTCGCCGTGTAGTGCACCTGAAACACCAGGTCGGAGCCCGCCGGAACCAGCTTGGCCATGCCCTCCGGCCATTGGTCGGGTGCGCTGCCTGGGGCATAAACCAGCAACAGATCGCTGGTGGTTCCGTGGGCGTCGCGGCGGTCCTGGGGATCGCTCAGCGTAGAAGCCGTGAACGGTACACCGACCGGCGCATGGCGGAGCCAATTCTCCTCCGGCGGCCGGATGTAAACCACGGCGTGGTGAACGTGCTCGGGGCTCGAGGGGCGAACTTCCGACATGCGTACCCAGCGGTCTTCGGTGAAGTGCGTGGGTACGATCTCGTAGGTATATTCGATGTCCCCTTGGGCCGGGATCGGCACCGGCTTCGGCATCGATAAGACCACATCCGGCTGAGGAATATTCCAGCCTTCGGCCCAGTGCTTGGCGGGAGGAGCATCACGCGGATCGCCCGCAGGGCTCCCGGCGTCCACCCAGGCGGTGATGAGGGAAATCTGCTCCGGCTGGAGGGAAATATCGTTCGAGAAGTGCCCGATCTGCGGATCGGCGAACCAGGGCGGCATCATCCGCATGCCCACCGCGTGCTTAATCGCCGGGGCGGCTGCCTTTGTCTCCTCGTAGCTCACCAGCGGCATAGGCGCAGGCTGTCCGGGCCGATGGCAGCTCTGGCAGTGGTCCTGCAGGATGGGGAGAATATTCTTGTAGAACGTAGGGGTGGCCGGCGGGTCGCCGGCCGTGGCTGCTTGCGGCAGGAACAAGGCTGCAGCCAGAAGTGCAATGGATAAGCGTGGTGGGAGTTTCACGGCCACGCTCCCAGTTTATGCCACAAGCAACCAGGCACGGCGGTGCGGTAGGATTTCCTTAGCCTGCCTTCGTGAACCTGCGTGCCCTCCGTGGTTGCTTTTTGACGTTCCAAGCGACACACAGTTAAAGCGACCACAAAGCACACCAAGGGACACGAAGGAAACACGAAGCCGGGAGCCTGCCTTTGCCTGGACCCGTCAATCCAGCATGCTATAATTTCGCATTCCATTTGCTTGGGAAAAGTTTAGGGAGGATTTATCGACAAGCGTTTTATCCGCATCAATGAGCGTATTCGGGCGCGGGAAATCCGCGTGATTGACGATGAGGGCCAGCAGATCGGTATCCTGCCGCCTTTCGAAGCGCTGAAAAAAGCCCGCGAAAAGAACCTTGACTTGGTTGAGATCTCGCCCACCGCGACCCCTCCCGTGTGCCGCATCATGGATTACGGGAAATACCTCTACCAGCAAGAGAAGAAGGAACGCGAGGCCAAGAAGCACCAGAAGACGATTACCGTTAAGGAAGTGAAGTTCCGCATCAATGTGGACGACCACGATTACGAGACCAAGAAGAACCATGTCCTGCGGTTTCTGGACGAGGGCGACAAGGTAAAGGCCACAATTTTCTTCCGCGGGCGCGAAATGACGCGCACCAGCCTGGGACGCCAGATTCTGGAACGCCTGATCAAAGACGTGGAGGAGAAGAGTATCGTGGAATTCCGGCCGCGGCAGGAAGGCAACACGCTGCACGCCATCCTGGCGCCGAAGAAAGACGCAGGGGCCAAGCCCGAGCGGCCGAAGACACCGCCAGCGCCACAACCGCAATCGCCCACGGTAAAGCAGGCGTGAGAGAAAACCAGCTATTAGCTTTTAGCTCTCGGCTCTTAGCTTTGACGAGCGCCCCAACTTTCTTATCCTCAGCCTTGTGTCCTGCGATTTGGCTAAAGGCTAAGAGCTAACAGCCAGGAGCTGGTTTTTAAGGACTTATGCCGAAACTGAAAACCCATAAAGGCGCCGCCAAGCGCTTCAAGAAGACCGGAACCGGGAAAGTAAAGCGCGGGCACTCGCACTTGCGCCACATACTGACTTCGAAGTCGAAGAAACGCAAACGCAAACTGGGCAAGTCAACCCTGGTGAGCGATGCCGATGTGCGCAAAGTCAAGCGCATGATTCCGTACTAGTACGTGTGGCGCGCACACTCTTGTGCGCGCAGCCGCGGGCAAGAGTGCCCGCGCTACACGGACCGGTGAGTGAAGAGGCTCATGGACCTCAGGTCTCCTGCCTCCAGCCGCCGATAAAACGAAGTAAAAAAGGAGCAGACCATGCCTCGTGTAAAACGCGGGACGAAGCGCCGCGCAAAAAGAAAAAAAATACTCGATCGCGCCAGCGGTTATTTCCTCACAAAATCGAAACTCTACCGTTCGGCCAAAGAAGCGGTCGAACGCGGCCTGAAGTTCGCTTATTCCGGGCGCAAGCAGAAGAAGCGCCAGTACCGCTCGCTGTGGATCGTACGCATCGGCGCGGCCGCCAAGCTGAACGGAATGAGCTATAACCAGTTCATTCATGGCTTGAAGAAAGCGGGCGTGGAGCTCGATCGCAAGATTCTTGCCGATCTCGCAGTGAATGATGCGGCGGGATTTAAGAATCTGGCGGAGCAGGCGAAAGCGGCGCTGGCGTAGAGCTGCCGGCATTCAGCACTCAGCCGCTGGCGATCATTTCTTGTAACCGTCATCCTGAGCGGAGAGATCGCGCACGAAGCCGCGATGACGCAAGGGAGTTTTGATCACGTTTGCGAGAGAATTCCTTTTGATTCCGGTGGCAGTGCAGAGTTACATGAGGCCCTTCGACTGCAGG
>DATJXG010000421.1:0-12712 GCA_035500455.1 Terriglobales bacterium | reverse complement strand
GACCTGAACTTCGGGACGAGATCACCCGCAACACGACGTTACTCGCGCGCGTAAGTCCTGCGAACGCAGGCCGGGAACCTAGCTTTCTATATATCTTTGTTAAAGCCTCAGGGCCCTCCAAGTACAATTCAGAATTTCGATAGGACGGATGGATATTTCGAAACGTCTGCCGGGTAAGTCTCGCGGCCAGATTTGGGACGATTCTGCTTGTGGAGACTCGGATTACGACCCTTTGGCCAGCGAATTGGAGGCCCTTCGTTGTAGTGTAGAAGTGAATGCCGCCGCGAACCTGGGCGAGCGAATTTTCGATTTACACTATCGAAAACTCAGATATTGAGGCCTGTGATTCGCGCTATAGTAGTTGGCGGAATGATACGAATGAGCCAGAAGACGGCGTGGGTCGGGACGGAAACAGCCACATCCGGCACACGAATTACCGTCCTTCTGGCCCGGGACCGTTGAGCTAAACCGAAATCCGACGCTCAAACCGACCCACCGCCAGAAAGTAGAATGGCGAGTGGGTTTTTGTTTGTCAGCTCTTAGCTATCAGCTTTTGGCCTTTAGCTCAGGCGGTTCACGCTAAGGGCTAAGAGCTAATCGCTCGAGATGAGACTATGCAACGTTCGAGTAAAAACGGCTCTTCCCTTGTAGTGATGAAGTTCGGCGGCACCTCGGTGGAGGATGCGCGCGCCATCGGGCGCGTGGCCCAGATTGTCGAAAGCCGCGAGCGGCACCGGCGGGTGGTAGTGGTCAGCGCGCTGGCCAAGGTCACCGACCAACTGGTTCTGATGGGCCAGAAAGCCGCCACCGGCGATACCGATTCCATCATGCAACTGGTGCAGGCTCTGCACGAGCGCCATCTGCAAACCGCCGACCAACTGCTCACAACCCGCTCGCCAAAACTGGCCGCCCGTATTGAAGATACCTTTGATCAGCTCAAGGAATTCCTGAATGGCGTAGCTGCGGTTCGGGAACTCTCGCCGCGCAGCAGTGATTACCTGCTTTCCTTCGGGGAGTTGATCTCCAGCGAGATTGTGACTGCCGCCTTTGTAGCGCGCGGGCTGGACGCGGCCTGGGTGGATTCGCGGCGCTGCGTCATCACCGATGCCAGCCATACCCGAGCCCTTCCCCTGCTGGAGGATACGCGGGCAAAATCGCAGTTCGTGCTGGGGCCGATCCTGGCCAAGGGCCAGGTTCCGGTGATGGGCGGTTTCATCGCCGCCACCCGCGAGGGCACGCCCAGCACATTGGGCCGCGGCGGCTCCGATTTTTCCGCTGCGATTATCGGGGCGGTGTTGGACGCTTCGCGGATCGAAATCTGGACTGACGTCGAAGGCATGATGACCACTGACCCGCGGCTCTGCTCCGAGGCGCGCACCATCCAGCACATCAGCTTCAATGAAGCGGCCGAACTGGCGTATTTCGGGGCCAAGGTACTGCACCCGGCTACCTTGCTGCCGGCCATCCAGAAGAACATCCCGGTGTACGTGCTTAACTCGCGCAATCCCAAAAGCAAGGGCACGGAAATCACCGAACACGCACCGCCGGGAAAAGAGATGTTCCGCGCGATCACCGCGAAAACCGGCATCAGCATCGTGAACGTGGTGGCCTCGCGTGGGGTGATGGTGCATGGATTTCTGAAGTCGGTGTTTGAGGCGTTGGACCGCCACAGTGCATCGGTCGATATTGTTGCCATCTCTGAGGTGAGCTTGTCGTTCACCATCGAGACCAGGCGGCTGCCGCAGGCGCTGATCGCCGATCTCGAGCAGCTCGCCGACGTCACCTGCGATGGCGAGCAGGCAATCATCTGCCTGGTGGGCGAGGACATTCACGGCAAGCCCGGCATCGCCGCCAGCGTTTTTTCGACCGTGGCGAACGCGAAAGTAAATATCCGCATGATTTCCCAGGGAGCGTCGGAAATTAATATCAGCTTCGTGGTCAAAGAGAGCGACGTTCCGCAGGCGGTGCGGCATCTGCATGCGCGGTTTTTCCCGCGTAGTTCGGCCGGCAAGCCGGGGAAGAAAACTGCTGACAAGCGTTCGAACGGAGCAACGTCCAACGGGAAGGCGCACCTGCGTGACCGTGTAAAGCACAAACTGCGCTCAGCACCCGCCGCAAAGGCGAGATCGGCGTCGAGGTAGGAAGTTGTCTCTGCGTTCTCTGCGTCCTCTGCGTTTAGGCCAACACGGATTAAACCACGGAGATCACAGAGCCTGCGGCTAGAATACTTCTATTCATGAAATCAAGTTCCCATCGCGATTCCGGCGTCGTCACCGAGGAAGCGGCCACACAGCCAAATACTCCCAACCCGGTGCAATGCAAAGTTGCCATCCTCGGCTTCGGCACCGTGGGCAGTTCGGTGGCGCGCATTCTCTCCGAGCGCCGCTCCGCCGGGCTGCACCTCACGCACATCTACAATCGCGGGGTTGAGCGCAAGAAGGTGGACTGGCTGCCGACGGACGTGCGCTGGACCGCCGATATCAACGACGTTCTCTCTTCCGACGTGGACGTGGTCGCGGAACTCGCCGGCGGCCTGCAGCCCGCGGGCGACTGGATTCGCAGCGCGTTGAAAGCGGGCAAATCCGTGGTCACGGCGAACAAGCAGCTCATCGCCCACCATGGCCCGGAGCTGGCCCAACTGGCGCGCAAGATGAAACGCCACCTCTACTTCGGCGCCTCGGTGGCGGGCGGCGTGCCCGTTATTTCCGGGCTGCACGAGGGCCTGGCCGGCGACGAACTCTACAAGATCTACGGAATTCTCAACGGCACCTGCAATTACATCCTCAGCCAGATCGAGAGCGCCGGCGTCTCCTTCCAGGCGGCGCTGGCCGAGGCCCAGAGGCTGGGGTTTGCCGAGGCCGATCCCACCGAAGACGTTGACGGCCTGGATGCCCGCGCCAAGCTGGCCATTCTCTCGCGTGGCGCGCTGCACGGCGACATCGCTCCCGGCCAGATCGCCTGCCGCTCGATTTCTCCGATTGAAGCTGTGGATTTCAACTACGCCAAGCTGCTGGGCTGCACCATCCGCCAGATTTCCTGGGCGCAATTACAGGAGGGACACCTGTTCGCCGCCGTGCAACCGGCGCTGGTCGGGCTCAATTCACCGCTGGCAAGTGTGGAAGGCAGCCAGAACCTGGTGATGGCCACCGGCAAATTCGGCGGCGAGACCGTGTTCAGCGGTCATGGCGCCGGAGGAAACCCCACAGCGGTGGCCGTAGTTTCAGACATTATCGCAATCGCGCGCTCCACCGGGGACCGCGGCGACGATTTCGCCTTTGGCCGCAGCAATTCACCCGGCATTTCTTCCGACTTCACCACCCGGCACTATCTGCGATTCACGGTCATGGATCGTCCCGGAATTATCGCAGCCATCGCGACCATTCTCGCCAACTGCGGCATCAACCTCGACTCAGTCCTGCAAAAGCCGGGCCACGAGCCTTCGGCCCTTCCCTTTGTGATTACTCTCGAGGCCTGCAAGGCATCTCTGGTCGAACAGGCGCTAGCCCAGATCGCCAAGCTAGACTTCCTCGTGCACCCCTGCCTGCACCTGCCGATTATCGGGTAGGTTTTTCTTTGCTACCTTTGCGTTCTTTGCGGTTACCCAAGAGCGCTATCCAACCGCAAAGCGCGCAAAGGCCGCGAAGAACTGCGCTCACACTGGCGCCGAGACTTCCTTGAGAGATTCCACCAGGCTGGCGACGTCCCCCTGCTGCACTACCATCCGTTTATATTCGTAGCCCTCGATTGATCCCATGGCGATCTTCTGATTGCGGAAAAGCATGGGGCTGGGAATTTCAGTTCCCAATCCGACGTGAATCTCGCGCGCGCCACTCTGTTCCGCAACCCGGCGGATGTCGTCTTGGGTGATGCCCCCGCCGGGCATGATGATGATGCGGTCTCCCGCAGCTCTTACCAGCCGGCTGATGGTGTCGAGGCCCTGCGAGACGGTGGCCTCGCCGCCGGAGGTGAGGATGCGGTCGGCGCCGGTGCTGATCACGTCTTCCAGGGCGCGGTACAGGTCCAGCGCCATGTCGAAGGCGCGGTGGTGGGTCACGTTGAGCGGACGGGAAAGCTCCACCAGTTCGCGGGTTCTTTTGGTGTCGATATGTCCATCAGGATCGAGAATGCCGAACACCACACCATTCGCACCCAATTGCCTGGCCATGCGGATGTCCTTGCGCATGATCTCGAATTCTGCCTCGGTGTAGCAGAAGTCGCCGCCGCGCGGGCGGATCATGACCTGCAAGCCGATGGAAATCTTCTGCCGCACGGCGGCGATCAGCCCGGCGCTCGGAGTAATGCCGCCCTCCAGCAGGTCGGCGCATAACTCCACGCGGTCCGCGCCTCCCTGCGCGGAGGCCACCGCGGACTCAACCGAATCAAGACAGATTTCCAGGGGAATACGCTTTGCAGGCATAAGAATTTTCGCGAAGCTAATCGCCTCCTGCTCAGTGTAACAGTGGCCGAAGTCCTCAGCGTTCTCGGCGGCAGTTCTTGGCGACCTCGGCAATTTAGGATTTTTCTGTCCCGAGAAGGTCATGCCGCCCGAGAGTTAAATCTTAAAACGCCGAGGTCGCCAAGAACTGCCGCCGAGTGCGCCGAGGATTTCCATCGAAGCGTTCGCCGCCCATCCCCTGCACAGACTGCTATAATTTCGCCCGCACGCATCGTCACAGGCCCTTATGGACTCCAAATTTACCTGCAGTTGGCTCGCCCGCAACCCTGTTCCCTTCCTTGTCCTGATGGTCACTCTTTGCCCTGCCCAGACTGCGCTTCGCGGCTTTAGCTCCGCTTCCGCGTCGCGGGAGCAGTCCATCGAGCAGAAGTTCAAGGCAATTCCCTCCCCCGCCGAGGAGCGCCGCCAGCATCGAATTTTTACCGCCGAGCCCCACATCGCCGGCTCCGAGCGCAACAACAAACTGGCGCGTTACGTTGCCGACGAGTGGAACAAGCAGGGCCTGGAAGACGTGGTCATTCACGAATACGACGTGTACACCACCTTCCCCAAGAGCGCCTCGCTGGAAATGGTTGCTCCCGTCCATTACAAAGCCACCCTGCGCGAAGCGCCTTACGACGCCGATCCCGACACCAAGAACCCCCGCGTGAGCGGTGCCTGGACCGGCATGTCGATCTCGGGCGAAGTGACCGCGCCGGTCGTCTACGCCCACAGCGGCAATCCCGAGGACTACGACCTGCTGCGCAAACACGGCATCGATGTGAAGGGCAAGATCGTGCTGGTGCGCTATTCCAACCCCTACAGCTATCGCGGATTCAAGGCGCTCACCGCGCAGCGCGAAGGCGCCGCTGCCATGCTGGTGTACAGCGATCCGGCGGAAGACGGCTACAAAAAAGGCCAGGTCTTTCCCAAGGGACCATGGGGGCCGGAAACTCACATTCAGCGCGGCGCCATCACCTATGACTTCATGGTACCGGGCGATCCCACCACGCCGGGCTGGGCTTCGGTGCCGGGAGCGAAGCACATTCCCATCAGCGAGGCGGTCTCCGCGCCAAAAATCATGGCGCTGCCGCTTTCCTGGCACGACGCCAAGCCTCTGCTCGAAAACATGGGCGGCCCCGCGGCTCCCACAGACTGGCAAGGCGGGCTGCCCTTCCTTTATCACCTGGGCGGTCAGAAGGTGCAAGTCCACCTGAAGATCGAGATGGATAACTCCATCAAGCCAAACTACGTGGTGGAGGGGCGAATTCGCGGCTCGGAGTTTCCCGACGAACTGGTAGTGCTGGGCAATCACCGCGACGCCTGGGTCTTCGGCGGCGTGGATCCGAGCAGCGGCACCGCCTCGATGATGGAGATGACCCGCGCCTTCGGGCAACTGCTGAAGCAAGGCATCCGCCCGCGCCGCACTCTGGTGGTATGCAGTTGGGACGGCGAAGAGGTCGGCCTTACAGGGTCCACCGAGTGGGGCGAGCAGTACGTGGACAATCTGCGCAAAAACGCGGTGGCATATCTCAACGTGGATTCTTCCACCTCTGGTCCGGATTTTCAGGGCAGCGCGGTCGCTTCGCTTGCGCCCATGCTGGTGGAGACCAGCCATTCGTTGCAGGATCCCGGCGGAAAATCTCTCTACGAAGCCTGGAGGGCAACCACCGCCCGCCGCAAAGGAGAGGAAAAGGAAGCGGGCAAGGTCACCGATGACGACCTGGCTGATACGCGCATCGGCAGCGGCTCAGACCACACCGTATTTCTCAATTTCGTGGGCATGCCGGTAATCGGGCTGCAATTCGACGGCCCTTACGGCGTTTACCACTCCATGTATGACGACTTCTACTGGGTGAACCATATCGGCGATCCCGGCTATCGCTATCACACCCTGATGTCTCAGTTGTGGGGAGTCCTGGGGCTGCGGCTGGCCAATGCCGATCTGCTGCCGTTTGACTTTGCCAACTACGCAATGAACCTGCGGGAGTTCGTGAATGATCTCTCGAAGGGAAAAGATATGAGCCAGCTCGATCTCAAGCCGGTGCTCGAGGGAATCAACGACTTTGAGGCCGCTG
Organism: Terriglobales bacterium; assembly: GCA_035500455.1. GTDB lineage: Bacteria > Acidobacteriota > Terriglobia > Terriglobales > Acidobacteriaceae > DATJXG01. Next base: position 6,199 of record DATJXG010000421.1, on the reverse strand, counting down.
GCAAGAAGCTGGATGTGTCCGCGGAAAAGGCATTGGCCGCGGGGAAGCTCGACAGCAAACGCGCCGACGAAATCAACCACGGTATGATGCAGGTGGAGCGCAACTGGCTGAACCCTGACGGCATTCCGGGGCGCCCGTGGTTCAAACACATTCTCTACGGAGCGCGCTTCACCTACGCCCATCTCGAGTTGCCGGGGCTCACCGAGGCGGTGGAAAAGGGAGACTGGCCAGTGGCGAAGCAGCAGGCGGAAATCCTCCAGAAGGCATTGGAGAAAAATACCCGCCTGCTGAATGAACTCAATGCCGATCTCGCCGAGTAAAGCGCATCTCACTGAACGCCATTCGCGCTCACTCAGATTGACTGCGTTCGGTTACCCAATTCGCGGGTGACGGCCGGCGTAAGCAACGGATCTTTCATCACGGAGCCGGGCTCGCCTTGGGCAAAAACACATACTGCCCCCCAACGCTCTTCCCCGGCTGATAATTCTCCTCAACCAGCGGAACGAAGTCGTCGCCGAAGTGATAGTTCGAGTAAGTGTCGCTGCCCTCATCACTATCGGGATTATCCAGAAGAACCACCGCGGCGAATTGCCGCTGCCGCAGCTTCTGCCATAAGGGATCGGAAAACGACGGGTCGTGCTCGCGGATGACGCGCAGCATGAAGGCATCGAGCACGTAGGGCTGCTGGCCGGCGGTGATCGGCACCAGTGGGTCGTCCGCGAGAATCGGTTTGTCGGTCGGCCCGATGGCCTCCACGATCTGCTGCAACTGCGCCCGCATCGGAACCGCGTCCACACCGGCGTGCTGCCCCAGCACTTCGGTCCAGGCCAACATGCAGGCGGCGGCGAGCACGGCGATAACGGCCCCCGGCGAGAGGACATCCGACGCCCAGGTGACAAACATCACCACCGCCGCGATGTGCAGTTCCATCAAGTGGTTGCCGGCCGTGCCATCGGAACTGAAGATCACCAGCGTCACCCCCAGGGCGCACACAAACCACAGCGAAGCAATGCGGCAAATCCCCTGCGCGGAAGTCGCGATCAAGGCAGCCAGCCCGAGCACCAGCAACACCGTTTCCGCAACGTACCCGTGCATCATCTGCACCATCGCCACCGGACTGTAAAGCAGACTGCTCAGGCTGCTGCCGGTGGCCAGCGTGAAGCGGAAGGCGGCAAAGGCGCGCCCCGAGCTGGCCAAATACATCGCAGCCATGACCACGGCGTATCCCACCGAAGTGGCGCCGAGAAAATGCAGGGCGGCGCGAATTCGCTTCGCTAGGATGAAAGAAAGAAACAGCGCGCCCGCGGCGGAAACCGAGCTTTCCTTGGTGGCAAACGCGAGGGAAAAAAGCAGAGCCGCGAGATAAATCCGGCGGCGCGAGGGTTCACGTCCCACACAAAGCGCAAGCCCCCAGACGCTGAACATCGCAGCCATGCCGTCTTCCCGGATGGTCAGCAGAGCATCCTGCACGCTGGAGCCTGCAAGCGTCGCTAGCACCGCCGCTGCAGCCAACCAGCGGCCGGTCCCCAGGCGGCGCAGCAAAACGTACACTCCCGCCAGCAGTAGAACGATGCTGGCGGACGACAGAAAATATCCCGCGGCGCGCCATCCCACGATTCTGAGAAGCGCGGCATGAAGAGAAAAATACAGAGGAAAGAATCGCGTCCCGCCATACCCCGCAGGCCCGAATGGCGCGCGGTAGAAAATGCCGTGCCTCAGATCCAGCGCCATGGCGGTCCATGCGCCGGCTACATGGTCGAGGTGAGAATCGTTTCGCCAGGACTGTCCCGCCCGCACCAGGGTCAATCCCACCAGCAGAACGGCCGCGCATATGAGCAGGAATTGGGGGAGCTTCCTCATTCGACGCTACAGCTTACCCCATTCCGCGCCGGCAGTCGGCGGCGCGCGTAAGGTCGACGTAAGCAGTCTGGGAGTGTGAGCCCTCGCACAGGTCGGGAACGGTTCACGGGACTATAATCGCTTGCGAATCGAGTTTACAAAGCATAGAGATGTCGTCTCAACCGCCCAACTCGCCGCCGCGGAACTGGACGTACTCCGGAACCCCGCCGCCAGGACCGCCACCGCCACAGGCTCCTCCAGGAGCGGCCAATCGCCCAGCTTTCTTGCAGCGGCTCGATCGCTTCTGGCTGCGGGTTACCGAGGGCATGGAACTCGGCCAGTTGTGGCGCCAGTTCAAGGCGGACGCCCGCGCCAGCTACCGCTTCTACCAGCGCGACGTCGATGCCCGCGAGCCCGGGCAGCGCGGTAGCTTCTTCCACCGCGTGCAGGAATTTTCCTGGGCCATTCTGGAGAAGCTCACTCCCGCGCGGCGCGTGCTGCTCCTGCTGGGCATGGTGCTGCTGCTGCTTCCTTCCACCAGCTTCACCTATCAGAACAAGGCAGGCGGAGTTCAAATTGGGCAGTTCGATTTGCGCTTCTACGGCGGGGTGCTGCTGTTTCTCCTGCTCATGCTGGAGGTCGCCGACCGCGTCACCATGAAGCGCGATCTGGAAATCGCCCGCGACATCCAGCAATGGCTGGTCCCGGCTAACCCGCCGGACGTTCCGGGGCTCAAGATCGCATTTGCCGCCCGGCCAGCGAACACCGTCGCCGGCGATTTCTATGACGTTTTCGCCCGGCAGGACAACCCGCAGGCTGCGTCCAGTCAAACCCCGAAATTCCTGATCGCGGTGGCCGACGTTGCCGGGAAGAGCATTCCAGCCGCGCTGCTGATGGCGACCTTCCAGGCGAGCCTTAAAACTCTCTCAGCGATTCCCTGCCCGCTGTCTGATCTCACCCAGGGGATGAACCGTTACGCCTGCTCCAACAGCCAGGACGGGCGGCGCTTTACCACCGCCTTCCTGTCGGAGTTCGATCCCTCGGCTCGCGCCCTCACTTACGTCAACGCAGGGCACAACGCCCCCATCGTTCAGCGGGAATCGGGCGCGGTGGAGCACCTCTCCGAAGGCGGGCTGCCCCTGGGCATTCTGATCGATGGGCAGTATCCCTCGGCAACCATCACTTTGCAGCCCGGCGATTGGCTGGTGATCTTCACGGACGGTTTGGTTGAAGCCGTAAACGCTACCGATGAAGAGTTCGGAGAGCCCCGTCTGCTGGCGATTCTTCGAACCAACAGCCACCTCGGCCCGCAGGACCTTCTGAAGCGGGTAATGGCGGAGCTGGAGACCTTCGTCGGCGCCACCGCCCAGCACGATGACATTACCTGCGTAGTAATAAAAGCGCAGTGACTGCGCTCCTCCGTAAGTACTCCTCAGTACTCCGCCACCAGCGTTTTTCCAATCCAAAAACTGACACGAAGTGTTGTTTCCGACCGACAAAATCTGGCAACTGCGACCAAAAACCGGTGGCCGTAATGATTACGGACAGTAACTAACGGGACGCGGCGCGTTGAAAATACGGGGTAAAACGACTCCCCCTCTCCACCAAGGTAATGGCCCGTTCTGGTTCACAAAATGCGGAGAGGAGTGTACCTCAGCGATGAGGCAAAACCTGCGAGAGGGGAACGATAGATGCGTAAGAACAAGGGTTTTTCATTAATTGAATTGTTGATCGTGGTGGCGATTATTCTGATCATTGCCGCGATCGCCATCCCGAACCTCCTGCGGGCCCGGATGGCAGCCAATGAGTCGTCGGCGGTGAGTTCGATTCGCACCATCAACACGGCGGAAGTTTCCTATCAGTCAGCGTATCCTTCCACCGGTTATTCGGCAGATTTGGCATCACTCGGCCCGGGTGGAAACACCTGTTCAGGAGCAACGGCAGCGAATGCCTGCCTGATTGACTACACGTTGTCGCTGGCTACCACCAGCGCCACCGCCAAAAGCGGCTACTACTTCACTTACACGGTCGCCACCGGCGGAACCGGTTACACCAACGACGGCGAGCCGGCAAAGCTCAATCAGACCGGCGTGCGCGCCTTCTGTTCCAACGAAGACGGCGTGATCCACGCCAATCCGACGGCCAGTGGTGCGGTTACTACAACGGCCGGTTGCGCCGCCTGGGCTACTCTGCAATAGCATCGCAAACGGGTTGGGCAAAGTACCTGGGGGAGGGTACGGAGCCTGGGAGCAACGGAGTTAATCCGTTGCTCCCTTTGACTTTTGGCCTCTAGAACGAAAACGGTCGCCAGAAGGAACCCGCCACTCGAGAGCGTCCCAAACTGACACAAAATGTCAGTTCCGGAGACAAAATCTGACACGCCAGGAATACGATTGCGGCTGATTCGAGGCATAATGAAGGGTGACGGAAGGCACCGGAAGCATTGAAAACAAAAGCCTAGAACCACTGCCCCATCTCACTTTGGTAACCGCCGCCTCTGGCTACTAAAATGCGAATACAAAGGCAAATCCGGTCGCTGAGACCAGACTTAAACGGAGAAGAGGGAAAATAAACGAGATGCGCAAACAGAAGGGTTTTTCATTAATCGAGCTGCTGATCGTGGTCGCGATCATTCTGATCATCGCCGCGATCGCTATTCCGAACCTGCTGCGTGCACGTATGGCGGCCAATGAGTCGTCGGCAGTGAGTTCGATTCGTACCATCAACACGGCTGAAGTTTCGTATCAGTCAGCCTATCCGTCCACCGGTTACTCGGCCGACCTCAAGTCGCTTGGGCCGGGCGGCAACACCTGTTCGGGTGCGACGGCTGCCAATGCCTGTCTGATTGACTACACGCTGTCTCTGGCTATCTCCAGCGGCACGGCCAAGAGCGGCTACTACTTCACCTACACCGCTGCCACCGGCAACACCGGCTACACGGTGGATGGCGAACCGGCGAAGCTGAACCAGACCGGCGTGCGCGCTTTCTGCTCCAACGAAGATGGCGTGATCCACGCGAATCCGACGGCCAGTGGTGCGGTTACCACGACTGCGGGTTGCGCCGCCTGGGCGTCGCTGCAGTAAGCTAGTCCGGCGAGTACCACCGGGGAGGGTACAAGACCTGGGAGCAACGGAGGGCGACCTCCGTTGCTCCTTAGCATTTTTGCTCCGGCTCATTCAGCCCCTGCAACGCGGGTCACTATATCTTGGTATGGTTGTTCCTTTTTTGGTCTCGGGGATGCAGAGTCACTCCCGTTTTGGCAAGACCACTACCAACCAAATGGGGGCGTACCTACCTGTGTCTCGAGAAAAGGGATTTTCGCTGATTGAGCTGCTTATCGTCGTGGCAATCATTCTGATCATTGCGGCGATTGCCATTCCCAACCTTTTGCGGGCCCGTATGGCTGCTAACGAAGCGTCGTCGGTCAGTTCCATTCGCACCATCAACACAGCTGAAGTTTCGTACCAGTCGGCTTATCCTTCCACCGGCTACTCGGCGACTCTGAAAGCGCTGGGGCCTGGAGGGAATACCTGTTCCGGCGCCACCGCCGCCAACGCCTGCTTGATCGACTACACGCTTTCGTTGGCCATTTCCAGCGGCACGGCCAAGAGCGGCTACTACTTCACCTATACCGCCGCTACAGGCAATACTGGCTACGTGGTGGATGGCGAACCGGCGAAGCTCAACCAGACCGGAGTACGCGCCTTTTGCTCCACGGAAGACGGAGTGATCCACGCCAATCCGACTGCCAGCGGCGCAGTGACGACCAGCGCCGCCTGTGGCGCATGGTCCGCTCTGCAGTAAGGCTGAACGCGGTTGCGGAGCGATCGGGCGGAGTTAGCGAGGGAGCAAGCGACGGTTTGCTCCCTTTGCCGCAGTAATGCAAAGAACGGAAAACGCCTCGATATCGAAATGAACCTCCGCGAGAATACCGCAGGCGCCGGCAGCATCGTCTTCCCGCCGAAAACGGCGCCGGCCGGATGGTTCACCCGTGCCGCGCTGCTGCTGATTCTCGCGTTTACTTATTTTCTCTATTCTCCGGCGACCAGCTTCGAGTTCGTTTACGACGATATTTTTCAGATCGTCCAGAACAATCATCTCGATTCCTGGCATTTCCTGCCTGTCTACTTCACGCAACATGTCTGGAGCCACCTGCCGCAGGTTCCGGCCAACTTCTATCGTCCGCTTTTTCTGCTGTGGCTGCGGCTGAATAACATCCTCTTCAACCACGAGCCCACCGGCTGGCACCTGACCACGATTCTGCTGCATCTGGGGATGACGGGGCTGACCTATCTGCTGGGTGTCAGGCTGCTGAAGCAGCGAACCGCGGCGCTGCTTGCGGCGCTGATGTTTGGCGTC
>DATJXG010000420.1:0-2690 GCA_035500455.1 Terriglobales bacterium | reverse complement strand
AGCCGAACCAACGTACCGATACCCAGGCTGTCCATGTGAGTCAGTTCCGCCAAATCGAGCACCACTCGCCGGCAGCCGGGAAACAGTTGCCGGACTTCGGAGTAAAAATCATCCCTCACTCCGGCCACCAGCCGGCCGCGGCACCGCACCACCGCGAAATCGCCGGAGTGTTCAACCGCAATCGCCAGGGGGCTTGCAGTCGTTTGATCGGTCAAAGGAACCTCCGTTGTGAGAGCGGTTGAACCGCTGCCGAGGGATTGTCACACAGCCGGGCACTGGTGAAAACAGTTTTTCGTGCCCGGCGCAACCCCTGATTACCGAACAGCTTAGCTCTCTGCATCTTTCTTCGCCCCTCGCCCGTATATCCCGTTAGCATGAACGCCTCAGCGCATTGCTTAATGAACGCGATGGAATCGGAAACCAGCGCCATTGCCCGCGGGCTTCGCCGGCGCGATCCGGAGTTGCTGGATCGGCTGATCGAGCAATATCAGCACCGGCTGCTGCGCTACCTGATCTCACTGACGGGAAATCGCGAGCTGGCGGAAGATCTCTTCCAGGAAACCTGGATTCGCGTGCTGGAGCGCGGCCATCAATACGACGGACGCCACGAGTTCAGCACCTGGCTGTACGCGGTGGCGAGAAATCTGGCCATTGATTATTTGCGCAAGAAAAAACCGGTGAGCCTGGATCTGCTGATGGAAGACGAAGAGCATGCGCCGTTCGAGCCCGCCGATACGCGTCCTTTGGCATGGGAGCAGGTCGCCCAGCGACAGCAGGCGGAGAGCGTCGGTGTGACCTTGGGCGGCTTGCCGGCCGAGTACCGCGAGGTGATCGGGTTGCGTTTTCAGGACGAATTGTCGTTGGAGGAAATTGCCGTAGTGACCGGCGCTCCGCTGGGCACGGTGAAGTCGCGCCTTTATCGCGCGCTCAACCTGTTGATGACGCGGCTGGGAAGGACTCAGGCATGATGCGAAACGTACATGACGAAGCGCGGGAGTTGATCAGTTTGGGCGAGGCGCTCCCGGAGGAGCAGCAAGCCCGGTTGCGGGCCCACTTGCAGGAGTGCGCGGACTGCCGGGAATACGAGGAGGCGGCCGGCCGGATGGTGCGTGGGCTGCGCTCCCAGCCGCTGGCGGCAGATTCCACCCTGGTGCGGGAGACGCAGTTGCGGGTGCGGGCCCGGGCGCTGGAGCTGCGGCAACAGCGGGAGCGCAGGTGGCTGGTCTGTCTATCCTGCCTGTTCGTCGGACTTTCGGCCGCGATCACGACGCCATTGCTGTGGCGAGGATTTGAGTGGGTAGGGGCCTGGGCAGGCGTTTCGAAATGGGTGTGGGAGGCAGGGTTTTCGTACTTCTGGATCGCGCCGGCGCTGGCAGTGAGCGTGCTGTTGGCGGCCCACGGCACTCATTTGACCAACAACCACAACGGCGACAGGCAGTGGCGATAAGAAAGCGGGCAGAGCTATGCAGATAAAAAACGAAATTCAAACCGGGCTGGCGGCGGAAATCAGGATTGTGCCCACGTGGGCATGGGCGTTGGCGGGAGCGATATTTATCGCCATGCAGATCCTCTGCAATTTTTTTCTGGCGGGTCTAAGCGGCGCCCCACCGGAACAGTGGCGGGCGCTGATCGGCGTAGTGGGCGGAATGTTCATTGGCTGTTTTGTGCTGCTGATCGGCTATGTGAACCGCGATGCGCGGCGGCGCGGCATGAACGCCATACTCTGGACCCTCCTGGCCATTTTGATTCCTCATGGCCTGGGCCTGATTCTCTACTTCATCCTGCGGCAGCCGCTGCAACGGATCTGCCCGCAGTGCGGGACCGCGGTGCAGACTGGATTCAACTTTTGCCCTCGCTGCAGTTATAAGCTGAGCCCCAGCTGTCCGAAGTGCCAGCGCCTGGTGGGCGCGAATGATGTGTTCTGCCCGTACTGCGGAAGTTCATTGCGCAGCCCGGCGGCGGAAGGTGGAATTTCAGCGCAGCCTGCTGGTTAGGTTGTGTGGGTCTTCTGACCCGTCCGGGCGGGTCCCCTCGGCTGCGCTTGGGGCAGGCTCCGACCCGCCCCCGCCCGATCATCGCTGCTACTTCAGCCGGTTGTACTTCTTCAGCACTTCGCGCAGGCGGTCGCGGGGTAGCGCAATCACTGTGCGGTTGTTGATCCCGGTCATGGTGTCGGCGGCGACCATGGCGTTGACCACCGCCTCTTCCGTCGCCTGCACCGTCGCGAGAAAAATTGGATCCAGGTCGCCATTCTGCAGCATGGTGATCTGGTGCGGGCCCTTGGCCCCGACTGCGCCGGCGTTGGCGGTTGAGAAGGCGATGAAAATATCGCCCGAGCCGTCGCCGGAATAACTGCCATCGCGGCCCAGGCCCAACGACACGCGGCGGGCCACCCGCTTTAGCTGCGTGGGAATCAACGGCGCGTCGGTGGCTACGACTACGATGATCGAACCCGTGTCCTGGTCTTCCTCATAGGCTTTGTGCTCGGGAATTTCCTTGCCCACGGGAACGCCCGCAATGCGCAACTGCTCGCGCGAGCCGTAGTTGCACTGCACCAGCACGCCTACCGTGTAACCGCCATTTTTCGCGTCAAGCACGCGCGAAGATGTCCCGATGCCGCCTTTGAACTGATTGCAGATCATCCCGGTGCCGCCGCCGACGCTGCCTTCCTCCACCAGGCCGCTGTGGGC
>DATJXG010000419.1:0-36939 GCA_035500455.1 Terriglobales bacterium | reverse complement strand
GCCTGTGGAACTGCCCTCTGGGAGCCGGAGCACGCCGGAGCCACCCACATGGCCCACCGCGAGGGCCTCAGCGTATATTGGAACGCTTCGCCGCGTGAGGACGATGTGGCGGGGCAGATCGACTTTCTCGAGAAGATCGTTGCCAGAGGCTATGCGGGAATCATTCTCACCCCCGATCAGACCTTGCCCTTGCGCACTCCTATCCGCCGCATCGTGGCGAAAGGCCTTCCCATTGTGGTGGTGGGAACCAATCTCGGCATCACCCCCGGCCCAAAACTTTCCTACGTCCTGAATGACGACACCGCCGGCGGCCAGATGGCGGCCCGCCGCATCGGCAAAATTCTGAACGGCCAGGGGTCGATCGCCATTCTGGGAATCAACCCGCAGTTAACCGGGATCACGGTCCGAGAGCGCAGCTTCGAAGATACCCTCGAGCGGGAATTTCCCAACATACAGGTCGTCGCCCGCAGGCTCGGGTACTACAGCGTTCCCCAGGAACAGCAGGTGGCCGAGGACATTCTTAACCGCGGGAAAGCCGTCGATGCCATCGTCGCCCTTTCTCATATCTCCACCCGCGGCGCTTTTTACGCCCTGGTCGAGTTCGATAAGACTCGAACCATTAAGCTGGTTGGATTCGATCAGGATTTGATGCCGCCCATCCGAACCGGCGGAATTGACTCCATCGTGATGGAACGCACCTACGACATGGGGCGTATCGCCATGGAGCAGATGGACGCTGAAATCCGCGGCCGGCCCGTTCCCGGCGTGAGCGTGGTTTCCCCCCTGCTCATGACGCGGGATAACATCGATTCTCCGGAAATCCGCGCCCAACTGACCGCAGATTGGTGGGCGAATCGATGACACGCGTGGCCCGAACCACGGCGACGCTCGCCATCGTGCTGGGGGCGCTTGGGGTTTTGGCCGGCATCGTATTCTCCCTACGCTGGTTTTCCCTGCGGGCTTCGCCACAACCGCTCTATCACGATTCGTTTCGCCTGGACCGCCAGGACGACTGGCAGCCTTTCGGGGGCGCATGGGAGATTGTCGATGGCGCCATGCGCAACGATTCGGACGAGCGCGGCGCCAAGTTAATGAATGGCAACGTGGGCTGGAAGAATTATCTGGTCGAGGCCGACGTTCAGTTGCTCGGGCAATACGGCGACGGCGGTCTGATCATCCGCGGCAGCAACGAGGAAGAGGGCGTGGACGCCTACGACGGCTACTATGCCGGCATTCGCGATCTGGACAACACGCTCATTTTGGGACGCGCCGGCTACGGCTGGGTTGAATATCAGGCCAGGCACGTCACGCCGCGGGTTTATGCTCAGCAGTGGTATCACCTCAAACTGCTGGCGTATGAGTGCAACATCGTCGCCAGCGCTACCTCACCCTCGGGCCAAGTGACAACCGACGCCATGCAGGAACCGCACTGCGTGCAGGCCGGCCGCTTCGGGCTGAAGTCTTACCAGACCGGCGGCATGTGGAGAAATGTGCAAGTGCGGGCCGCAACCTATCAGGACCTGGTGAGCATGACGGGAGGCCAGCCCGTTCCCCTCGCCGACCCCGATCCCGTAGTGGGACCCACAGGAAAACCCCGGACTGATTGGGACCCGGCACGTTCAGCCACGGACGCCCAGGATCAGTACCTCGAGCCCCTTTACCTCGACATGCGCGATCACCACGTCGATCCTGACAGCCAGCCCATCGTCAATCTGCGCGCTCTGGCCCCTGGCAAGCCGGCGCACGTCACCATTCAGGGAGTTGTAACTCTCACATTTCCGACGCTGTTTGTACAGGATTCAACCGGAGGCCTTGCCATCCAGAACTTTCAAGCTCCGACTCCTCCCCAGATCGGGGATCAGGTCGAGGCCAAAGGAGACGCGGAACTGCATGACTTCAGCTCCGTCTTGAAAGACGCTGAAGTTCACATCCTCTGGACCCACGCCCCCATACACTCGATGGGAGTCACAGCCTCGCAGGCTGCGACCGGCTCTTTCGACGCCCAGTACATCGAGATCGAGGGGCACCTGGAGAACAAGGAAGAAGGCCCGGATCACACCCTGGTATTGGACCTGGATGAAGACAATCAGTCATTCCGCGCTATTGCCAACGGTAAGAGCGGCGCCGAGCCGTTCCGCCGACTCAAGAACAAGAGCCGCCTGCGCCTGCGTGGAATTTGCGTCGTGGACTCCGCCTATACCCATGACATTACACCGTTTGCCATCCTGCTGCCTTCGATGAACGAGGTGGAAGTGCTGGAAGGGCCGCCCTGGTGGAGTACTGGGCACATTGTTGCCACAACCATCGTGCTGCTGCTCCTCATTCTGGCGGCGCAAACTCTTCATAACTATGTTGAGCGCTGGCGTCTGATTGCCGTGCTCGACGAGCGCCAGCGCCTGGCCCATGAGATGCACGACACCCTGGCGCAGAGCTTCGCCGGCATCGGATACCAATTGCAGGCAATACGCGACGAAATCGACGATGGAACCGCCATCCGCGAACTCGATCTGGCGTCGAGCCTGGTGCGCCGCAGCCATGAGGAAGCCAAGCGCAGTATTGCCGCGCTTCGTCCCGAACTCCTGGAGTCCGCCGGCCTGCTGCAGGCCCTCGAGCAGAGCGCCCGGAGCATGGTGGCCGGCGGACCCATTCGCGTGACCGCCTTCACCTCCGGGGATGCGCACGGCATTCCCGTCCGCATTTCCGATACACTCTTTCGCATCGGCCAGGAAGCCCTGGCCAACGCAGTGCGCCACGCCCAACCGAGCGCTTTGCTCATCTCTCTCACTTACGGGGAGACGGCTCTAGAACTTCAGGTCGAGGACGACGGCAAAGGCTTTGCTGCCGATGCTGATTCAGCCGGCTTCGGCATTCGCGGCATGCGCAAGCGCGCCGACAGCATATCGGCGGAGTTGCATGTTCGCAGCGCGCCCGGCCGCGGCACCGCGGTTCGCGCAGTTGCCCCCATGCCTGCCAGGCTCACGCGCACATTGTGGCCGACATACATCTGGGGTTTATTGTGGGAGCGTAGAGTTCATGGACAAACGACAGACAAAAACGCCCATCATCCGCCTGCTCATCGTCGATGACCATCCCGTAGTCCGCGCCGGGTTGAGCAGCATGCTGTCCAAACAGGCCTGCTTGAGATTGGTCGGCGCCGCCTCCTGCGCGGAGGAGGCACTCATCGCGTTGAAGGCTTGTCCTGTCGATGTCGTGCTGCTTGACTTGCGCATGCCGAGGATGAGCGGCATCGACGGTTTGCGTGCCATGCGGAGGCTGGAGTCGCCTCCCCAGGTCATCATCCTTTCCAGTTTCGATTTCGAGGAGGAGATCTACCGCGCAGTGCAGGCGGGCGCGCGAGGCTATTTACTGAAGGAGACGTCGCGCGATGAAATCCTGGCCGCCATCCTCGCTGTGCATGCCGGCCGGCAGTATTTCCCCCCTGCCATCGCCGGCCGGCTCGCTGACCGCACCCATCGCTCCACCCTTAGTCCCCGCGAACTGGAAATTCTGGAGATGTTGTCCAAAGGCTTCACCAATAAAGAAATTGGACAGGCGCTGGGCATCAGCAGGTACACCGTACGGAATCATATTAATAGCATCAACCAGAAACTCGAGGTTTGCGACCGCACGGAGGCCGCATCCGTGGCCATGAAGCAGGGGATTATCTCCTTGTCAGGTTAGTCCGTGCGCGCCGGCTTGCCTGTCGCGAGCCCAGGCATGGGACATCTGTACTATGCGCACCGCCCAAGATTGTCGTATTTTCCCAACAGCCACCCTGTTCCGCGTGCTCTTATGATGAAAACTTCTCGCCGCCGATTTCTGCAGACCGCTGGCATCGCTACCGCGGCCGTTCTGGCAAAACCGAATTTGCGCGCCTGGGCCGAGAATGCTTCGGCCACAGCTGCGATAACTCCTGCTCTTTCGGTCTTCAACTATTCGCAGGTCGAGTTGCTGGACGGACTGTTTCGCAAACAGTTCGACAACAACCACTACCTCTTCCTGCATCTCGACGAAGACGCCTTGCTGAAGCCTTTTCGCCAGCGCTCCGGCATGCCCGCCCCCGGGCCGGACATGGGAGGCTGGTACGACAATGCCGACGACTTCGATCCTCCGGATAACTTCCACAGCTTTATTCCCGGCCACAGTTTCGGGCAGTATCTTTCGGGCCTGGCCCGCGCTTATGCCGTCACCGGATCGAAGCCCACACAGGAAAAAGTGCATCGCCTGGTGCGCGCATTCGGGGAAACCGTAGAGCCGGAGGGGAAGTTCTATCGCGGCTACCATCTGCCCGCTTACACCTACGACAAAACCAGCTGCGGCCTGATTGATGCCCACGAGTTCGCGCAATGTCCCGACGCGCTCGATGTTCACTGGCGCGCAACTGAAGCGGTTCTGCCTTACCTGCCCGAGAAAGCCCTGAGCCGCGCCGAACAGCGCGCCCGGCCCCACAAGAGCGTTGCCGATACCTGGGACGAAACCTACACTCTGCCGGAAAACTTTTTCCTGGCTTACCGGCGCAGCGGAAAATCGCGCTACCGCGAACTGGCGGAACGCTTCATCGAAGAGGATTACTTTGGCCCGCTCGCGGAAGGGAAGAACGTCCTGCCGGGAGAACATGCTTACAGCCACGTGAACGCGCTGAGTTCCGCCATGCAGTCTTACCTTGTGCTGGGCAAGGAAGAGTACTTGAAGGCGGCATCCAACGGACTTCGTATGGTTCAGGAGCAAAGCTACGCTACCGGCGGCTGGGGGCCGAACGAAGCTTTCGTGGTTCCTGGAGAAGGTTTTCTCGACGACAGCCTCGGAACCACCCACGCTACCTTCGAGACGCCGTGCGGCGCCTACGGGCACTTCAAGGTCACACGCTATCTGCTGCGCGTCACCAAGGATTCCCGCTACGGCGACAGCATGGAGCGGGTTCTATACAACACCATCGGCGGCGCAACCCCAATTCTGGCTGATGGAACCAGCTTCTATTATTCCGATTACCACTTCAACGCCAGAAAAGTTCACTATCGCGATAAATGGCCGTGCTGCTCCGGAACCTTTCCCCAGCTCACCGCCGATTACGGCATCAGTTCCTACTATCAGGCCAGCGACGGCATCTACGTGAATTTGTTTCTGCCGTCGCGGCTCTCGTGGTCGCAGAACGGCACGGCCTGCACACTCACGCAGAAGACGGAATATCCCACCGCCAACACCAGCCAAATGCTCTTTACGTTGGCGCGCCCGGAAAGCTTCACCGTCTACGTTCGCATTCCCGCCTGGGCCGGCTCCGGAACTCGCCTTGCCGTAAACGGCACAAAGGCTGACGCCGAAGTTGTTCCTGGGAGGTTCCTCGCTGTGCAGCGCACGTGGAAAGATGGCGACCGAATCGAGCTGGAGATGGAAATGCCGCTTCGGCTGGAATCGATCGCGCCCGAAACTCACAATCGGGTCGCGCTGATGCGCGGGCCGGTGGCTCTGTTCGGCATCGAACCCATTCCTCCGCGCCTCACTCGCAAGCAGCTCCTGGCGGCGATGCCATCGCCGCAGGCCAAGGAGGACATGATCGTCCAAACGGATCAGGGAGCGATGACCATGCGCCCGTTTGCTTCCATCATGAGCGAGACTTACCGCCTGTATCAGACTGTCGAGATATAGCCGGGCATTCCCCGTTCGCCCGGGCTTCGACGCCTGCGACGTCGGATTATCTTGTGGAGAGCTTCGCCAGCGCCATCCGGGCGGCGTGGTAGCCGCACATCCCGTGCACTCCTCCCCCGGGCGGCGTGGATGAAGAACAAAGGTAGAGGCCTTGCTTCGAGGTCGCGTATTGCCGCCAGGTCGGGCGAAACAGAACTTGCCGCACATTCATTGCTCCCCCGCTGATATCGCCGCCGATCAGATTCGCATCCATGCCTTCGAGGTCTGCGGGAGAAAACGTGTGGCGGGCTAGGACCGTTTCGCGGAATCCCGGAGCGAACCGCTCGATCTGATCTTCCAGGCGTTGCAGCATGTCCACCTTCGAGCCATTCGGAACGTGGCAATACGCCCACGCCGTGTGTTTCCCTGCCGGAGCGCGTGAAGCATCGAACAGGCTCGGCTGAGACAGCAACACAAAAGGGCGCTCCGCGTGCCGCCCATGGCTCGCGGCTTCTTCCGATGCGGCAATATCTTCAAACCTCCCGCCCAGGTGCACGGTTGCAGCCCGCTGGCATTCCGCCGCTTTCCAGGGAATGGGCTCGCTGATGGCATAGTCCACCTTGAATACACCCGGCCCGTAGCGAAACTTCTCCAGCTGTCGTATGTAAGCGGGTGACAATTGCTGGCCGGCGATCGCAATCAGCTGCCGCGGAGTGACATCGCAAAGAACAACGTCGTAACCAGACAACGCCGCAAGCGACTCGATACGCGATGAGAGCCTGACCTTGCCGCCAAGCGTGGAAAGATATTGACAGAGAGCATCCGCCAGCGCCTGCGCGCCTCGGCGTGGAATCGGCCATCCGACGGCATGGGCAGACACCGCCATCAACATGCCGAAGGCGCCGCTCAGGGGCTCATCCAGTCTGAGAAATGAGTGCGCCGCGCATCCTGCGAACAGCGCCCGCGCTCGCTCGCCGTGGAACCGTCTCGCGATGCCCTTCGCCGAGCGCAGAGCGTTCACCCCAAAATGCGCCATCAGCCATGGATGCTTCGGAAACCCAGGAACCGGGCGAAGCACCTCCGGAGCGAACTCCTTCCACTTCTCGACAAATGGCCGCATCAGCCCGCACCACGATTGGCCGTCTTCACCCAGCGCAGTTTTCATCGCGCCAAGGTCGCGCTCCAGTACGACCGCGGTCCCATCATCGAGCGGATGAGCCAGCGGCGCCGGCGAATGAATCCATTTCAGCCCATATTCGTGCAGGGGCAGGGAAGAGAAGAAAGGAGATCCCGCGCCCAGGGGATGCACCGCAGATCCGAAGTCATGAACGAAGCCCGGGAGCGTCAACTCCATCGAGCGCACCGCGCCGCCCTGAGTAGCTTCAGCCTCAAACACCTCGACCTGCAGCCCGGCCTGCGCAAGCACGACGGCCGCCGCCAGCCCGTTCGGCCCCGACCCAATGACGCACGCTTTAGGTGTGCTCGCCATCCAAATTACTCAATTCCCCAATTTCTAAATTTCCCAATGACTCAATGCCCTCACTCCCTGGGCGGCACGCTGGGCATTTCAACCACCTGGATTTTTCCGTCCGCCCCTTTTTCCAGTGTAGGCGCATAGAGGCCCAGGAGTTGCCGCCGCCACCACAATCCGGTGCTCCGCTTCTCCGCCATCGTAGTAAACCAGTATTGCCAGATTAGGACGCGAATCTGGCGCGGTGGTTCCCCAGGAAAGGGATTGCCGGCGAAGAGCTGCAAGACATCCTTGTCGTTGGAAAGCAACCGTACCTCGGTATTCGGCACGATCGGATAGTCACGCCAGGCGCCCAGAGAGGCGAACCACAGATTCCAGTCAAACCGCGGCTGATAGGGAGCGTAGATGCGTGGCGGCTCGTTCAACGCCTGCGGCTTGTAACGGAACGAATAGGGCGTCCAATTCTGGCCGTCCATTGAACCCTGGAATTCGATTTCGTAACGGCCGCGCGTCATCACCGCAAACAGTCCGTAGCGATTGGCAATACGAAACGGCTCCAGCACGGCCACTGGCTCCGTAGGCAGTGGCACGGGCACGAACATCCAGATCATCTCCGCGGTGGTTGTGTACGCGACTAAGGTCAGCAGCACCGCAGTGGTGGATATCTTCGCGATCCTCCACGCACGTTTGACTCTGTCAAATCTGCCCGGCTTCTCAATTTCGTGTGGCTCGCTTGCGTGCGCTTCAATTGAAACCTCCTCCGGCAACACGCGGGCCTTCCACTTCTGCGGCAGGAAGCGCGCCAGAAAGCGGTCATCCAGCAAAAGCACGCCCAGAGCCAGAACCAGATAGTTCAGGAAGGTGTAGTTCGCCGTGAGGATCACGCCGATCTGCCACGGAGTCACAATAAAGAAGCACACGATGCGCCAGCGACGAGGCAGGAACAGCATCCACACCAGCCCAAGTTCAAGCGCCAGAGTCGCGAACACGGTTGCGGCGTGGAACCAGTGCGGCAGGTGCTGCACGTACCAGCCAATCCACGTAGGGAGCGGGCCATTCTGGTAGTAGTCGTCCATTGCGGTGAAGTGGCGCCACTCCGGATCGCCGCTCAGCAGCTTCACCGCGCCGGACTCGAAGTAGATGCGGAACCACTCCCACAACAGCAGAAAAAGGCTGGCGCGGCAGGCGGGGTGCGTTCGGCCCAATCCCGGTCGCAGCCCTCCGGGTGCGAAGAAGAGCGAGATGAACCCAGCTTCCAGCAACATCCCGTCGGATTGGTAGCCGGAGAAATCCTGCGCCGCAGCGACAAACGACAGGAAACACACAAAGCAAATCGCGAGCATCCCGCGAGGCCACAGGTTCAGCACCAGCAGGACTGCCGCTGCCATGCCTGCCCAGCACAATGCAGTCAGCATCGTCGACCCGCTGGACCACCACAGCACAGTCGGTGCATACCACAGTCGCTGCAGGTGCCCCAGAGACTGCGCCACCGCCTGAAGATAGCTGCCAGCGGGCAGAATTCCTTCCGGGCCGATGAGACCGCGAATCTGAAACAGGAGAGAGAAAAATGCGGAGAAGTAAATGCCGCCCAGGGCGCGAAGAAACAGCCAGCGCGGAGTCAAGCGATCTGGCGCCGCTTCCTCCGCATCAAAGAGCCAACGGATCGCTGAAGCAGGCCAGTCCATGGCGGTTGCAATTACGACGGCTGCAATTATACGGAGCCGGCGGGATGTTCACGGACGAAAGATTCCAGCCGAGTTCGTCATCTCCGATGGAAAACTTACACGCCGAAGAGAAGCCCACATGGGTAAAAAGACCTCATGCGCCGTGACGAATCGCGATAGGTAACCACTATCATCAGGATGCTCTAGGGTAATCGCCGTATTGTCTCCCGCGCTCTGATCGGTTTGAATCGGAGTGGAAGCAAGCCCAGCAGAAAAGAGACGGAGCTATGAAGAACAATTCGCCTTGTTGCCCCCGATGCGGAACGCCCCTCGAAATGAGACGGTCGAGCCTGGGAATTTATTTCGCCTGCCCTAATTACCCCAATTGCCAGAGCCCCGTCTGTCTTGCGCCGCCATCGCAGCCTGTGGGGCAATCGTCCTTCGCGGCCGCTGCGTAAGAGCGCCTGCCGCAGGTGAAATCCGCGATTAAATCCGAGGCCGCTACCCGGCAAAGACCTCGAGTCAAATCCGCAGCCACTTTGATTCCGAACCACGCGAGTGCAGCCGCCCTGCGCCAGCTGGCGAGTGGCTGTCGCGCCTGTGATCTTTGGAAAGCTGCCACCCAAACCGTTTTCGGAGAGGGTTCCCCGCGGGCGCAAATCATGCTGATCGGCGAACAGCCGGGCGATCAGGAAGACCGAGTGGGGCGCCCTTTCGTGGGTCCAGCCGGCAAAGTCCTGGACGCTGCCCTTGCCGAGGCAGGCATCCACCGCTCTGAAGTTTACGTAACAAATGTAGTCAAACACTTTAAGTGGTCGCCTGCCCAACGCGGCAAGCGGCGCATTCACAAAAAGCCGCGCTATTCGGAAATCCAGGCGTGCCGGCCCTGGCTTGATGCTGAACTTGAACTCGTGCGGCCCGAGATCGTGGTCTGCCTGGGCGCCAGCGCCGCTCAGGCTCTCCTGGGGCGTTCCTTCCGAGTCAGCCGGCAAAGAGGCCAGGAGATCGAATCATCGCTTGCTCCGCACGTGCTGGCCACCGTGCATCCTTCCTCAATCCTTCGCGCGCCGGACGACAAATCCCGGCAGGAACAGCGCCAGGCATTCGTAAGCGATCTCCGCAAGATAGCCCGCCTGCTCAAAGCGGCCTGATTATCGTCGACCGCCTACGTGCCTGAGAAAGCGCATTTGCTTGCAAAACCGGCGAAAGGCCTTCACTCCGCCTGCGTCTAAGCAGGAGTGCCGCCGGCATCGGCGCAAGCCATCATGGCGGATCTGTCGCCATAATCGGGGGGAAAATGACCGCAAAAAAGCTACTCTTGCCCACATTCGGCGAAGGGTTGCTGGTGCTCGTCGTGGCTGGAATCGGCCTGGTGACGCGCACGCCGCTGATCTTCACCAGCCTGGGCCCCACGGCCTATGAGCTGGTAGAAAAACCCAAGGCTCCGAGCGCCCGGCTTTACAACATCATCGTGGGCCACATGACCGCGCTTGGGGCAGGATTCTTTTCTCTTTGGATTCTCAGCGCCTGGCACGCCCCAATCGTCGCCACCGCCGGATTCGTTTCCTCCCCGCGCCTCTGGGCCGCGGTTCTCTCTGTAGCCCTTACCACGCTGCTAACCCTGGTCCTTCACGCCAGCCAGCCCGCCTCTCTTTCCACCACTTTGCTGGTCTCGCTCGGAACGATGCAAAGCTCGCGCGACGCGGTGGCAATCATCCTCGGCGTTCTCATCATCGCTGCCATCGGCGAGCCGATTCGGCGCCAGTATGCGCGGGAAGGAGTCGGCAGACATGGCAGGCAGCCTGCCGCTCAATCCAATGCGCCAACCTCCGGCACGTCCGGCGCCTACTCCGGCTGAATCACCAGGAACGTCGTATTGCCGCCGCGATTGATCAGCAATATGACCGCCTGGCTCCCCGCCTGCCGGATCAAGCGCTGATACTCGGACACCGAACTCACCGGCTGCCGGTTCACCTGCTCGATCACATCGCCGCGCTGCAGACCCGCATCGGCTGCAGGGGAAGCATCGGGCACTTCTGTCACCACCACTCCCTTGGTGTTGGGGCTCAGCCCAAGCTGCTGCCGCACGTCGGGACTCAATTCATCCACCTGCACGCCCCGCATGGCACTATTCTCTTCGCCTTCGGCCGCAGTCGAGCCAGGCCCTTTACCGGAGGGAGCCTCACCCAGCGTGAGGGTGATCTCTTGCGTCTGCCCGGCGCGATTGATCGTAAGGTGCACCACGGTTCCCGGCGCCATGGTTGCAACTTTGAGGCGCAAGTCGTTGGGTCCAGTCACCGCCTGCCCATTCAACTCGGTGACTACATCTCCCCTCTGCAACCCCGCCTTCGCACCCGGACTGTCCGGATCAACATTTCCCACCAGCGCTCCTTTCTCCGGGGGAACTTTGAAAGCTTTGGCGAGATCGGGCGTAACTTCCTGAATGCCGACGCCGATGTATCCCCGCACCACCTTGCCGTGCTTCAGGATTTCATCCATGACGTACTTCGCCATGTTGATGGGAATGGCAAAGCCGATGCCCTGATTGCCGCCGGAGCCTCCCGAGAGAATCGCCGTATTGATGCCGATCAATCCGCCGCGCGCGTTCAGCAGGGCTCCGCCTGAGTTGCCCGGATTGATGGCCGCGTCGGTTTGAATGAAGTCCTCGTAGTCCTCGATGGAGAGGCCATTGCGTCCCGTGGCGCTGACGATCCCCATAGTCGCCGTTTCTCCCACTCCGAATGGATTGCCGATCGCAAACGCGTAGTCGCCCACATGCAGCTTGGAGGAATCGGCCAGCGCGATAGTTGGCAGGTTCGTCGCCTCAATTTTGACCACCGCGATATCGGTCTTTGGATCCGTGCCCACGATTTTGCCGGGAAATTCCCGCTTGTCGGCCAGCATCACTCGAACGTCGGTGGCTTTATCCACCACGTGATTGTTGGTGAGGATGTATCCGTCGGGGCTGACGATTACTCCTGAGCCCAGCCCCTTCTCCCGCTGCTGCTGCGGCGCGTGCGGGAATTGCCCTCCGAAGAACTGCTGAAAAAAAGGATCGTTGAAGAAGGGCGATTGTGGAACTTTCACGATGCGGGACGAGGTAATACTTACCACCGCCGGAAGAGCAGGCTCCAGCACCGGCGCAAACCCCATGGCGTTGGTAGCCGCGCCGTCCCCAGCGCCAACCGCCTGGCTGATGTAAAGCGGAATCCCGCGCGCAGGTCCAACACCACGGTGACTCGCCCACACGGTGACCCCGGCCCCCAAAGCAATCCCAAAAGTGACAATGCAGCCCAAAAGGATGACCGCCGCCGAGCGGCGCAGATGAATGAAATGATCCACGTTGACTCTCCTCCGGCTCCAATCGGCGGACGATCTGGAGTCCGATTCCAGGTTTGCACTCAGTTCTTCAGCCATTTCACTTTTCCCGGGAGGTTTCGCCGCCGCGGCGGCGGCGCGACGGTCCCGTTCCGCCTTCAGGCCGCGCGCGGCAAGTTGGTCGGCATGGCAAGCTCGGAGCGCGAACGCAAAACCTGCAGGATGTGCGCCCGCGTGATAATTCCCAGGATTTCGCCGTTCGCCAGGACGGGGAGTTGATTCACGTCCTCGCGGCCCATCGTTTCCAGGGCCTCCAGCGCCGGCATGTCCGGCGAAATGAAATGAATGGCGCTGGTCTCGCGCATGACATCGCTCACCCGCTTGAACGGCCAGGCTTTTGCCTCAACTCCACGGACTTCCTTGGGCGTGATCAAGCCCAGCAGGTTCCCGTTTTCTACCACCAAGAAACAGCGACGCCCGGTGCGCATCAATTGATCCTGGACGAACTCCTGCAACGACACATTCGGTCCAACCGTCCCGAAATCCTCCGACATCAGGTCCTTGGCGCGCAGCCCGCTGAGCAGCTTGCCGGTCTGCACCTGTACATAGGTGGCGCTGGCCGCCTGCAACAGGAACCAGCCGATGAATGCGAGCCACAGCCCTCCCAGCCCCGCGCCTTCGAAAAACTCGAACACGCCGTAGCCTATGAACAGCACCGCGATCACTTGCCCCACGCGTGCCGCCGCCCGGGTGGAGCGTTCGGCGCTCCCCATGATCCACCACAAAATCGCTCGCAGAACGCGCCCGCCATCGAGAGGAAAGCCGGGAATTAGATTGAATGCCGCCAGCGCGAAATTGATATAACCAAGCCAGAGCAGCAGCGCCGTTCCGGGAGTTTGCGGCGGATGCGATGGAACCCAGCCGGCCAGTTTGGCCAGCCCCACCAGCACGACTCCCAGCGCCGCGCTGGTAAGCGGTCCAACCACGGCGATCCAGAATTCGGTCTTGGGATCGGTGGCCTCTTTCTCGATCTGAGCCACTCCTCCCAGCAGAAACAGCGTGATCTTATGAATCGGCAAGCCGCGCGCTTTCGCCACCAGGGCATGCGACAGTTCGTGCGCGAACAGGCAGGCAAAGAACAGCAGCCCGGTGAGCACGGCTGTGGTCCAGATCAGGGGTTGGCTCCAGTCAGGGTTTACCGCATGGAACTGCGCCACCAGTGAAAAAGTGATAAGCACTGCGATCACCAGCCAACTGTAGTGCAGCCCCAACTCCACGCCGAAAACTGTGCCAACTTTGATCTGGGATTTCATTTTTCCTCCCTCGCAGGCTTGCGCCGTCGGCGGCGAAACAGGCTTCCGTGACGAAAGGCCCAACGGTTGTGATCGTGATCGTGAACGTTCATCCAGAGCTTCTCTAAGGAATCGTGACCTCCAATTTGGCCCGGGGCGCGAGCAGTTGATTGTCGCTGCCCAGTAATCCAACCGTGATCAGGTGGCTGCCCGGTGTGAGTTGTTGAAATCGGATGCGCGTGTCGGCGGTGAGGACCGGCGGGCAATGGTCCACTTCGTATTCCAGCGCGCCTGCCGGCGCCTCCGCGATGGGAACCGCGTCAGGCAGATTCAGCCAGATGTTCTGGACTTCCACCTCGACCGACGCCATATGCTTTTCGGCATTCTGCGGTTCGTCGCGCAGCCTTGCGCGCAGCCTGGGAAACCCTTGCGGGCCGAGCCAATCAGTCCAATCCGGCCCTCTTGTGGCTCCAAAGGCAGTCGTAAACAAGAGTAATGCAGCGAGGCAATGCGGAGCGAAAACTCGTAGAGAAACTGTGGCGATACCTTGCCTCACCACCTCGACCTCACGACCGTAGACCGGCCAGAACCCTGCCCATACCGAAGTCCTGCCTATGTGAGATGCCCTCTGTGCCGTCAGGGTGCAGCCGGAATTTGCTTTTCTGGCAGGTTTTTGTGCATCCAAGGGATGCTGTACCCTCGCAGTTAGAGGATTTCCTGTTTTGACGAAGGAAGGCGAGCCGCGTTTCCTGTTGGAAGCTGCGTTTCTGGGGGTAGCAGGCGCCCTGAGCGCGCAGCTCTTCATGTGGATGCTGCGCACCGCCGAACACTGTTTCCTGCAATTGATCGCCGGCTATCGCCCTCCCGGCCTCCCGGAGAGCGGTGGCGTCGCCCAGATCATCGGATCCCACGGTTTGTGGCTCATCCCTCTGGCAACAACATTAGGAGGCCTGCTTTCCGGTCTCCTTGTCTATGGGTTGGCCCCCGAAGCTGAGGGACACGGTACGGACACTGTCGTACATGCCTTCCATCGCAATGGAGGCCTGCTGCGGGCGCGGGTCGCGCCCGTAAAGATGCTGGCTTCGGCCATCACCATCGGCTCGGGGGGCTCCGCCGGCCGGGAAGGGCCAATCGCATTGATCTCGGCAGGGCTCGGTTCGCTCTACGCCAAACTGACTCATCGTACGGAGGAAGAGCGGGAACTGCTCTTGCTCGCCGGCATGGCCGCCGGCCTCTCCGCCATCTTCCGCACCCCGATGGGCACGGGTGTCTTCGCTATAGAAGTGTTGTACGGCGGAATGGAATTCGAGGTCGACGCCTTCCTCTACACCATAATCGCCTCCGCCGTCGCTTATACGGTGAACGGCGCCTTCGTAGGCTGGCAGCCGCTATTTCGCGTTCCTGCGGTGGCTGCGCCGAGGCTATCGGTTTATGCCTGGTATGTAATTCTCGGGATCGCCAGCGGCATCGTTGGCACGATCCTGCCGGTCATCTTCTACAAGACGCGAGATCTCTTCCGCAACATGCCAATTCCGCCCTGGATCAAGCCCGCCATCGGAGGTCTGGGCGTGGGAGTGCTCGCGTTGTGGCTGCCTCAGGTTCTGGGCGGCGGCTATGGCTGGATTCAACAGGCCATGGACGGCCGCCTGGCTCTACGTCTGCTGATTGTGTTGATCTTTGCCAAGATGGCGGCCTTCGCGCTCACCGTCTCCTCCGGCGGCTCCGGCGGAGTGTTCGCGCCGTCCCTGTTCATCGGAGCCATGTTGGGCGCCGCTTTCTCCATCCCGTTTCACCAGTCAGCGGCGGTGTTTGCCGTAGTAGGTATGGCGGCAGTGTTCGGCGCCGCCGCCCGGGTTCCCATCGCTACGATGCTGATGGTTACGGAGATGGCCGGCGGCTACCATCTGCTCGTGCCGGCTGGGCTCGCGGTTATGATCGCGTATCTGCTGCAGGTCCGGTTGTCTTCTGCTTTCCATTACCGCAGTCTCTATGAGGCGCAGGTTCCGGTCAGGCGCGATTCTCCCGCGCACTTCCGCGAGCATATTCAGATTGCGCTCGATCTGCTGGGCAGGAGAGATGTTCCCGTGGGCCGCGCTTTGGGACATCTCGACCTGTTGCGCCTGCTGCGTTCGAAAGTCGGATTGGACCTTCCCGGCGGCAAGCAGCTTACGATGGGTGTGCTGCGCGAGCAAAGCCGCTTCGTGGGCCGCCCCATCAGCCGCTTGTATCAGGAATTCCATGACTGCGAATTCGAGATCGTCGCCATCATGCGGCGGGAGCACATCTTGTTACCTCATCCCGATACTATTCTCGAAGCCAAAGACCGCATTGTGTCTATCGAGGCGCCGCAGTCGTGCGGGCGTCTGCATGAGCAGTTGGATCCTCCCCAGCCCGGACAATCCGTTTCTGTGGACGCTCCCAAACCCTAGCGGCATCCGGGCACAAAAAAAGGAGCGAAGTGCAGAGAACCTGCCCTTCTGCTCCAAATCAAACCGCCAGTACGGAATGCCCTACGCTGCCGGACGCATATCCCTGACATTGCTCGGTGCTGCCGGCTTTCGCATCATCGCTCCCGATACAGAGCCCAGGATCGCAAACAGCCACCCCACGAACAGGGCAACGAACGCCAGCCATTCCGAGCCGCCGAACACGCCGCTGCGATATGGCACCGTAAGATTGCCTGCCGGAAAACTCATCAGCAACGTGCGCCCGGAGATGGCAAGCACGATTGCCGCTGTCACCGACAGTCCAAACATCACCATGCCATGCACTACACTGTCATAGCGCCCGCTCGCTCCCGCGAGCCTGCCGGTCGCCCGTCCGGCGATGTACATGGCCACGGCGCTCAGAATGATTGTCCAGATTCCCATGCCGACGTTGAGCATGTGAACCGGCTCGACCGCTCCGTTATTCACGTTGCGGCTGAAAATCGCAAAACCCAAAAGGGCGAAAACTGACCAGATCGCGATAAACGTGAATAAGCCAGCCCAAATGGCGCTCCAACTCAAACCCGGCGG
Organism: Terriglobales bacterium; assembly: GCA_035500455.1. Classification (GTDB taxonomy): domain Bacteria; phylum Acidobacteriota; class Terriglobia; order Terriglobales; family Acidobacteriaceae; genus DATJXG01. The sequence goes on along the minus strand of DATJXG010000419.1, from coordinate 20,555 downwards.
CAGGCTGGAGCGGCTATCCTGCTGATAACTGATATCGGCCATTTCTTAACCTCCTACTAGGTTGGATGGGCGGGGTACACGATTCGATGTCAGCCGCTGCCTCGGGTGAATCCTGTACAAGCACGGCATTCTTGCGCGACAACGTGAGGCCCGAGTCCGCAGACCCCGGTCCGCAGGCATCCCGTCTGAAGACGAAAAGCTCTCCTCGAAGGTGCTTTTCTTTGCAGATTTAGTCTTTAGATTTATGTGGGGACTTTCAGAATCAGGTAGCCGCCGAGCAGCGCGAAGATCAAATCCGGCGACCAGGCGGCGAGCACGGGCGGTAACTGGCTCACATTGCCCATGGCTTCAAACAGGCCGGACATCGTGCGATATACCAGCGCAATTCCCACCGCCACCGCGATGCCGGCCAGCGCGCCGCGCCTGCCGGAAGCGACTGAGAAGGGAATCGCCAGCACCGCCATCACCAGCGCGATGGCCGGAAAGGCGAACTTTTCGTGCAGTTGCACCCGCAGCCGGACTACATCGAACCCGCTCTGCTGCAGATCATGAATGTAGCGCCGCAGCTCCTCATAACTCATCTCCGAGGACTGTTTCACTTCCTTTTTGAAATACGCCGGCGGCTCGGTCATCACTGGAAATGCCGCTACATCGAAGGGACGATAGTCGGCGATCGCCGTACCGCGCAACGTGCGCTCCCATCCCTCGCTACAGACCCAACGCTGCACCCGGTCATCCCAGCTCGCTTGCGCTGCGTGTATCTGCTGCAACAGGTGAAAGGTGCCGGGCTCAAATTGAAAAACGGAAAGATTGGCAAACTGGTCGCGGTCGGAATCGAAGAATTGGTAGTAGTAGATCGTCGAATGCTGACCGAAAATCCATTTGCGGTCGGGATTCAGATACGTCTGCGCCGGCTTGCCTTTGATCTGGTTGCGCAGCGCATCCTGCCGCTGGTTGGCGCGAGGCAGATAGAACTGGTCAAAGAAAAACAGGCCGGTGGACAGCACCGCCGATGCGAGCAGCACCGGCACGATCACCCGGTAAAGGCTGATGCCCGTGGCCTTGATGGCGGTGATTTCATTCGCTCTCTGCATCAGCCCGAAAGTGACCAGCACCGCCAGGAGAATCGCCAGGGGCGCGACGTTGTACAAAAAGTATGGAGTGACGTTGATGAGATACTCCGCAACCACGACCGGCGAGATATGGTTGCGAAGAATGTCGCTCATCAGCTCAAACACCGTGAACACCAGCAGCAGCATGAGAAAGCTGCCGGTGATCAGAAGCAGGTATACGAAGAAATCGCGCAGGACGTAGTCGTCCAGCAGCATAGGAAAGCTGGCGCTGAACATGCGCCGGCGTTTCGCCGCCCGTTCAAAAACGTCGTTATTGCGGCTGCGTAACAGAAACCCGCGCCGCTCCTTCAGTTTCTTGAACGGGTTCCACGTGATGTGCAGCGCCGAGAGTTCGACCGGGCGATGCTCCGCGCGCCACAGCAGCATGGCTCCCGCCAGGGCAAATACAAAGTCGGCGAGCCAGATTCCCACCCATGGCGAAACCGTGCCCTGGCGCGCCATTCCCAGGCCGATCAATGAAGTCAGATAGTAGGCAAATACCACGAGAATCGTGAGCACGAAGCCGGCCGACTTTCCTCCCTTCTTGGCGGAAAGACCGAGTGGAATCCCCGCCAGCGCCAGTACCAGGCACGCCGCCGGCAACGCAAGCCGCCGGTGGAATTCGATCCTCTCCCAGCGCGCGGTAATGGGATCTGCCTGCCGCGCCTGGCGCAACAGATCGAGTGTGCCGATCTGACTCAGCGGCACCGGTTCGCGCTCTTCTTTGTTCTCATTCTGCGGGACAGGTATGGGGATATCGGTCTGCTGAAAGGTGGAAACCTGGTAGTTGTTGGGATTGCCGGGATCGGTTTCGTGGGTCGATCCGTTGATGAGGTGAAGATGAAGGGTGTCCCGCCCCTCGCTTACCAGGATCCCCTGCTGCGCGAGTGTGACCCGGGGTTGCGAGGGGTCGGAAGTATCGGCGATGAACACGCCCTTCCAGATGGATGCGCCTGCCGCGCTCTTTACGTCCTGCACGTAGAGCACGAGGCGGGGAAAGCCTTCATAGAAAACTCGGGGCCGCACCTCGAAGGAAGCCTGGGAGGCCTTCAGCCGGTCCTGGAGTTGCGCCAGGGCGGTCTGCGATCGCGGCGCAAAATACGCCGTATTCACCAGGGCCAGCAGCCAGGCGCCCACTGCGAAAATAGAAATGATGCGCAGGAAACTCCATACCCCGATGCCGCTGGCGCGCATGGCCGTGACTTCGCTGTCGGCGGCGAGGCGGCTGAGGCCGATCAAAATGCCCACCAGCACTCCCATCGGCAGGGTGTAGGTCAAGGCTACGGGCAAGGTAAGAAAGAAAAGTTCTGCCACGCTGGGCAGCGGAGCGCTGTTGCGCACGATCAGTTCGAGAATGCGAGCGAGATCCCGCGTAAACAGCACGAAGGTGAAAAGCACCACGCCGATCAGCGCGTGCGACGTCACTTCGCGGAGTATGTAGCGGGTGAGGATCCGCATGGGCGAGCCCTTGCAGTGTCACCCCGCCTTGCGGAAAAAAGTCACGTTGTCATCCTGAGCGAAGCGAAGGACCTCTGTACTGCAGGCGGTTGGCACACCGAAACAAGTGCACAAATCCTTCCCTTCGCTCAGGATGACAAAATCAACTGGGCCGACACCGCTAGCTGGAGGATAGCATGGGGCGCGGCTGCCGGCGGGAGGCCGGCGCTACGGCTTGAAGAATAGCGCCGCCAGCGGCGGCAAGGTCAGCTTGACCGAGAACGGGCGGCCATGCGCCGGCACCGCTTCCGCGTTTACTCCGCCACCGTTGCCGAGGTTGCTGCCACCGTAATCGGCGCCGTCGCTGTTGAGCAGTTCGCGCCAGTATCCGCCGAAGGGCACTCCGACGGAATAATTCTCCCGCGGCACCGGTGTGAAATTGCACACCACCAGCACCGTTTCGTGCTCCGACTTGCCCTTGCGCAGCAGCGAGATCACGCTGGCCGCGGTGTCGTTGCAGTCCACCCACTCGAAGCCGAAGGGATCAAAGTCCAACTGGTGCAGCGCGGGTTGCTCGCGGTAAACCCGGTTCAGCTGCTCCACCCAGTACTGCATGCCGCGATGGATCGGGTATTGCAGCACATGCCATTCCAGGCTGTGATCGTGCTGCCATTCGGCGACTTGGCCGAACTCGCACCCCATGAACAGCAATTTCTTGCCCGGTTGCGCGTACATGTAGGCGAAGAGCAGCCGCAGATTGGCGAACCGCTGCCACTCGTCTCCCGGCATTTTGCCGATGAGCGAGCCTTTGCCGTGCACCACCTCATCGTGCGACAGGGGCAGGACAAAATTCTCGTGGTACGAGTACAGCATGCGGAAGGTCAGGTGATCGTGGTGAAACTTGCGGTGAATGGGATCGATGGAGAAATACTTCAGTGTGTCGTGCATCCACCCCATGTCCCACTTCAATCCGAACCCCAGGCCACCGACATAGGTTGGCTTGGAAACGCCCGGCCATGCCGTGGATTCTTCAGCATACGTCTGCACGTCGGGGTGTTCTTTGTAAACCTCGGAGTTGAAGCGGCGCAGAAAATCGATGGCTTCCAGGTTCTCGCGCCCGCCGAACTGATTGGGAATCCACTCGCCTTCCTTCCGCGAATAATCGAGGTAGAGCATGGAGGCCACAGCGTCCACCCGCAGGCCATCCACGTGGTACTTGTCCAGCCACAGCATGGCGCTGCTCATCAGGAAGCTGCGCACTTCATTGCGTCCGTAGTTGAAGACGCAGGTGTTCCAGTCCGGCTGAAATCCTTTGCGCCAGTCGGCGTGCTCGAACAGGTGTGTTCCATCGAAGTACGCCAGGCCGTGGCCGTCGGAAGGGAAATGCGAGGGCACCCAATCCAGAATCACGCCAATGCCGTGCTGGTGCAGATAATCCACCAGGTACATGAAATCCTGCGGCGTGCCGTAACGCGAAGTCGGCGCGAAATATCCCGTAGTCTGGTAGCCCCACGAGCCATAAAAGGGATGCTCCATGATGGGCAGAAATTCCACGTGCGTGAAGCCCATCCGCGCCAGATACTCCGCCAGCCGGTGCGCCATTTCGCGATAGTTAAGGGGACGGCCATTTTCCTCCGGCACCCGCATCCAGGAGCCGGGATGGAGTTCGTAGATCGCAATCGGCGCTTGCAACGAATTGCGCCCGGCGCGGTTGACCATCCAATCGCGATCGCCCCACTCATAATTCAGGTCCCAGACCACCGACGCGGTGCGCGGCGGTTTTTCCTGCAGCAGGCCGAAGGGATCGGTCTTGTCCACCACGTGCCCGTGGTGGTTGGAGACGATATGAAACTTGTACAGAGTTCCCTTGCCCACGCCGGGGATAAAGCCTTCCCAGATGCCGGAGCCGCCGCGAGGGCTGAGCGTATGCGCCCCGAAGGTCCAGTCGTTGAAATCCCCGATGACGGAAATTTCTTTGGCATTGGGCGCCCACACGCTGAAGCAGGTACCTTGCTCGCCGCCGGCAGTCATGAGGTGCGCCCCCATTTTTTCGTGAGCGCGGTAGTGGCTGCCCTCGTTGAACAAGTGGAGGTCGTCTTCGGTCAGGAGACCGACATCAGTGCGCACAGCCGATTCGTTAAGGATCGCTTTCATCGCATTTTTAAGTGTACCGGATGATCCCGTTTGATGACGGAAACAAACTGCCTGTTTCCCCCCGAGTAGCGCGGAAAACGCACCAATGTGTGGATCGCCGTGGAAGAGCGGCCCTTCGGGCGGCGTAAGTGCCCGAATGAATGAGGGCTTCAGCCCCGATGTCGTGTTTCAGCCCTTTCGAACCGACGCCGGGCGTTACTCCGGGCCCTTTGAGAAAAAAACTATCCCACCGGTGTTCCACAGCGCGCCCTCCACCTCCGCCTTACCGCGCCGGAACCGGTACTTCCGTCTTCACCGCCCAGACCAGGGAAACCACCCATCCGATGATGGTCCATCCCAGGAACAGGTTGAGCAGAAAGATCGCCAGCGTATCCCGCTTGTTGCGCGCCAGCGCCAGGATCGAGGGGAGGAAATACAGCACGAAGCCAAAACCAAAGAACGGCAGGAAAATCACGCCCAAAAGGTGCATAGGCCACCTCCCTGCGCTAAATGTTACGAGTACTGGAGGTAACACGCAACTGGCGGCGCAGATTCAACAGCCCTCCCGGCTGTCGCAGCTTGTGGACGTTCCGCCCCAAACCGCGTGCTAGACTTGAATATCCCCGATCATGCCAGCGCTTCGCGTCGTCGTTCTTTGGCATCAGCATCAGCCCTTTTACAAGGACCTGGTCACAGGAGAGTACCGCCTGCCCTGGGTCCGCCTGCATGCCCTGAAAGACTACTACGGGATGGTGAAGCTGCTGGACGAGTTCCCCAATGTCCACCAGACTTTCAATCTCGTTCCCTCCCTGATCACCCAGATTCAGGACTATGTAAACGGCACCGCCCAGGATCCTTTCCTCCGTGTGGCCGCCAAGCCCGCCCGCGATCTTTCGCAGGACGAGCGCCGCTTCGCGCTGCAGTACCTGTTCCAGGCGAATCCGGTCAACATGATCGGCCGTTATCCCCGCTACCGCGACCTTTGGGAACGTTTTCGCGCCACCGGCGACTCGCCGGAGCGCGCCGAGCGCTACTTTCAGCCGCAGGATTTCACCGACTTGCAGGTGCTTTCTCAGATCGCCTGGTTTGACGAGTTTTTCCTGGACGATCCCGATGTCGCGGCTTTAATCAAGAAGGGCCACAGCTACTCGCTCGACGATCAGCGCTTCGTCATCCAGCGCGAGCGCGAGTTGCTGGGCAAGGTGCTGCCCGCGCACGCTGCCGCCGCCAAGCGTGGCGGAGTCGAAATCTCCACCTCGCCGTTCTACCATCCCATTCTTCCCCTGGTCTGCGACACCAACAGCGGCGGCGTTTCCACTCCCGGCCTGCCCCTGCCCATGAACCGCTTCCGCCGCCCCGAAGACGCCCGCGTGCAACTCGAGCGCGGCCTCGATCTACATCAGGAAGTATTCGGCGTGCGTCCCAAGGGAGTCTGGCCGTCGGAAGGCAGCGTTTCAGAAGAGGTATTCAGCATTGCCGCCAAACTCGGCGTGAAGTGGATGGCCACCGACGAAGGCGTCCTCGGGCGCAGCCTGGGAGTGAACTTCAGCCGCGACGGCTACGGCCGGCTGAGCACCGACAAGGCCGAGAAACTCTACAACATTCACCGCTTCCAAAATAGCCAGGCGGAGATGCACCTCATCTTCCGCGACCACACTATTTCCGACCTCATTGGCTTCGTCTATTCGGGAATGGGCGCGCAGGATGCCGCCAACCACCTGGTCCATAACATCAAGGAATCTGCGGCGCCAGTCCTGAGCAGCGGCCGGGACGCCATGGTGCCCATCATTCTCGACGGCGAAAATGCCTGGGAATATTACCCGCAGTCAGGGCGCGAATTTCTGCGCCGCTTTTACGACGCCCTCCAGCATGACCCCGCCCTGGAGGCGGTCACGGTTTCCGAAGCCATCGCCCGCCACAAAGACCCCGCGACTTTTTCTTCCCTGGTGCCGGGCTCCTGGATCAACGCTAACTTCAACGTGTGGATCGGCGCGCCCGAGGACAACCGCTCCTGGGACTATCTCTATCACGCCCGCAACTTTTACCAGGAAGCCTCGCCGCGCGCCTCCGAAACCCAGAAGCGCCTGGCCTTCGAGGAAATCCTCATCGCCGAGGGCAGCGACTGGAACTGGTGGTACGGCCCGGAACATTCTTCAGCCAACGACCGCGAATTCGACGAACTCTACCGCAAGCATCTTTCCAACGTCTACCAGGCGCTGGGCGGTTCTCCGCCCGACTATCTGGCTCAGCCCATTGCCGGCGGGACGGCGCGGCCTTCGTTCGTGCCTCAGACGGCCTACATTCATCCCCACATTACCGGCGACATGGTGCGCTACTTCGAGTGGATGGGCGCCGCCGTTTACACCGCCGACAAGCGCGCCGGCTCCATGCACGGCAAAATCTTCTTCCTGGATTCGGTCTATGCCGGCATCGATGAACAAAGCGTTTACGGACGGCTCGACTTTGCCGATAAGGTTCCGCAGGAGGATTTTGACCTGGTAGTGAACCTCGAATCCAAGACGGAGGATGGGCAGCGTCCGCGGCGGGTGCTGCGCCTGGATGCCAGCGTGCGGTCTCGAATGATGGAAGCCTGGAAGGTCACCGCGCCGGATAACGATAAGGCGCTTGCGACTTCCGCCAAGCCCGATGGCGCCGCCGCCGTGCTCAACCGCAACTTTGAATTCAAAATGCCCCTCGCTTGGCTGCTGGCTGCTCCGGTGAAAGCCTCCCGCGGCAAAGCTTCGGCCCCGGTAGCCACGAAAATCCGCCTGCGCTTCAGCCTGTGGCAAAACCGCCTGCCGGTAGATGCCCTCCCGCTGGAAGGCTGGATCGAGCTGCAATTGCTGAACGAGGCCGAACTGATGTCGATGATTTGATTTCCCGGTTCTTTGCGCTCTTCAAGTATTGCATTCTTTGCGTTTTAATCAGGCAAGCGTGAAGCGTTCTGAGGCTGGAAATTTCCATCCGCTCCGGCCCAACCGCCATTCCCTGCGGAGACCTGTACCGCAAACGCCGGTTCTTGCTAGAATGTCCGGTTCACTGGAGTTTTTGCGCGACAGGGGAGACAATACTCTTATGGCATACGTGATCGCAGAACCGTGCATTGGCACCAAAGATACCGCCTGCGTGGATGCCTGCCCGGTGGATTGCATCCATCCCAAGAAGGACGAAGAAGGCTACGCCACCGAAGAACTGCTGTACATCGATCCCGTGGAGTGCATTGATTGCGGCGCCTGCGTACCCGTGTGTCCGGTGTCGGCGATTTTTGTGCTCGACGACCTGCCGGAGAAGTGGAAGGCCTTCACCGAGCGCAACGCGCAGTATTACGGCAGGTAGCTGGAAGTTTGAGTTGTGAGCGGGGCTGTTCAGCCTGCCGCTGACAGCGTTCAGCAGAAGCGGAACCTTTGCGGCGCAAGTCCGGAGACGGGCTTGCGCCGCGGTTCTTGCGGCCTGCCCAAGATATTGGCGCCTCGTCAGGCTAAAAGTAATGACTCCGTCTAATCTACTTTGCGCGCCATCCGCACCATCGACCACTCCACCAACCCCGGAAACAACTGGTAAACCTTGATCATGGGATGCATCATCCACGGCACCACGACCTCCCGCTTGCGTTTCAGATAACCACGCAAGACGGCCTGAGCCACCCTTTCCGCCGAAATGCCGCGAACCCTGGCTGGGCGAACGGTTTTCGCTTCCTTGCCATGCATCGCGTTGGCGCCGAAATCGGTGCGCACGTATCCGGGACACACCGTCATCACATGAATGTTGGAACTCATCAATTCCACACGCGCCGCCTTCCCCAGCGCGTTCATGGCGAACTTGGTGGCGCTGTAAACCGCGTGAAAGGGAAGGGGAATGTGCCCGGCGACGCTGGAGATATTAATGATCGCGCCTCCGCCCTGCTGCTTCATCACCGGGACCACCGCCTGCATGGCGGCGACCGCGCCGAAAAAGTTGGTATCGAAGACGTCGCGGCAGGCGGCCATCTCCACCTGCGCCACCGAATCCATAATTCCGCGCCCGGCGTTGTTCACCCAGATATCCACCCGCTGAAAGTGGTGCAAGGTGAGGCCCATCACGCGGTCGATCTCCTCGCGGTTGCGCACATCGCACGACAGCGCCAGCGTCCGCTCCGGGTGGCCCATGCCGGCGCGCGCCGCCTCCGCCCGCGCCGTATCGCGGGAGAGCAGCACCACTCCCGCTCCCTGCTCCACGAAAAGTCTGGCAATGGCTTCGCCAATGCCCATCGAAGCGCCCGTTACCACCGCAACTTTGCCGGAAAGCCCGGAAGGGTCCATGCCGGGTTTGTATTCGCACCGGCGAAGCAAGTCAAGCCTCTGGCGTACAATCGGTGAAGGCGCGCAGCGGCTGCCGCGCGGCCGGAGGCCGATTGAGCACTCTTCTGCCTATCTTCCCGCTGGACGCCGTGCTCCTGCCCGGCGTGCCCCTCCCGCTTCACGTCTTCGAACCGCGCTACAAAGAGATGATCGGAGAGTGCCTGGAAGAAAAGAAGCCCTTCGGCGTAGTGCGCGCCAAGGAAGATGGCGTCGCCGAAATCGGCTGCACTGCCGAAATCCTCCGCGTCACCAAGAAGTATCCCGACGGTCGCATGGACATCATCACCGAAGGCCGCCGCCGTTTTGAAATGATGGAAGTCAACCAGGAGCGCTCCTTCCTGCGCGCCGAAGTCTTCTACCTCGCTGACGAGCACGGCCGCGCCACTCCCGACGAAATCCAGCGCGCCATGAAGCTCTATGGTGAAATCATGACCCTCGGCGGCGGCGAAGACGAGTCCGACCACAATAATGAGATTCTTTCCTTCAAACTCGCCGGATCATTGCCCCTCGATCTGGATTTCAAACAGACTCTGCTCGGGCTCAACTCCGAAGCCGAGCGCATGCAGGCGCTGATTACCTGCTTCGAAAGCATCCTCCCCAACCTCCGCCGCACGGTGGAGGTGCGCAAGCGCGCCGGCGGCAATGGCCACGTGCACTAAGCCCAAAGCTGCCTCGGTCCGGGAGTCTTTCTTCGCGTCCTTTGCGATCTTTGTGGTGAGAAATTGCAGCTGGCACGCATCCTGAGACCTCGAAGTTCATCACTATGGACGCGGCACCTTTCCTCCGCGAACTCAGCGGCAGTTCTCCGCGACCTCGGCGTTTTAGGATTTGAGCTGGTCGTGGTAAGGAACTCGCGTTCGCCAAGATGCCTTATAATAGAAAGATTCCGCAGCCTTCCTGAAGCCGCCAGAGAACCCGGCGGCCGCATTGCAACCCCCAAGAATGGCGGCGCGACAACTTCGCCATGTCCACGGAAAACATCATCGTTCGCGGGGCGCGGGTCCACAACCTCAAGAACATCGACTTCGATATCCCGCATAACTCCCTGACCGTGGTCACCGGAGTCTCCGGCTCGGGCAAGTCCTCCCTCGCCTTCGACACTATCTACGCCGAGGGCCAGCGCCGCTACGTCGAGTCGCTTTCTGCCTATGCCCGCCAGTTCCTGGAACGCATCGAAAAGCCCGACGTCGATGTAATCGACGGCATCGCCCCGGCCGTCGCCATCCGCCAGAAGAACAGCACCCGCAACCCCCGCTCCACAGTCGCGACGGCCACCGAAATCTACGACTACCTCCGCCTTCTCTTCGCCCGCATCGGCCGCACCTATTGCTTGCAATGTGGCGCTGAAGTCAAAAAAGACACAGTAGATGAAGTAGCTGAGGCAATCCTCGCTCTGGATGAAGGCACGCGCCTGAACGTGTTGTTTCCCCTGGTCGGTAGCGCCGGCGTCCCGCCGGCAGCCTCAGCCCAGAAATCCGGCGCCTCGCGAAAGCGTTCAAGCCGGAAAGAAGCCTCAGGCGCCCCAGCGCAACCCGCGCCGGCCGACGACGCCCTCCGTACCCGCCTCTTCGAACTCCGCAAACGCGGCTTCAACCGCCTTTACCAGAAGGGCCAGATCTTCGAATTCTCCACTCCCGAGTCCCTCCTCGACATCAACTTCGCCGAACCAGTCTTCCTCCTGGTGGACCGCCTCGCACTCTCGTCCGAATCCCGCGCCCGCATCGTGGACGCCGTAGAAAGCAGCTACCGCGAATCCGGCGAAGTGATCTTTGAAACCGTCCCCCGCGACGCCCAGCCGCCGCGGCAACTGCGCTTCGCCCAGCGCTTCGAGTGCAAGGTCTGCAACCTTCGCTACGAAGAGCCCGAGCCGCGCCTCTTCTCCTTCAACAACCCCTACGGCGCATGCCCGCGCTGCCAGGGTTTCGGCAATACCATCGACTTCGACCTCGACCTGGTGATTCCCGACAAATCGAAAACCCTGAACGACGGCTTAATCGAGCCCTGGACCAAGCCGAAATACCGCCCCCTGGCCGCCGACCTGAAGCGCTTTGCAAAGCAGGAAGGCATCCCGCTCGACGTGCCCTGGGCGGACCTCACTCCCGAGCAGCAGCAACGCATCATCGACGGCGAAGGCCGCTATATCGGCGTGCGCGGCTTCTTCGCCTACCTGGAGCGCAAGAAGTACAAGCTGCACGTGCGCGTCTTTCTCAGCCGTTACCGCGGCTATTCGTTATGCTCCACCTGCAACGGCGCGCGGCTCAGGCCGGAAGCCCGCCAGGTGAAAATCAACGGCAAGAACATCTGCCAGGTTTGCAGCATGACGGTAGAGCACGCCGCGCAATTCTTCTCAGCGATTGAACTGAAGAGGCAGGAAGCGGACATCGCCGAAGGGATCCTGCGCGAGATCAACGAGCGGCTAGGCTTCCTCAACGAAGTCGGCCTCGAATATCTGACCCTCGACCGCCTTTCCTCGACTCTCTCCGGTGGCGAAGCCCAGCGCATTCAGCTCGCAACCTCGCTGGGCTCGCGCCTGGTGGGCACGCTTTACGTGCTGGACGAGCCTTCCATCGGCCTGCACAGCCGCGACACCCAGCGCCTGATAAAAATTCTCCACGACCTGCGCGATCTGGGAAACACCATCCTCGTGGTGGAGCACGATCCCGAGGTCATGCGCGCTGCCGACCACATCCTGGATCTCGGCCCCGGCGCGGGAGAAAGCGGCGGCAAAGTCATTGCCAGCGGGACTTACAACGAGATTCTCCACACCCCGGGCTCGCTCACCGGCCGCTATCTCTCTGAGGACTTGCGCATCCAGCCGCCCTCCTCCCGCCGCAAGCCCGGACGCGCGCAAATCCGTATCTGTGGCGCGCGCGTGCACAACCTCAAGAACATCGACCTGACAATTCCTCTCGGCATGATGGTCGCCATCACCGGCGTCTCAGGATCGGGCAAGTCCACTCTGCTGCACGACGTCCTCTACCGCAGCCTCTCCGCTGCCAAGAACCAAATCAACGGCGTCCCCGCTGTAACTCCCGGCTACACCGCCCTCGAAGGCGACGAATACATCGACGGCGTTGTGCTGGTGGATCAGTCTCCCATCGGCCGCACGCCCCGCTCCAACCCGGTCACCTATATCAAGGCATTCGACAACATCCGCGAACTTTTTGCCTCGCTCCCCGAAGCCAAGAAGCGCGGCCTTACCTCCGGCCACTTCTCATTCAATGTTCCCGGCGGCCGCTGCGAGACCTGCCAGGGCGACGGCACGGTGACGGTAGAGATGCAATTCCTCGCCGATGTCGAGTTGATCTGCGAAGAGTGCAAAGGCACCCGCTACAAGCCGCAGGTATTGGAGGTTCGCTATCACGGCAAGAACATTCACGAGGTGTTGAACCTCACGGTGAGGGAAGCGCTGCACTTCTTCGCCAACGTCCCAAAAATCGGCGAGAAACTGCGCGTGTTGGATGAAGTCGGCCTGGGCTATCTGCGGTTGGGACAGTCCGCAACCACGCTTTCTGGCGGCGAGGCGCAGCGCATGAAGCTGGCCGCGCACTTGCAACCCGCCGCGCGGGCCGCGGGCACCGCCAAACTGGTGCGCAATCGCACCCTTTATATTTTTGACGAGCCCACTACCGGCCTGCATTTCGACGACGTCAGCAAGCTGCTCGCCGCCTTCCGCCGCCTCATCGACGTGGGCGGATCGATCCTGGTGATCGAGCACAATCTGGAAGTCATCAAGACCGCCGATTGGGTCATCGATCTGGGTCCGGAGGGCGGCGAGCGCGGCGGCTACGTGGTAGGCAGCGGACCTCCCGAGGCAATCGCCCAAGTGCAAAATTCCTATACTGGACAGTTCCTGGCCCGCATCCTACCTAACGGCAATGGCGCCGCGCGCAGCGCCGGCCTCCGGCCGGAGGTGGAGATAGCGTAGCGCCGGCGTCTCGCCGGCAACCTGGACAAGCGGAAAAACGGCCGCGATCACACTCCATGCTCGAAGCCCGCAACCCGAAGCTCCTCGCCGCCGTCGCCCACCTAATCCCGGCACTACTCTGTGCCGCCCTCCTGCTCGCTCCCTTCGCCGCCGCCCAATCCAGCTCCGGCACAGTCCGCCGCTACGAGACCACTCGAACTGTCGCCGCTCCCGACCTCTCACAGGCTGAAGCCGCCATCGAAAAACGCGACTACGCCACGGCTGAACAACTCCTGCAGAAAGTCGTGGGCGACGGCAAAGCCAACTATCAGGCTTGGTACGACCTCGGCTATGTCTACAACGGCCTCGGCCGCAGCGATGACTCCATCGCCGCCTACCGCAAGTCCGTCACCGCCAAGCCTGATGTTTTCGAATCGAACCTCAACCTCGGCCTCATGCTCGCCAGGTTCCGTCAAGCCGACGCCGAGCAGTTCCTGCGCGCCGCCACCAAACTGACCCCAACCTCCCATCCCGCGGAAGGACGCGCCCGCGCCTGGCTGGGTCTGGCTCACATTCTGGAAGCGAGCAAGCCCGATGATGCCATCGAGGCGTGCCATCAGGCCGCCGCTCTCCAACCCAAAAATCCCGAGCCTCACCTGATCGCCGGGCCGCTGCTGGAAAAATCCGGCCGCTACGCCGATGCCGAGCAGGAGTACAAGCAGGCGCTCGCCGCCGACCCCAAATCCGACGACGCCCTCACCGGCCTGGCCAACATCTACATGCGCGGCCGCCGCTTCCCCGAAGCGGAAGAATTCCTGCGCAAACTCGCCATTGATCGCCCCAACGACGCCGTCATCCACATGCAACTGGGTCGCGTGCTTGCCGCCGAAGGTAAAAGCGCTGACGCCATTACCGAACTCGAAGCCGCCTCCAAGCTTGGCGGGCCCGACCCGGCCTTGCAGCGGGATCTGGCCGATCTCTACGTCGCGAATAAGAAATATGATCTGGCGGAAGGACAATACCGCGCCCTGCTCAGCGCAAACCCCAGAGACGCCGCACTGCACGATGAATTGGGCAAAGCTCTGCTCGAGCAGCACAAATTTCCCCAGGCCCAGCAGGAATTCCAGATCGCAGTCGCGCTGAAGCCCGACTTCGGCGCTGCCCACGGCGACCTCGCCTTCGCCGCCAGCGAAAACAAGGATTACGGCCGCGTGATCTTCGAACTCGATAAACGCAAGGAGTTCCTCCCCGAGATACCAATCACCTATTTCCTCCGCGCCTCCGCCTACGACCATCTGCGCGACATAAAGAAAGCCCGCGAAAATTATCAGCTCTTCCTGGATGGCGCCAATGGCAAATACCCCGACCAGGAGTGGCAAGCCAAACACCGCCTGATCGCCCTCGAGCCCAAACGGTAACCAGCGGTCCGAGCCCCAAACGCAGCGCCGGCGTCCCGTCCGCACCCGTCCCGAAGACGTACCCCGTCCTAAAGAACAATCCTCTGGATGCCAACTTTCCCGTACTCGCTGTAAACTGGACCTAACTCCTATGTATGCGCGAGCAATCGTGCTGCTGGTGCTGGCTTTCGCCACCTCAGCTCTGGCCATGAAAGAAGAAAGCATCGCAGAGCTGACCGCACGCGCGCAGGCGGCTCCCCCGGATCACCAGGCGGAACTCTACGTCAAAGTTGCCCAGCTGGAACTCAAGGCCGCGGATGACTTTTACAACGCCGGCAAAGTGGACGACGCCCGCTCCGCCATCAACGCCCTCTCCGCCGATTCCGAGAAGGCCACCGAGGCAGCGACCCACACCCACAAGCGCCTGAAGAACACCGAAATTGACCTGCGCAAGATGTCCGAACACCTGCGTGACCTCAAAGGCACGCTGAATTTCGAAGACCAGGCTCCGGTGCAGACCGTCATCGACCACCTCGAAGCTCTACGCACCAGGCTGTTGAACCAGATGTTCGGCAAGGCAAGATAATGTCTGGCAAAGCAGAAAGAAATATCCGCGTCCGCCCCTGGCTGGTTTTCCCGGCGCTGCTATGCCTGCTGCCCGCGGCCCCCGCGCAAACCCGTCATGACCCCCTCAACCAGCTGGAAATCGACCAGCTTCGCGACACTGCCCAGGAACCCGAAAAGCGCCTGCCTCTGTACGTACAATTCGCCCGCGAACGCCTGGTGGCAGTGGAAAAAATGCGCGCCGATCCCAAGGTTCAGGACCGCGGCGCGCAAACCCACGACGGCCTTGACGATTTCCTCTCCGTCTACAACGAACTGGACGACAACGTCGATAATTTCGCCGACCGCCGCGATGACATCCGCAAGCCGCTCAAGCTCATCATCGAAGCCGACACCGAATTTCAATCCAAACTCCGCGCCATCAAGGACGCCGCCGGAGTCAGCCCGCAGGAAGCCTCGCAATACGAGTTCGTCCTGCAGGACGCCCTGGGCACGGTGGACGACAGTATCGACGACCACCGCAAACTCCTGGCCGAGCAGGAAGAAGCCGCCAAAAACAAGAAAAAAAGGAAAGCCCAACCGTAAGGGGAGCGCTCGGGTTCGCCGTCTGTGAGCCAAAGCCCAGGCTGGTTGAACTGAAGCCGGCCTGCGGGCTGATCACGAGAGCAGTCAGCGCGGCCGCAACGGGCAGACCGGAAGCGTTTTGGCCGCCCATTTTTGCCATCCCCGCCATTCGGCACACAGCCGCGGGGCCAAAGGCGACTGACCTGAACCCAGCCGTAACCTTACTACCTTTCAAGTTTGTGACTTTGGTGTTTTGACGCTGGCTCATGCCCTTTCTAACATGGGGCAAGCGGATTCGGGCCCAGTCACCACAATGAACTGACGACTCCCTCCGAGGCTGCGCCCACGAATCTCACTTAGTCCGGGGTGGCAGCCGTACAGGCCGAATGACTTTCTCACATCGAACCCCTTCCACTACCTTCCCACGTGCGGCCGTCGGTCCGCGCCAAGACCGCGGTTTCACCATGGTGGAATTGGTCACGGTGATGGCGATTCTCGCAATCGCAGCCGGCATCACCTTCATTAGCCTCATGCCGGCGTTGAAAGATGCCCACGTGAATGCGGCCTACAGCACAACCCTCATGACGGTGAGGCAAGCCCGCCAATGGGCGATTCAAAATCGTAAGGTCTATCTCGTGACCTTCAACCCTACTGGCACTCCCGCGGGCAAGGGTCGCATCAAGGTTGAGCGCATGGACGCAGGCGCGGTCGGGCCGATGATCCTGCAGGTCGACCTGCCCCAGGACATTCAGTTCCAGACCCTCGCCGGCATTCCCAACACCGCGACCACCACGCCCGACAAATTGGGCACGGCCAGCGCACCCATCGATTTGGACATAGGCGTAACCGGCGGAGTTAACAATCAGATCTATTTCTATCCCGATGGATCTGCCCGTGATGTGAATAACAACCTGAACAACGGTGTTATCTATCTGGCACGCACCGGCGATCTCTACAGTTCGCGCGCCATCACATTGTTTGGGGCGGCCGGACGCATCCGGGGCTGGCGGCTCGCATCGGTGCCGCCGGGCTCTCCCTTCTGGAGCCAGCAATGACCGGAAGCAGATCAATCCGCAAGAGTCCGTCGCGGCAGCTCGGGTTCACCCTGATGGAAGTCATGGTCGCCATTGTCGTGCTTGGGGTGGGACTTGTAACCATGTTGGCCATGTTTTCCATGGCCGTGGCTGCTACCGCCTCCACGCAGGAGGATCTTATTGCGAAGCAGGCTGCCGCGGAAGCGCTGGAAAGTATCTACACGGCGCGAAATTCTTCGCAGCTGAGCTGGGACGGGCTCCAGAACGCTGCCAATGGCGGCATTTTCAGCGACGGTCCACAGTTTCTTCTTGACGCCGGCACCGATGGCCTCGAGGGCACGGCGGACGACCAGAACGCCGACCCGAAATGCCCAGGACCCGCAAGATGCCTCAAGCTGCCGGGAAAAGATGGAGTTCTGGGCACCAGCGATGACGTCTGGCTGCCGCTGAATAACTTTACCCGGCAGATTCAGATCGCGAGCGTAACCAACCCGGATGGCAGTTTGAACACCTCGCTGCGTCAGATCACTGTGACCATCACTTACACTTCTCCGCAGTTCCGATTGGTACAGAAGAAATACAGCGTGGGCGGGTACATATCTCAGTTTCGTTAGGGACGTATGCAAGCTTTGGCCAGGCACACAACTCGCGGCTTCACCCTGCTGGAAATGAGCATTGCGATGGCCATCAGCCTGATCGTAATTGCCTCCGCGGCTAGTCTCTTTAAGCAGGGGTTGACCTCCAGCTTTCTCGTGACCCAGCGAGCGCAGATGCAGCAGGAGGCGCGAGCCGCCATCGGCATGATGTCCAAAGACATCAGTCTGGCAGGTTCCGGCCTGCCCACGGGCGGAGTGCAACTGCCCACCAACAACGGCGCCACCGCCTCGAAGTTTGGTTGCGACCAGACTGCAGTCTGCTACATAAGCAACAATTCCTACCCCGGCAACTATCTGTATGGGGTGATCCCGAACCCGGCTTCGGGCGCGATTCTGCAGACCGGAGTCGGAGCCACAGATTCGATTACCGTGGCCTACAATGACACCGACTTTCGGCTCAACTCTTATACCGCGACCCTGTCCCCGAATGGGTCGTCAGTAACCTTTACCTTGCCAAACCCGGCGCCGATTCCAGCGCCGCAGGCGGTGAACGATCCCGCTGTCGGACTCAAGGCCGGCGATCTGGTGCTGCTCTCCAATAATCTTGGATCCGCTATAGGTGAAGTCACGAAGGTCCAGGGCGGGAATCAGGTCTCATTCGACAACGGCGATCCATTGAACATCAACCAGAGTGGCGCCACCGCCGGCAACATCGCCGCCATTGCTGCCGGAAATAACACCGTAGCCTATCGCCTGCTGGTGATTACCTATTACATCGATGATCAACCCGGCAGCCAGCCGCGGCTGATGCGCCAGGTCAATGGGCAAACACCGGTGCCGGTCAGCGAAGATCTCGCGGGACTGCAGGTGAGCTTCGATATCTTCGATGAGTCCGCCAATCAGGTGACCTCCAATTTGAAAGACGCTGGCGGTTTTCCCAACCAGATCCGCAAGGTCAACCTGGACATCTCCACCCACAGTCCCCTCCACGGCACCAGCGGATACCAGAGTCTTGACCTGGCGACTTCCGTGAGCGTCCGCAACATGAGTTTCAGAGATCGTTATCGCTAGGCGTGCGAGGGAAAGTATGAGTATCGACCGCGTGAGTTCGAAAGGCTTTGCCCTGATGGCGAGCCTGCTGTTGTTGGTGTTGCTGTCAGGCATTGCCGTGGGTCTGATGTACATGACCAACACCGAGGTGCGCATCGGCGGAAATGACCTGGAAAACAACCTCGCTTTCTATGCCGCAGAGGGCGGCATGGAAAAGATGACCTCCGATCTCGACAACTTGTACACCACCAACCAATCCCCATCGGCCGCCGCGATCAACGCCCTGTCAAACTATCCCCCTTCGAACATTCCCGGAATCAGTTACAGCGAATACAAGTTCACCGTTCCTTTGGATAGTTCAGGGAATCCCGCAGCCACGGTAAGCACGGTCTCCTCGGGCCCCAATGCCGGGCTGATTGCGGAAATCATTCCTATGACCCTGTCGGTCACCGCCAACCGGAACTCGGGCGCGCAGGTGCGAATGCTGCGGACGGTGGAGGTGGCACTCATTCCGGTGTTCCAGTTCGGAGTGTTCTCCGACAGCGACCTCAGCTACTTCCCAGGTCCCAGCTTCGACTTTGCCGGCAGGGTACACACCAACGGCAATCTCTTTCTGGCTACACAGTCTTCCACCGGCTTGATTTTTCACTCCAAGATCACGGCCGCCGGCGAAGTCATTCGAGATAAGCTGGCAAACGGCGCCGACAACCAGGCAAACGGCTATACCGGGCCTGTGTATATCCCCAACACCACCGCGGGATGCGACTCCGGTTCCCCCGCCAGCACTTGCATCAACCTTGACCTGAACCAGGGAAGCTATCTGGGTGGACCGCCCCCGACCGGAAGTCCGAACGGCAGTTGGAGCGGAATCTCCACCAATACTTACAAGGGTTGGATCTTAAACGGCGCGCTCGGCGCGAATAAACTCAGTCTACCCTTTGTGGGAAACGGCGTCGGGCCCATCGAGATCGTCCGCCGCCCCGCGCCGGGGGAAGCTGCAGGCTCCACGCTTTCCAAGTCACGGCTGTACACCAAGGCACAAATTCGCGTTCTGCTGGCTGACACCGCCGCTGATCTGCACCCCGACGGAAGCGCCACCGACCAGAATGATGTGCCCTTGGATCACACCACTGGCGGCAGTCCATTTCTAGCCGGTGTGCCTGTGGCCGGCGTGGGAAACAGCTTCTTTGCCTACGCCAACACGGTTTGCGATGCTGCTCACTCCAACTATTGCGACCCAACTGACTTCGTTGGATCTTCTACCGGAACCGCCGGCCAGTGGCCGCTGCTCAAAGGGTTTCTGCGCGTTGAGATCAAAAAAGCCGACGGCACCTGGATGGGCGTCACGCAGGAGTGGCTGAAACTGGGCTTCGCCCGCGGACTCCTCCCTCCGGCGAGCGCGGGAGGAAATCCCGTTCACCCGAATGCAATCCTTATCCTCCAGGAGGAGGCCGACCGCAACGGGGACAATGTGCTGACCAACGGCGCCCTGGGACCGCCCCTCACCGGAAGCAGCCAACAAAGCGAGACCACGGCCGTTCCAACCGGAGCCAATTCCCAGTATGCCTGGTATCCCATCAACATCTATGATCCGCGCGAAGGCGAAGTGCGCGATACTACCAGCGGACTGGCTGCCGGCTCCTGTACTCCCAATGGTGTGTTCAACGTGGTCGAACTTGACGTGGGGAATCTGCGGCGCTGGCTCACGGGGGCGATAGGGACGAATGGCACCAACACGGACTATCTGACCCAGAACGGCTACCTCCTCTACTTCTCGGATCGGCGCGGGATGCTCAAGAATCCCAACCTCGCTCCCTCCGTCGTGACCGGCGAATACGGCTTCGAAGATACCATCAACAGCAGTTCCGCTTCCGGAAAGCCCGACGGGATCCTCGAGCCGATTAGCCCGGGCACTACGCAGTCTCCGGAAGACGTCGACAACAACAATCTGCTGGACAATTGGGGCGCGGCCAATGTGGGCCAGGGATTTGGAGTAGCTACGCCGGGCGATCCCTATACCAACCGCATCAACTGTATGACGGTCGGCCGCAAGAACTGGGTAAGCGGCGCACGCCATGCCATCAAGCTGGTGGATGGCAAGCTGGGCAACCTTCCTACCCGTCCTGACGGCACCGGCGGCTTCACTGTAGCCTCGGAAAATCCTGTGTACGTGCAGGGCGACTATAACGCCAATGCCGGATTCGGTCCCGGCAACGCCGCCGCAGCGGTCATCGCAGACTCAGTTACGCTCCTCTCCAACAACTGGAGCGACGCCAATGACATGGCGAACACCTTTAACCTTGGGGCAAGGCCCGCCAGCGACACCTGGTATCGGTTGGCGATCGCGGCCGGGAAAAATATCGATTTCCCTCAGCCCACCTGGAACGGCGTCGCCAAGGACTACGGCACGGACGGCGGCGTTCA
>DATJXG010000418.1:0-7023 GCA_035500455.1 Terriglobales bacterium | reverse complement strand
TTCAGGATGGAAATCAAAATTGTGGCGGCAATGGCGACGATCTGGCCATAGCTGACGGCGTAGGGCGCGGAGATCACATCTCTGGAAAGGAATGCGAGCGCGGGAAACGTCCCCAGGATGCGCACGATGCCGGTGGTGATGGTAGCGATGGATGCGGGTTTGGCGATGAGAAACCAGGTCCAGGCGTAAAGGAATCCGGCGAGCGGGCCGTAAGCATCGCGCACGTACACATATTCGCCGCCGGCTTGCGGCTTCATGGCGCCCAGTTCGGCGTAGGTGAGCGCGCCGAAAAAGGAGAGGAGGCCGCCGGCGATCCACGCCAGGTAAACCAGTTTCGCGGAGCCGACGGCCTGCATCATCTCCGCGGGGACGAGAAAGATGCCGCTGCCGATCACCGTGCCCACGACAACCGCGGTCGCGTGACTGACACCTAGATCGCGGGAGAGCTGCGGGGCACTCGGCATGGGGAGTGGAAAGTATACGACGCAGGCTGGAGTTTTCTTTGCGACCTTTGCGTGCTTTGCGGTTTGGTGCTTTTTCTGCGAATGGGTGCTTGCTGTGGGATGGAAAGAAAGATAACCGCGAAGACCGCAAAGAGCGCAAAGAAGATCAGGACGTAAAAAGTTCTTTGCGGTTAAACAACCAGCTCGACCGGCTCCCGATAGTTGTTGACCATGCGCCGGATGCCGTCTTTGAGCTTCATGACGTGGAAGTTGATCAGCAGGCCGATGGGAATGTTCAACAACCTGAGGTGCGATAAGAGTTGGGCTTCATCGATGGGATGCAGGGCATCTTTGCATTTGGTTTCTACTACGACGCTGCTGTCGATGACCAGATCGGCACGGAATCCGCACTCCAGCTTCACGTTCTCGTAGATCAGCGGCACGGCTTTTTCGCTCGACGCGCAGACCGAGGCTGTTGAGTTCGTTAGCTTCGTAGGCTGATTCCAGCAGGCCGGGGCCCAGCAATCGATGAATCTTGATTGCCGCGCCGATGATCTTGGGGGGTGAAATCGGTCTGTCTCATGGCTGGATTTCTTGCAGGGATCGAAAGAAGAATAACCGCAAAGAACGCAAAGAAAACGGGAAAATGAGCGCGGGCCGCCCATTTTGGGAATGACCGTTCTTTGCGACCTTTGCGTTCTTTGCGGTTTACTGCTTTTCTGCTGACGCCGAAACCACGCTGGCCGTGTACCCGACTGCAAACGTGATTACAGTCCCAATGGCCACGTACCACGTCCACGGAACGCTCGTCCACAGCCAGATGTAAAGCTCGGCGGAGAATCCGCACAGCATACCTACGATGGCTCCCGTTTGCGTCGCTCGGCGCGTGAGCACTCCCAGAAGGAACACTCCCAGCAGCGCGCCATACGCCACCGATGCGATCTGCAATCCCACTTCGACGACGCGCCCTACCTTGTGCAGCGAGAGCACCGCCAACCCGAACAGCACCGCCGCCCACAGCAGCGTGGAAAGGCGCGAGAGCCGAAGGCGGCTGGCTTCATCCACCTGTGGCTTGCGGCGGAGGTAGAAGTCGATCATCGAGGTGGAGGACAGCGAATTGAGCGCCGCACTCAGGTTGGACATGGCAGCAGCCAGAATCGCGGCAATCAGCAACCCGGAGATTCCATGCGGCATTTCGCTCACGATGAACGTGGGGAAGATGCGGTCGGCCTTGCCGAAGTGTGCCGAGGGAAGATGGTAGAAGGCAAAGAGCGCCACACCCATCAGCAGAAACAGGGAAAACTGAAAAAAGATGGCGATTCCACTGCTCAGCAGCGCGATCGTGGACTGCCGCTGCGAGCGCGCCGCCAGCAGCCGCTGCACGATGAGCTGGTCGGTGCCGTGGCTCGCGGTCGTGAGAAACGATCCGCCGATGAGGCCGGCCCAGAAGGTGTAGGGCTTCCAGAAATTCAGGCTGAAGTCGAAAACACGGAATTTGCCGGCGCTCACCGCTACGCTGTGAATTGCGCCCCAGCCGCCGGGCACAAGATGCAGCAGGGCGAACAGACCTACGAGAGTTCCACCGATGTAGATCACGGTTTGTACCACATCGGTCCAGATCACTGCCGCCAGGCCACCCTCAAAGGTATAGATCACGGTGAGCAGCGTAATGATGGCGATCGAAGTCACTTCGCCCGTGCCCAGCGCGATCGCTACTACGATGGAAACCGCGTAGACGCGCACTCCTTCGGCGGCGGCGCGGGTGAGCAGAAACAGGCCGGCGGTGAGCGAGCGCAACCGGCGCCCAAATCGGCGCTCGATCAACTCGTATGCGGTGTAGAGTTCGCCGCGGAAGTAGTGCGGCAACAGAACGAAGCTGATGATGACGCGCCCTACTACGTAGCCGAGCACGACCTGCAGGAAACCGAAGTTAGTGTCGTAAGCCAGGCCGGGAATGCTGATGATGGTGAGCGTGCTGGTTTCGGCGGCGACGATGGAGAGCGAGATGGCCCACCAGGGAATGTTGCGGTCGGCGAGGAAGTAGTCGCGCAGCGAGCGCTGGCGTTTGCGGAAGTGCAGGCCGAAGAGGGTGACGCCGGCCAGATAAATCGCGATGATGCCGAAATCGAGATGGTTCAGGCCCATGCGGTTGTGTGGCGCGGGCGCCTCGCCCGCGACTTCGAGCAGAGCAACTCAGGTCGCGCAAACCGAACCAATTATATGAATACATCCCGCATCTGCGGGGAAGGGGTTACTGAATTGAGCATCAGTCTCTCGGCGGATGTTCTCTGCGTCCTCGGCGTTTTAGGGTTTGGTCTTTGTCGATGCCAAGAAAAACCTCAAAACGCAGAGTTCGCTGAGAAACGCCGCCGAGGTCGCTGAGTAGAACCAGTAATTTTCCCGCCCTGTGATAGAACTACGCCGTGGCCATATTTCTGGGCATTGACGGCGGCGGCAGCAAGACGGCTTGCGCGGTGGGCGATGAATCGTCAGTGCTGGCCACGTCGGTGGCTGCGGGAAGCAATATTGTTCGCGTGGGCGAGGAGCGGGCGCGGGAAGCTTTACACACGGCGATTCGGCAGGCTTGCGGCAGTGCAGGCATCGCTGCTTCGGAGATTCGCGGCGCGTGCGTGGGCATGGCTGGGGCGGCGCGGCCGGAGATCAACGGCATTGTGGAGCGGATCGTAGCTGAACTGCTTCCCGGAAAGATCGAAGTTGTGGGCGATATGGAAATCGCGCTGGAGGCGGCGTTCGGCGCGGGGCCGGGGATCGTGGTGATCGCGGGGACCGGTTCCATCGCTTACGGGCGCAACGCGGAAGGCGAAACCGCACGGGCCGGGGGCTGGGGATTTGCGGTTTCGGACGAAGGTTCGGGCCACTGGATCGGCCGGCGAGCGGTTTCAGTCGCCTTGCGCGCTATGGATGACGAAGGCGGCTCTGGCTTATACGACGCGATCCGAAAAGAGTGGGGCACGTCCACGCTGGAGGAATTTGTTCGCACCGCCAACGTGACTCCAGTTCCGGACTTTGCAGCGCTGTTTCCGGCGATCGTTGCCGAGGCTGAGTCTGATTCCTTAGCTGCCGATGTATTGCATTCGGCCGGGGCTGAGCTGGCTGCTTTGGGCCTGATCATTGTGCGCAAGCTGTTCCCAGACCTGATTGCCCAAGTGGCCATGTCCGGCGGGGTGTTTCGCCATAGCGGTGTAGTGCGGGACAATTTTTGCAGCCGCCTGCGGGCTGAGGCTCGGGGCGTCGACATCGGCAGGGAAGTAGCCGACCCGCTGCAAGGGGCCCTGCAGAGGGCGCGCCGAATGCCTTTATAGATCGGGACGGGAATAGGTCAGGTGGGAGCGAGTTCGCTCGGCGTAGTAAGTTTTGGGTTTAGCCGCGGCGAAGATCTTAAATCGCAGAGTTCGCAGAGGAAGGCCGCCGAGGTCGCAGAGAAAATGTTGATCGCTAGTTCAGAGGTATTCGACGTCAGCTTTTTGCCGCCAGGGCATTTTCGGCGGCGCCTGGCATGCTCTTGCGGTGGAGAAGATCAATCAGCGCCTGGTAGAGATGAGTGCGGGTGGCAAAGCGCTCCTGGGCGCGAGTGATGTAGCGGACGTGCACTTCTACGCCGGCGCTGGTGGGACGCAGGTTCACCGCCGGAGCCGCGGAAACCGACTGCACCTTGTACTGGTTTGTGGCGTGCTTCCATTCCTGCTCCGCCATTCTGGCATTGGTCTCGGTTTCCTTGGTGACCATGGCCTGGATGCCTTCGATCACAGGGTACGGGTCTTCGCTGGCCGGCACCAGAAATTCGATTTCATCCCACAGCCACTGCCCCGCCGTCGAGAAGTTGAAGAAGTGCCCTTCAATCGCGTAGCTGTTGACGAAGGCGACCTTCCGTCCGGTGGGATGGCCGGTGTCGGTCCAGTTGCCGGTCTCGAGCAGCACGGTGCGCAACAGGTTGATTTCCGCCACTTCTCCCACTACGCCTTCGATCTCCACCCAGTCGCCCACGCGAATTCCGTTGCGGCCCATCAGGATGAACCAGCCCACGAAGGCGACTATGAAATCCTTCAGAGCGACAGTCAGGCCGGCACCGGCCAGGCCCAGAATGGTGGCTATCTGCGTGGGCATGCCCATCACTACAAACACGATCGCCAGTATGCCCACCGCCTGCAGCGCGAAGCGGACTACCACGCGCAGCGTGCGCAGGCGGCGATGGTCGGGGGTGAGATCGGCGAACAGCGCGCGATCGATCAGCCGGCCTGCCTCGTACACCGCCAGCACGATGAGGACGATCCAGAGCAGGGCGCGGATGGTGCCGTGAATGGCGGCGCGCTGCTGGAATGCGACGGCGCTCATCCAGTTGGTGTACACATCAGCCAGTTCTTTGCTGTCCTGGATCTGCTTGCCGAGATCAGAGAGATCTTTCTGGTCGTTGGCGAAGCGGCGCAGCGATGCGATGGTCGAGGTTGGGGCCGGGGCGGCCGGTTGGTCTGGGGGATTGGCGGAATCGACTTGCGCCCGGGCTCGCAGGGCTAAAGCCTGCTTGTTCGGAGTCTCGGCATTCACCCGCTGCTGCAGGGCATCGTGAGTCTGCTGCAAGGCGGCGGCTCGCGCGGCGGCTCCGGCATTGGCTTGCTCGAGCTGCTTTTGCTTGTTGTACAGCGCGGCCCAGGCGCGGACCTGGACAATCAGATTGTCGCCGGTGGGAGCGTTGCTGGCCTGGCTTGCATTGAGCTGAGCGGCGGCGGCTTCCTGCTGCTGCTCGTCGGTCTGGTGGCGGGCGAACAGGCGCTGAATGCGGCTGAGTTTGTTGGCGCCGGCGCGCAGCTGGTCCTCCTGAGCGTCTTCGAGTTCGTCTTGATCGAGTTCCAGTTGCGCCTGCAGAAGGCTTAGTTGCTGTTGCAGGCTATCCTGGCGCGCGCCCGTGGTGGAGGCGACCAGCTTCTTGAGTTGGTCGGCGTGGTCCTGGTCGGCCTTGAGCGCAGCCTGAGCTTTATCGACTCGTTCGGAAATCTCGCGCGTCTGCGGGGTCTGGTTCGGCGTTTCTTCGGCGGCGTCGCGGAGCGCGGTGGAGAAGGCCAGGTCCACTTCGTGGTCGGCGATTTTCAGGGCCTGGCGGGCGTAACGTTGCTCATCGCGGCTGGAAGCGAGTGTGGCCATGGCCCGCGCCATTTGCAGCGCACGCTGGTCCACGAGGTTGGCCCAACTGGAACGGGGACGGGCAGCATCTCCGAGGTCGCGGGTGAGGATGAGGCCTGCGACCGCGGCCAGCAGAAGGATGATGAGTCCGCTGGTCAGCAGCCAACGCCGGGTTGGGATTGCCAGTGCCATGCGAATTAGGAACGTTTCATTATAGGGGGCTGCGGGTATTTTGCGGTGGGGAATGAGTACAGTTACCGGACGGTTAGTCGTCAGTCTTCAGTCTTCAGTCGTCGGTCATCAGGCTTGGGTGCTTTGTTTGGCTAGTGCCGGGTTGATGGTTGAGTCGCACGGTGGCTTTCCGTTATCGCATTCTCAAACTGTCATCCCGAGCGCAGCGAGGGATCTGGGTTCTTGCCGACGCTATCCGTGGTGCCGGCGGGCTGCAAAAACCCGATCCCTCGCTGCGCTCGGGATGAAAAAAAGATTAGGAGGATGACGAAGAGTGATAACGAAGGAGGATAACGAAGAAGGATGACAAGGGAGAACCTTCTGACGACGGACGAACGAAGACCGACGACTGGGGGCCGGCGACTACTTCCGGAAGTGGCTCCAGATGGCCTCGGCCTGGCTGCTTGTCACTACTGAGGCCAGGGCGGATGCGTCGGCTTGCTTTACTGCCTGCACGCTGCCGAAGTGTTCCAGCAGGCGGCGGGTGGTTTGGGCGCCTACTCCGGGGACGTCGAGGAGTTCGGTGGAGCGGTCGCGCATCTGGCGGCGCTTGCGGTGGAAGGTTACGGCGAAGCGATGGGCTTCGTCGCGGACCTGCTGCACCAGGTGCAAAACCGGCGAGTGATGATCGAGCACCACCGGCTCGTTCTCCTGGCCGAGAACATAGATGATTTCTTCGCGCTTGGCGATTGAGGCGAGCGGCTGATTGATGATGCCTAGCGCTTCGAGCGCTTCGGCGGCGGCGTGCAGCTGGCCGAGGCCGCCATCGATCAGCACCAGGCTGGGCATTTTCTTTTCTTCGTCGCGCAGACGCTTGTAGCGGCGCGTGACTACTTCGCTCATGGATGCAAAATCGTCCACGCCTTCGACGGTGCGGATGATGAACTTGCGGTAGTCGGATTTTTTCATTTGCCCGTCTTCCCACACCACCATGGAGGCTACGGTCTCCGCACCCTGAATGTGGGAGATGTCGAAGCACTCGATGCGGCGGGGCAAGTCGGGCAGGCTAAGGGCATCCTGCAATGCTTCCTGGACCACGCGGGTGTTGGGCTTCAAGACGCGGAAGCGCTGATCGTAGGACTGCTTGGCGTTGTTCGCCGCAAGATCGAGGAGAGAGCGCTTCTCTCCGCGCTGCGGCACCAGGATGTTGATCCGTGCGGCACGGGCAGTTGTGCCCGCTACTTGTGCGGAGAGCAAATCCGCCAAAGTTTCC
>DATJXG010000417.1:0-4261 GCA_035500455.1 Terriglobales bacterium | reverse complement strand
CCGTCCGAGGTGATGCGGATGCGGCTGCAGTGCCCGCAAAAAGGATGCGAAACCGGCGCGATGATGCCGATTTCGCCGACGCCATCCTCGAAGCGGTAACGGCGGGCGGTTTCGCTGCGGGCGTGTGGGATTTCCACCAGCGGCCGGTATTCGGCCATGCGCCGCAGAATTTCGTCGAGTGTGACCACCACTTCAGGCGACCACAGGCGGTCTTCCTCCAGCGGCATGAATTCGATGAAGCGCACCGCCACGCCTTCCTCGCGAGCAAACATTCCGAAAGGAATGATCTGGTCTTCGTTGAAGCCGCGCAGCAGCACGCAGTTGACTTTCACCGGCCACAGGCCGGCGCGGCGGGCCGTGCGGATGCCGGCCAGAACATTGTCATACCCGGTGGGCACGCGAGTGATGCGGGCGAAGCGGTCAGGATCGACGGCGTCCATGGAAACGGTGACACGGCCGAGGCCGGCTTCTTTGAGCGGCTGCGCCATCTCGGGTAGAAGGTGACCGTTGGTGGTAAGGGCAATATCGAGCGGTTCGCCATCCGGCGTGCTGAGCCGGCGCAATTCGCGGATAAAATCCACAATGCCGCGGCGCAACAGCGGCTCGCCCCCGGTCAGGCGCACTTTGTTGATCCCCAGAGAAACCAGCACTCGCGCCATGCGCAGATAGTCGCCAAAAGGCAGCTCGGCGTAGGCCGCTCCGTTGTTGCCGGTGCGGCAGTAAACACACCTGTAGTTACAGCGATCGGTGATGGAAATCCGCAGATCGGTGATGGCGCGGCCGAATTTGTCGGTCAAAAGCATTCAGCATTCAGCACTCAGCAGTCACTCGCCGAAACCGAAACAGTGCACCACTCCAGCCATGGATGAGGCGGAATGCTGACTGCCGAGTGCTGACTGCTTGTGGAAAGGGAGCACAACTAGGCAAAAGCCCGGAAGACGTTTCCTTTCCAATGCGCTGCTTTCGCAACGCGGGAGGCGCCGGCGTTTCCGCCAAAACACCCTTGGGAAACATGTGGCGCGGGCGGCCTCGCCCGCGTAGTGCTTCCCTCGCCGCGCCGGCCGGGTATGCCCGAAGGCCGGAGCGGTCGGAAACTAAATCCATTATAGCGGCTTAGAGCCGCGTGCAGGTTGCAGCTTCTGGCCGACAGGAGTGTCCGCCCGGCACTTTACTTCCCCGATCCTATGGCCTTCTCAATTGCCGCCTCGGCCAGCGGCGCCATGATGGTGTAGCCCGCCTTGTTGGGGTGCAGGCCGTCATCCGCCAGGTCCTTTTTCATTAGCCCTTTGTCATCCACCAGTGCGCTGAAGTAGTCGAGGTAGAGGCACTCGGGATGGTCGTGAACGTAATCTTTCAGCCAGCGGTTGAGCGCCAGGATTTTTTCCGGCGACCGCTGGGCGAAGAAATCCTTGGACCTGGGGGTGTAGTCGTGCACGGGGGTCACGGAGGAAAAAATCACGTGGATATCATGCGCCTTCGCCAGTTCGGCAAAGGAGGCGTAGTTGGCTTCGATATCCTCCAGGCGCATGGGTCCGGTGTTGCCGGCGATATCGTTGGTGCCGGCCAGGATGACAACGACTTTGGGTTGCAGATCGACAACATCCTGACGGAAGCGCACCAGCATCTGCGGCGTGGTTTGGCCGCCGATGCCGCGGTTGAGATACGGCTTGCCCGGAAAGTAGTCCTCGATCTTCCAGCCATCGGTAATCGAATCGCCGAAGAAGATGACGCGGGTTTCGTCCGCTGTGGGCGGCTTCAGGGCTTCATTGGCGGCGCGATAGCGCGCGAGCTGACCGTAGTCGTCCGTGAAGATGGCGATGCGTGACGCCCGATATTGGTCCAGACCGGCGAAGCCGGTCGAGGGAATGGATGGTTGCTGGGCGGCGGTGGAGGGAGTGGCAGGTTGCTGGGCGGCAGCGGAAATTGCCAGGAGCAGGGCGACACACAATAAGCGTACTGAGCTGAAATTCACGAGTTGTCCCTCCCGTTGTGAACCTGGAGATTTCTAAATCAATTTTCAGTTGACGGCCGATGGCCGCGAAGAATGCACCGAGGATTCTAGCGGAGGAAGCGCCCCCTACCCAAGCAAGAAACGTTGGCGGGACCCGGCCGGTTTGCCGCGACGGACTCGCGCGATAACGCGGTTTCGAGGGCACCCAAAACCTTGACGAACTTGAGCCTTTGGGTAAGATGTACTTGTAGTTGCCGCCGCCGCTCCGGTGGTATGGACTTCAGCAGTTGCTTTCCCGGGTAGATTAACTTCCAGGAGTTCGCCGCAAGTTCTCGCTTCCGCACGTGGCTGTGCAAGGACTGAACCAATCGCATTTATCGATTCCGTTGCTTTCACGCTAAGGAGGGTGTCGTGCGCATATTGTGCATGCTGTCGATTGTTGCTTTCCTGCTCGCTGCCGAGGTGGCGCAGGCCGACCAGATCGTTCTGAAAAACGGAGACCGCCTGACCGGCACGGTCGAAAAGTCGGACGAAAAAGAACTGGTGATCAAAACCGAGTATGCCGGCGAAGTAACCGTACAGTGGCCGGCGGTTCAGGAGATCAATACCGGCGAACCGTTACACGTCTCCACCAAGGAGGGGCAAAACCTGGTGGGCACGGTAAAGACACAGGACGACAAAGTGGAGGTGGCCACGGCCAGTGGGGGTACAGTGGCGGTGGAGAAGAGTTCGATCCAGAACCTGCGCAACGAGCAGGAACAGATTGCCTATGAGCACACCCAGCATCCCACGCTGTTCCAGGGATGGACAGCGGCCGGCAACGTGAGTTTCGCGGTAACGCGAGGTAACAGCGAGACCAAGAACCTGGCCCTGGCGTTTACCGGCGACCGCAAAACTCCACATGACCATCTTGGCCTTTACGCCAACTCGGTGTTTGCCACAAACGACGCGGCCGGCGCGGTTCCCAGCACCACGGCGAACGCGGTGCAGGGCGGTGCCCGCTTCGACCGTAACGTAGGCGCACGCCTTTTTGGGTTTGTGGGCGCTGATTTCCAAACCGACGCATTGCAGGAACTGAATTTACGCTCGGTGTTCAGCGGCGGATTGGGTATTCATATCCTGAACAGCGACCGCACGACACTGGACTTCCTCTCCGGCCTGAACTACACGCGTGAGAACTACTCCGGCCTCAGCCGTAACCTGGTGGCGATCACGCTGGGCGAAGAGTTGATGAAAAAGCTGGGTGCTTCCACGGTGCTGAATGAGAAGTTGTATTTCTACCCCGACCTCAATGAAAGCGGAGAATATCGCGGCGCTTTCAATTTCGGGACCGTGACCAAGATCAGCAAGCTCCTGGGCTGGCAGAATTCCTTCAGCGAAATTTACGTGACCAATCCCCCGGTGGGGACTAAGAAGAATGATGTGATTCTGACGACAGGGCTGAATATATCGTTTACGCATTGAGAAACTCGCCCGCGCCACTTCACATGCCGTCGTAATTCGGACCGCCCCCGCCCTCGGGCGGCACCCAGGTGATGATCTGGTAGGGGTCGGCGATGTCGCAGGCCTTGCAGTGGACGCAGTTCGAGGGGTTCAGACTGATGCGCTTGCCGTTGGGGGCGGTCGAGTCGTCCAACATTTCGTACACGTTGGCGGGGCAGAAATTCTGGCACGGGCTGCCGAATTCGCGGATACAGCGCTCGTTGCAGACATCGGTATTTTGGATCACCAGGTGGGCGGGCTGATCTTCTTCGTGCTTGGTGCCGGAGTGGTAGAGGTCGGTGAGTTTGTCGAAGGTGAGCTTGCCGTCGCCCTTGGAAGGACCCAGCAGATGGGCTTCTTCGCCGCCGTCGCGAGGTAACTCCGCGAGCTTTCGCATGTGCTGGTAGCCGGGCGTGCCGGGATAGCGGTTGCGCAGGCCGCGTCCGCCGGTGAACTGCTGCAGTCCGGCGTGGAACAGGCCGCGCCAGAAGCCGTGTTCGAAGCCCTGATGGAAGTTGCGAACTTTCCAGAGTTCATCCTTGATCCAGCTTGATTCGACTTTCTTCTGATAACTTCCAAGCGTGGCGGCGGAAAAATCGTTTTTCGTCAGCGCCTCAAAAGCAGTCTCCGCCGCCAGCATTCCGCTCTTGATCGCCAGGTGAATGCCTTTGAGCCGCTGTGAGTTGAGGAAGCCGGCAGAATCACCGAGGATCATCCACCCATCACCGGCAATTGGCGGAATCGCCCACCCGCCGCCGTAGGGCAGCGACTTCGCACCATATCGAACCAGCTTGCCGCCCTCCAGCAGCCTGGCGACGAACGGGTGCT
>DATJXG010000416.1:0-2942 GCA_035500455.1 Terriglobales bacterium | reverse complement strand
TGCCGCTGATCCTGCTGGCTTACGAGTTCACCTTGGGCCGGACCACGGCTGACGCGCACGAAGCGCGCGGCGCCGTGCAGCGGCTGACCCGGCGACTCATTCCCTACTTTGCGGCATTGGCGGTTTATCTCTGCGTGCGCGCCTGGGTGCTGCGCCAACTCACCCACAGAATGAGCCACGTTCCCTTGTACACGTCATTGCTGACCTGGCCCTGGCTCGTCTGCCTTTATCTGCGGCAGTTGTTCTGGCCCTTCCGATTGAGTCCGCTCTACGATCCCAGCTTCGTAACCTCTCCCGGCCAATTGAAGTTCGTGCTGCCGCTGCTGTTCCTGTTGGCAGCCGCCCTGGCGCTTTGGCTCAGCCGCGGCCACAAGCCGGCACTGCCGGCCTTTCTTTCGCTTTGGTTTGCCATCACCCTTGCCCCCGCGCTGCTGATCTTCTGCGTAGCGCTGCCGGCTGAGGGCTTCCACGACCGTTATCTCTACCTGCCGTCGCTGGCCTTCGCATTAGCGATCGGCGCGATTTTCGCGGCGATCTCCGCCAAAGCCCAGCCCGCCGCGAAGTTGGCCGCTCTGCCTTGTGTGGCTGTCGTGGCAACCGTCTTCGCCGTGGCGACGCATCGCCAGCTTTCGTACTGGCAGAACAACTATGCCCTTTTTCAACGCGCCGCCGCGATAGCCCCGCGAAATGAAATGGCAAATCTGAATTTCGCCACGCAACTGATCAAGACCGGGCAGTACGCACAAGCCCTGCGTTACGCGCGCCAGGCGGTTGCGGACAATCCCCAGAGCGCCCCCGCCCAAGCCTCGGCCGGTTCAGCCGCTTACTTCCTCAAGGATTATCCCCAGGCCGCGCAATTCTACGAGAGCGCCATTCGCCTGGGACCGCCGCAAGCCGACTGGTATTACTCGCTGGGGCTAAGCCGGCTTAACTCCGGCAACTTCGAAGCCGCAACAAACGCTCTACAACAAGCCGTTGCCGAAAACCCAAAAGCGCGCGGTGTGCACTACGCCCTTGGCCTGGCCGATAGCCATCTGGGTGAGTGGCAGGAAGCGATCACAAGCTTCGCCGCAGAACTCTCGCTCGATAGCTCAAATCAAGCCGCGCAAGCGGGATTGAAGGACGCCAAAGCTCATCTGGAAAGCCTCGAAGCCGTCTCGCACAGCAGCCATCGCCGCGATGCAGGCCTGCTCCACAGCAGTTTTCCCCAGTCCAAGAATCGCAGCCAGAAGCTCTCGAAATGAGACAGGCGCGCGTCTCCACGAGTGACAAATTCTGTCAGGTTTCGCCGGAAACGCTCCCATGGTGTTTGCATGCCTCGATTAGGCAGAGGTATGCCGCTCATTCTAAAGAGCTGCTAATGAAGGTCCTGGTAACGTGCGATTACATGAGGTTGGTCTCAAACTTGCACGCACTTTGGGTGGGGCTAGGGGAACCCAGAATGAGGCGAGCGATCTCAGACCGTCGATCGAAGGCTGCAAGCCGGGGGTTTTCGCTGATCGAACTCCTCATCGTCGTCGCCATCATTCTCATCATCGCGGCGATTGCCATCCCCAACTTGTTGCGGGCTCGCATGGCTGCCAATGAATCTTCCGCTGCCAGTTCGGTGAGACAGATCAGCCGAGCGGAGATGGCTTATTACGCGGCCTACCCTGATAAGGGCTACGCCGACGCATTGATCAACCTGTCGGGCCCGGAAGTCAACTGCCAGCCCACCGTCACCTCGGCTTGCCTGCTCGACACCTCGCTCTCCTCGGGCCAAAAGAGCGGATACAACTTTCTGGCCACCGGCGCGCTGCCTTCCGGCCCCATGAACACGGCCTTTGTGGTGGGAGCGGCGCCTATTACCTACGAATCCAGCGGCTCGCGCGAGTTCTGCAGCATTGCGGACGGCGTGCTGCGAGCGCAAACTGGCGCCGCCGGCGATCCGCCTCCGAGTGACGTGAATATCTGCGCTGCATTTCCCGCCGCCCAGTAGTTTATTCCGCCGACCCATCACCTTTTACTTCCGTAACCCATTCCAGGCCTTCGCCGATGTCGCCTCCTCGCCGGGTCGCATATAATCCACTGAGAAGCTGGAGCGGTTTCGGTGGCTGTGCGGGCGGGCTCAGCGCCTCAGGGTCTGAAGCCCGGAAATACCTGAGATTGCTTGCCGGCTGCAAGACCGGTATTCCCCGCCTTGGAAACACTGTTCCGGAGCCCTTCCACCTATTCCTTTTGCCTAAGATGGCTGCCATCGAAATCCTTGGCCTGGAAAAGACTTACGCCGTCGGCTTCTGGCGCAAGCAGCAGAAGTGCGCGCTGAAGCCGTTGCAGCTCAGCGTGGAGGAAGGGGAAATCTTCGGCTTTCTCGGCCCCAACGGCGCCGGCAAAACCACGACCCTCAAGCTGCTGATGGGCCTGGCGCGTCCCACGGCGGGTTCAGCGCGCATTCTCGGCATGGAGATGGACGATCCGCGGGTGAAAGCGCAGATCGGCTTCCTGCCCGAGCAGCCGTATTTCTACGACTACCTCACCGCCCGCGAGCTGTTGACCTACTACGCGCATCTTTCCAGCGTCCCCGCTTCGGAAATCTCCCGCAAAGTGAGCGCCATGCTGGAGCGTGTGGGGTTGGCCGATGCTCCGGATGTTCAGTTGCGCAAGTTCTCCAAAGGGATGCTGCAGCGCGTGGGCATAGCCCAGGCGATCCTGCACGACCCAAAAGTCGTCTTCCTCGACGAGCCGATGTCGGGACTGGATCCCATGGGTCGGCGCGAGGTGCGCGACCTGATCGAACAGCTTAAGCGGGATGGCAAAACGGTTTTCTTCTCCACGCACATCCTCTCGGACGCGGAAACCTTGTGCGACCGGGTTGCAATTCTTCACCTGGGACAATTGCGGAATGTAGGCGTGGTTTCAGAGCTGACTGCGGGCGTGCGCGGCAAAGTGGAACTGGCCTGGCA
>DATJXG010000415.1:0-10211 GCA_035500455.1 Terriglobales bacterium | reverse complement strand
TCTCTGGCGCGCAACGCGGATTGCACCGCCTGTATGCCTTCATTGCCGGAAGCATCCTGCGCGGCCGCCGTTGCGACGCACAGAAGAACCAAGAGCATCGCTTGCTTCAGCGGCATGAGTTTCGCGAATCGCTCAAAATTTTACTTCCAGGGGCCTGCCTTCGAAGTGCACCGTGCGGACAACGCTTTGCACGGTAACGTCAAACCTTCGAGACGCGGGCGGCAGCAGACGTGAGCCTTTGGCGAGTTCCATGGTCAGGGAACGGCGAGCGTCATTCCATCGCATCTGCACGCCCATCCATTCGCCCCTTCGATAGTCGAATGATTCGCCGTCGTCCTCATACAGCAGAAACTCTCCGTCGGCTCCGGGATAGACTCGAATGCTCAAGGGCTCGTCAGACCTCTCACCGGTATACTGCTTGACCGGGCCGAACGGAAGGATGGCTCCCGCGCGCACGTACAACGGGATGGTTTCCAGATCTACAGCGCGGGTAATTTCTCGACCTCCATCGATGCGATCTTCGGTCCAAAAGTCATACCACGACCCGCGAGGCAGATAGACCAACCTCGTCCGGGCCGTCGGTTCGGTGACAGGAGCTACCAGAATGTCGCGCCCCCAGAGGTACTCATCGCCGCGGGCGGAAGCCACCGCGTCGCCGGGATAGTGCAGCCACAAAGCGCGCATGACCGGCATGCCGGTCTGGGCACATTCGCGCACTGCGCCATAAAGATATGGAAGCATGCGATAGCGCAACTCCAGGTACTTGCGGCAGATCGGTTCCACACGTTCGTCGTGCAACTGGCTGGCATCCGGAGTGGCGGCCCCGTCATAGTTCCGCACTTCGACCGGCCCGGGATCGCCGGTATTCCATCCCCAGGGCAGCCGCAGTTTCCAGGTTCGGCCATGGCAGCGGAACAGCGGGCAAAAGGCGCCAAACTGAAACCAGCGTAGGTATAGCTCGGAGTTAAATTCCTTTGTGGGCACGAATCCGCCAATGTCGGTGCCCCAAAAGGGAAGCCCCGTCAGCCCGCTGTTGATGCCTATGGGAACCTGCGTCCGCAGCGTCTCCCAGGTCGAGAACACGTCCCCCGACCACAGGAAGGCTCCATAGCGCTGCATGCCGGCATAGCCGTTGCGATGCAGAGCGTAGGGGCGTTCATTGGGACGATCGAGCTGGGGCCCTTCCCAATACATGCGGTTTCGAACCAGGCGCGATGAAACGTCCAGCCAGTCGCCTTCGTCCGGCCACCATCCGTCCACGCCGTCGGCGAAGACCTTGCGATGCGCGTCCCAGTAGCAGCCAGCCTCCTCCTCGTCAAAACGCGCCACGTTGCAGGGATCGTGCGCCCGGCCTCGGAGTTCGCCGGAAAGAATCACGCAATGCAGCGCGACTTTGAAGTGATCCTCATGAAGCTGGCGCAGAATTTCTTTGGGATCGGGAAAGACCTGCGAGTTCCAGGAGAAAGAACCGTTGGCAATATTCCATCCGGAAGGACAGAAGCCGGTTCCAAGATAAATGAGGGCGTCGCAAGGCAGCTTCTTATCGCGGAAAGTTTTCGCCTCAGCCAGCACCTCTTCGCGGCTGGCCAGAGTGCGATGGGACTGCTGGTAGCCGAAGCTCCATAGCGGCGGCATCTCCGGATAGCCGGTCAGACGGGCATATTCCTGCATGACGATCTGCGGGTCCTGCGATCCGACAAAGAAGATGTCGAGCGGCAGTGCATGTTCGCGGGCGCCGGGCGTGAATCTGCTCTCAGCGCCGCGGAAATCAAACGCGCCGGCCGGTTGGTGGATGAACATGGCCCATCCCGAAGCGCTTACGAGCCATGGAATCGGCAGCCGTGCACCGTGAGTTTTCAGTTCGTACCCGCCCTGACCGTTGACCATGGCATCAGTGGACCCGCGACGGTCAAATTGCGGCCCTCCTTCACCCAGGCCTAGCAGCGGGGCGTTTCCGGTGTCGAAAGCCAGGGCGCCGGTTTGGACGTCAATCCTCAGCGTTTGAATCGGCCGGCCGTCGGCCGTGGCGATCGCAAAGGCCAGCGGGCTGTTTGAGATCGTAATCCGCAGATTCCCGGAGTGGATGACGCTGGGCCAAGGCTTGGCGCGCAGCCGCGCGATCGGAGCCCCCCAGGAGGTTTGAACAAGAGATCCGTCATCGCTGGCGCTCCCGGTGCGCCCGGCAGTGATTGGCAGAATGCTGAACCTCGCGGTGTGCTCGCTCACCGTGGCGACTTGAACCTCCAGGTCCTGGCCGGCGGCCTGGAGTGTCTGCCCGCGGGCGGCAGCGCGAGGCAGCAGGAGCGAAGCCGAAGCGGCACCGAGCGCCTTCAACGCATCGCGACGATTGCAATGTTTCATGGCTGTACAGGAGTGAGCCGGTCGGACTTGGCGCGCCGGTCGGCCCCGGCCGGCGCACTTGGTATTGTAAGACATCGCCGAGAAATCGTTTACTGCAACTTACTGATCCGTCTGCTAAACTCGCGTTTTGGGGCTGAACCGCTCAATTCTCCCTCGGGCTCCTACCACATTCGCATGCGGATTACGCGCCGTTCGTTCGTACTCACGTCCCTGCTGGCTTCCTCGGCAAAACTGTTCGCCCAAGGCGTCGCTTCCCGCGAAGTGAAGGCTCAAACCAAGCTCAAGCCCTCGGGACGCCCCTTCAACGCCCACTTTGTGGACGTTGCCAGCCAGGCCGGACTGACCCTGCCGGTAATCTATGGCGAGCCCGACAACAAAGACTACATCCTGGAAGCGACCGGCTGTGGGTGCGCATTTTTCGATTACGACAACGATGGCTGGATGGACATTTTTATACTTACAGGCACGCGGTTCGCAGGCCCGCCCCCCGGGACCAGCAACCGGCTTTATAAGAACAATCGCGACGGCACATTTACCGACGTAACGGAAAAGGCAGGGCTGGTGGATGTGGGCTGGGCGTCCGGAGTTTGTGTGGGCGATTACAACAATGACGGCTTTGAAGATCTTTTCTGCACCTACTTCGGGCAGAACAAGCTCTACCGCAACAACGGCGACGGCACTTTCACCGATGTGACCAAGCAGGCCGGCCTGCTGAGCGATGTGGAGCGCTGGGGCGCCGGCTGCACGTTCCTCGACTACAACCGCGACGGCCACCTCGACCTTTTCGTTTCCAATTATCTGCAATTCGACAAGGCTCACATTCCCAAGCCCGGCGCCAACAACAACTGCAACTGGAAGGGTATTCCGGTGGAGTGTGGACCGCGTGGCCTGCCCACCGGCTACCACTCCCTTTACCGCAATAATGGCGACGGAACTTTTACCGACGTAAGCCAGCAATCGGGAATCGGGAAGCTGCACGAAAGCTACGGCATGACTGCGGTCGCAGCCGATTTCGATAACGACGGCTGGCCCGACATCTATGTTGCCTGCGACTCCACGCCCAGCCTGTTGCTGCTCAACAACCACGACGGCACGTTTCGCGAGGAAGGAGTGCTGCGGGGAGTGGCCCTCAGCGACGATGGCATGGAGCAGGCCGGCATGGGCATCGGCGTCGGCGACTACAATCTCGACGGTGCCCTCGATCTGTTCAAAACCCATTTTTCCGATGATACCAATGGCCTCTATCGCAACGACGGCAAAGGGAATTTCGAAGATGTGACGCTGCCGGCGCGCATCGGGGTGGAGACGCAATACACGTGCTGGGGAGCCGGCATCGTGGACCTGGATAACGACGGCTGGCCCGATCTCTTCATGGTCACCGGCACGGTCTATCCCCAGCTGGAGAAAAAGCTTCCCAATTTCCCCAGCATGACGCCGCGGGTAGTGTTCCGCAACCTGGGAAATGGAACCTTCGAAGAACTCATCGAAGAGGCCGGGCCGGGCGTGGCTGCGGCGCATTCCAGCCGGGGATGCGCCTTTGGCGACTTTGACAATGATGGCGACCTGGACATCCTGATCGTGAACTTGAACGAGCCGCCCTCGCTTTTGCGCAACGATGTGCGCGGCAAGAACCACTGGCTCAAGCTCAAACTGGTGGGCACCAAGTCCAATCGCAGCGCAATCGGTGCCCGGGTAGTGGTCCGTTACGGAAGCAAGGTTCAGGTGCAGGAAGTCGTCAGTCAATCCAGCTTTTATTCCAGCAATGATGCCCGCCTGCATTTCGGGTTAGGGCCGGAAACCTCCGCGGAAGTGGAAATCCGCTGGCCCAGCGGGCTGCGGGAAAAGTTCGCGAACGTCGCAGTTGACCAGATTCTGGTGTTGAAGGAAGGCGGCGCGGGCCCGCCCGCAAAACCGGGCTCCGAATCCGGGGAACATCACAAACGCTGATTGCGCTTTGCCAACACTCCGGCGTCAGCGTTCGCCGTTCTCCTTCTCCTGCAACTGGGCGCCTAACTTCAGTTCGCGCTCAGCATCCTCTTCCCTTCCCACCTCGCGATAGGCCTGCCCGAGGAGGTGATGAGTAATGGAGTTATTGGGATCCATGGTCGCGGCCCGCTGCAGCGCGCGCACCGCCAGATCGACTTCTCCCTTTTTCTCCAGCACCTTTCCCATCAGGATGTAGGGCCCGGTAGAAGTCGCGTCGAGCCAGATGGAGCGCTGCAACAGGCGCTCGGCGTCATCGAATTTCTGCACGCGCGAGTAAGCGTCGGCCAGCTTGTAATAGGTGGGGGCGTGGGCCGGATTAATCGCCAGCTCTTTTTGAAATTCAGAGATGGCCTCCGGGATGCGCGACTTATAAAGATAAAGTTCCCCGAGCAGGAAATGAGCCAGCGGGAGCTTGGGGTCAAGTTCTACCGCCTTCTTTGCGTACTCCTCGGCAACCGGGTCGAACTCCTGCCGCAGCAGCATGCGCGCGGTAAAGAGGTAGCTGGCCGCGGAGTCGGCGGGAGTATCGAACATGCGGGCAAAGGCCGCCCGGGCTTGCGGATAGTTTCTGCTCTGGATGTAGCAGATACCCAGAATGTAGGAGGCATCGATGTTGGCGCTCGGGTACCAGGTCTGAACCTTTTCGAGATAAGGGACGGCCTCGGCGGGCCGGCCGGAAAGATAGTAGGAAAGCCCCAGGAGTTGCACCGCCTCGCTGTCGTTGGGCTGCTCCTCCACGGCCCGCTTCAAATACTCGACCGCCTTCATGTAGTCGCTTTTCTTGTAATAGGCGGCGCCGATTTCGTGGGAAAGCCCCGGCTGCTGCGGATTGCGGGCAGCCAATTGTTGCAGCAGGTTGAGAGCATCGTCGAACTTTCCCTGCTGGACGAGGCGCCGCGCCTGCTCGTATGTTGCCGGGGTTGGCGGCTGCGTTGATGAGGATTGTGCCGGTGGGTTTGAGGAGGAAGGCGGATCCTGTGCGCCGGCGGAAATGAGAACCGCGAATGATAGGAACACCAGCAGGATAGGAGCACTTCTGGGACGTCTCATGCGAAATACCCTTAAAAAAGTTGAGCACCTACATTTTCGCAGCGGAAGGACGTGGCATCTTTGGAGACTCCGCGAGCGGGAGGTCCGCGTCACGCTTGGCCGGATATTCCCTAGCGCAACAAACCCGCTTCCGCCACGCCAACATATTTGTCGGCGCCTCCATAGTAAAAGAAATACCGGCCGCCATGGCGCACCATGCCCTCGACAAAAACGACGTTGGGGACCTGGCCGATCAACTCCCATTGTTGCTGAGGAAGGAAAACGGGTTGCTCCGAGCGGAAAATCAGCTTGCTCGGGTCGTGGCGGTCAAAGACGGCGATGGCCGTGCGGTAAACGAGGTGGTCGTCGGCCGCGTTATAAACCAGCACAATCCCGGACGAGGTCACAAGCGGCGGCGGTCCGGGCTCTACCACTCTTGAATCGAATCGCCCGGGCCGGCTGGGTAGCACGGGCTGGCCCGTAGCTTCGGTCCAGTGAAGAAGATCGGTGGAATATGCCAGTCCGGTTTCATCGGTCTTTTGCGCGCTGGTGCCGAGGAAATACATCCAATACTTACCCCCGATCTTCTCCGGGATGATCGCTCCAGATTTCGTCCAGCCGACATTCCAGCGGCCCTCGTACGCGGGCAGGATCACGCCTTGCCGCTTCCAATGAATGAGATCCTTCGAGGTGGCCAGGCAGAGCTGCGCTTCTTTCTTGTTGTAGCCGGTATAGGTGAGGTAATAGTTGCCGCCGATCTCGACCACGCGCGGGTCCTCGACACCTCCTCCCATTTCGTAATCCGTTTCCGGGGAGAGCACGGGTTCCGCGCGGCGCTGAAAGTGCAGACCGTCCGCGCTCTCCGCGAAGCCCAGGCGCGATGTGCCGTAGGCATCCTGGGCGCGATAAAGCATGACGAATTTTCCGTGGTAGATCACCACTGCCGGATTGAAGGTGCCGGCGGCCTCCCAGGAAGAGCCTCGGGGAGAAATAATAGGATCGTTCGCGAGGCGGCGCCATGCTCCGAAGGGTGAGCCGGGAAGCGCGGCTGCCACGGCCACAAGAATCGCCGGGGCAATAAAGCGCAGAATTCTACAGCCGGCTCTGGGCATCATGTTCTGCGCTCTCTCTGTCATCGGACTAACCACTCTGAGTAACCGCGATTTTACTCCGGCTGCATCGCCACGTAATCTAGCAGCAATGATGTTCTCCCGGTCCATCGTGGAGCGCCGTGCGTGGCGATTGGTTCCTCTTACTCTGATTGGCCTTTTCCTGCTGATCGCCAATTCTTACGCCCACAACACCCCATCGGGAAAATCTTCTGCGGCTGCCGAAGCTTACCAACGCGGGCTGGCGGCCGCCCAGCGGAGTGATTGGGTGGAGGCGCGGGCGGCGCTGGATCGGGCGGTAAAACTGGAACCGCGCAATGCCGACGCACAGAACGCGCTCGCGCAGGTACTACTGCAGCAGGGAGACGTTGAGGGCGCCATCGGCCATTTGCGTACCGTGACTGTGTTGAGGCCGAAGCTGGCAATCGGGCACGCCTACCTGGGGCAGGCGCTCTCGGCCAAGGGCGCGCTGGATGAAGCCGCCGAGGAACTTCGCATCGCGGTGCGGCTGGCCCCTAAGCAGCCCGATGCTCACAGCGCTCTGGCACGAGTGTTGAGCCAGCAGCACAAAATCGACGAAGCCATTGCGCAAATGCACGGTGCCGTTACGCTGGCGCCGAGCCGGCCTGAACTGCACGACGAACTCGGCTCCCTGCTGGCGCAAGAAAAGAAATTTTCTGACGCAGAAAAGGAATTTCGCCGAGCCCTGGAATTAAATCCGCAATACGAGCCGGCGGCCTTTCATCTCGGCGTGGCGCTCCTCAACCAGAAAGATTCCACGGGAGCACAGATGGCGCTGCAGAGTGCGGTCGCCCTCGACCCGAAGGATTCCACCGCTCAATACTACCTGGGAAACGTTCTGGAAGAAGCGGGCGATAAAGACGCCGCACTCCGCTCCTATCAACGGGCCGTCGCGGTGAAGCCCGATTTAGTCGTCGCGCAGACTCGCCTCGGAATGCTGCTGCAGCGCTCCGGCGATCCTGAGCAGGCGGCGGCGGCATTTTCAAAAGTAGTCGCGTTGACCCCGAATGATCCTGAAGCGCACAACAATCTGGGGCTGGCCCTGATGCAGCACGGCGAGGGCGACGCCGCCATCAAGGAGTTTCAGGAGGCCCTGCGGCTTCGCCCCGACGATACTGGATTCAGCGGCAACCTGGGAGTCGCCTACCTGCAGAAATCCGAGTTTGACGCGGCCGAAAAGCAGTTGCGCGAAGCCCTGAAGGCAACGCCGGACAAGGCGCATCTCCACTACGACCTGGCGCTGGCTCTGAAGCTGAAAGACGATCTGCCGGCAGCAATCGCAGAACTCAAGGAAGCGATTCGGCTGGACCCAAACCTCGCTGACGCCTTCTACACCTACGGAGTCACCCTATGGCAGGAGGGCGACTTCCCTGCGGCGGCGGAGCAGTTGCAGTCCGCGATCCGCGTGCAGCCCGGCTATGCCGAGGCCTACTACACTCTCGGTACGGTCTATAAGCAGATGGACAAGTTGCAGGACTCGGCTGGTGCCCTGCGTGAAGCGATCCGCCTGCAACCTGATTTTGCGGGAGCACATACGACTCTGGCCTCTGTGCTGCGGCAGTTGGGAGACAGTGCAGGCGCGGCTGCTGAGAGCAAGGCAGGAATTGAGTTGAGCAAAGAGAAGAACCGTCTGCAGGCTGCTACCTTTGATACTAACTCCGGCCGCCGACTGCTGCAGGCCGGCGATCTCGATGGCGCCATTTCACAATTTGAATCGGCGCTCCGCTCGGCGCCGGAGTATGCGCCGGCACATTATCAACTGGGCCTGGCACT
Organism: Terriglobales bacterium; assembly: GCA_035500455.1. Classification (GTDB taxonomy): domain Bacteria; phylum Acidobacteriota; class Terriglobia; order Terriglobales; family Acidobacteriaceae; genus DATJXG01. The sequence goes on along the minus strand of DATJXG010000415.1, from coordinate 1,932 downwards.
ACAAAGAAAAGGAAAGACGGGGGAAGCGGCGCAGGAGTTTCGAAAGGCGGGAGAATTGGATCCCCGGCTCAAGACCAGCGTTCCATAAAATCGGCGGAGTCCCGCAGCAAGGTCATTGCACGATTCCTTCCACCAGATGGCTCTTGCGCAGAGCCACGACTTCGGCGCTGACCGGAACGCCTCGCGCCACCTTCACCCGAAGCACCGCCTCGAATGGCGTCAGGTTCCCGGTTTTGGAAACACTCAGACGAAGCAACAACTCGTCGAGCGAGTTCTGCCGGCACACATACTCCACTGCGGCCTGGGTACCAAGAGTGGTGGTGCCGGCGAAAATCATGACCGAACGCGCCGGGTTCATTCCAGGAAACAGACCGATCACTGCATAATCCTCTCTCAGGGGCAGCGTCCGGCTGCTGAGAACTTGCTTCTCTTCCCCCGGTTCGGGGTGGAGGTTAACTATGGCCAGGTCGCCCTTGCGCGGGCCGGAGGTGAGCCGCTGAAAGACGAAGTTCTGATTGCTGGGAATGTCGCGCAAGGTCAAATTTTCCGCCGGCGAGCCGACAAAAATAAGATTGTTGCTCTGGGCATCATCCAGGGAGAACAGACTGCCGCGCTTCACCAGCAGCGGCCGGCCGAGCTGGCCGAAAACCCGATCGAGTTCGTGAACCGCCAGCACCTCTCCCACGCCGGTGTAGTGATCCAGAATTTCGTCACGCGAATCACGCGCGGGATTGAAGTAACGCATTCCGGTTTCGGGCCTACGAGTTGGATGGAACCGACAACCAGGACCCGATTCTCGGCATTATCGTTGTGAATCCGAATCTCGATGCCATCCAGGAAACCAAGATCGATCTGCAGAACTATGACGCCGAGTTCGGCAAGGCGGTGGCGGGCGTGGTCACCGTCCAAACCAAGTCAGGCACCAACGACATCCATGGCAGCGGATTCTGGTTTCGCCGCACCGATGCGACTGCGGCGCGTGATCCCTTTACCCAGTACGCGCCTAACCCGATCACGGGAAAATTCATTCCCTCCGACCGCTGGCAGCAATTCGGCGGAACCATCGGCGGACCGATCATCAAGGACAAGTTGTTCTTCTTCGGCGATTACCAGGGAACGCGGGAGGGCAACTGAACCACGAATCTGTTGACCGTGCCGACGGCGACGATGGTACAGAGCTGCGATCCTAGTACGAATGGATCGAGCGCGACGCCCGGGTTCTGCGATCTCAGTGAATACCTGGGCAATGAACCCGGCGGCGGGCAGGCTTACGATCCAACCACGGGCTCGAACGGGGCGAACCGGACCGAGTATGCGGGAAACCTGATTCCCATCGGGCAGATTTCCACGCAGGCAGCGGCCATTCTGGCGAAATTCCCCGCTCCGACCAATTCAGCAGTGGCCAACAACTACATCGCCTCGGGCACGGGCAATTTCACCCAGAACAGCTTCGACACTCGCATCGACTTCAATGCCGCTCCCACGGTCCAGGTTTTTGGACGCTTCAGCCTGGATTATTTCAACGTGTCGGGCCAGGGATCGTATGGCGAACTGCAGGGTGTGGGCTTCGGACCCGGAGGATTGTCGGGCAGCTCCATCACGCACAACTACAGCCTGGCTGCCGGCGTAACCAAAACCATCAGTCCCACCTTGCTGGCTGATTTCCGCTTTGGCTATTTCAAGTACAACCCCGTGGCCTCGAAGCCCGATGTAGGCGCAACTCCCATGAGCGATGTGGGGATTCCAAACGGGTGGACGACGTGCGCAGCGGCTCCAGTTATATTTCCAGTAGTGATATGCGTGTACATTTTGGTCTGGGCCCGGAGGCGAAAATAGAATCTCTCGAAGTGCGCTGGCCCAGCGGATTAGTGGAAGAGTTCGCCGGGATCCCGGTCGACGCGATTTCGACTCTGAAAGAAGGCGCCGGCCGAA
>DATJXG010000414.1:0-8360 GCA_035500455.1 Terriglobales bacterium | reverse complement strand
CTGGGTCATGATGTGGCATCCTGAATCCGTGCATGCTTTTCTTTTGGACTCCAGCTCTCCTGTAAAGTTGGGTGGGACCGGGATGACCTTTGACTGGAACGCGGCCAGGCCGCGCGCGGAACTGATTGCTGGCTTGGGGCGTGTGATCGTGGCGGGAGGGCTGAATCCGCAAAACGTAGGCGAGGCAATCCGTATACTGAAGCCCTGGGGCGTGGACGTTTCCTCGGGCGTGGAAGCATCCCCTGGAAAAAAAGATCACGATAAAATTCGCGCGTTCATTCAAGCCGTGCGTGAAACCGAGAACAACTGACCATGGCTACCGCAACCGTCGTACGCAGCCGCAGCGCGGGGAAGACGACCCAGGATGTGAAACCCGGGCCCGGCCGCTTTGGCGTGTATGGCGGGCGCTATGTTCCCGAAACTCTGATGGCCGCGCTCGAAGAACTGGAGCAGGCCTACGAAAAAGCCAGGCGTGATCCCAAATTCCGGCGGCGACTCAACGAACTGCTGCACACCTACGCTGGCCGGCCGACGCCGCTGTTCTTTGCCCGCCGCCTTACTCAGAAACTGGGAGGCGCGAAGATTTATCTCAAGCGCGAAGACCTGCTGCACACCGGCGCGCACAAGATCAACAACTGCCTGGGCCAGGGATTGCTGGTGGAACGCATGGGCAAGCACCGCGTCATCGCAGAAACCGGCGCCGGCCAGCACGGAGTGGCCACGGCGACGGTTTGCGCGCTGCTCGGCTTCGAGTGCGTGGTGTACATGGGCACCGAAGACATGCGCCGCCAGGAACTCAACGTTTTCCGCATGAGGTTGCTGGGCGCAGAGGTGCGCGGGGTGAATTCCGGCTCGCGCACTTTGAAAGATGCCATCAACGAAGCCATGCGTGACTGGGTCACCAACGTCCGGACGACGCATTATCTGTTAGGCAGTGTGCTGGGAGCGCACCCCTATCCCACTATGGTGCGCGACTTCCATAAAGTGATCGGCCGTGAAGCGCGCGCCCAGATTCTGAAAGCTGAGGGCAAGCTGCCGGCCGCGATTGTTGCCTGCGTCGGTGGGGGCTCCAACTCGATTGGCATTTTCCACGAGTTTATTAAGGACAAGAAAGTGAAGCTGATCGGCGTAGAAGCCGGAGGCCGCGGCGAACAACTCGGCGACCACGCCGCCCGCTTTCGCGGCGGCTCGCCGGGCGTGCTGCAGGGAACATACTCTTACGTGCTGCAGGATGACGCCGGCCAGATCGCGCTCACTCATTCGGTTTCGGCTGGGTTGGATTACCCATCGATCGGCCCCGAGCACGCATGGCTCAAGGATCAGGGGCGCGCCGAATATGTCCCCGCATCTGACGCCGAAGCTTTGGACGCAACCACAGTGCTGGCTCGGACCGAGGGAATCATTCCAGCGCTGGAGTCAGCACACGCGGTCGCAGAAGCCCTCAAGCGCGCGCCGAGGATGAAGAAGTCCGAGATACTGATGGTGAATGTCTCCGGGCGCGGCGACAAAGACATCGGCATTATGCGGGAGAACCTTAAGCTCGAGAGCTAAACGGACTTCTTTTGAACCACACTGGCTGCCATTCCGAGCGAAGCGAGGAATCTGCATTTCGCGTCGGTCTGACACTGCAGATTCCTCGCGCCAAAAAACGGCGCTCGGAATGACAAGGCTTTTGGGTTTCAGCAAACAATTGAAGTCATAGTTCAACAATTCCTTCATGCCTCTTCATTTCAACCACAAGCCTTCCCTCGTCGCGTATGTCACTTGCGGCGACCCCAACCTTGCCGCCACCCGCGATATCATCTTTGCGGCGATTGAGGCCGGCGCCGGCATCATCGAACTCGGGGTTCCGTTCAGCGATCCGGTGGCCGATGGGCCCGTGATTCAGCGTGCCAGCGAACGGGCGCTGCGCGGCGGAACGACTTTGCAGGATGTGCTCACACTGGCGCGCCAGATTCGGGAGAAATCGGCGGTAGGACTGGTCATCTTCTCCTATCTGAATCCCATCATGCGTTTCGGACGGGCCAAATTTGGAGCGGCTGCGGAGCAGGCTGGAATCGATGGCGTGCTGGTCACCGATCTTCCTGTGGAAGAGGCGGAGGACCACATCCACGCCATGCGGCGCCATGATCTCGCCACTATATTCCTGGCTGCGCCCACCAGCACCGATGCCAGGCTCAAGCGAATTGCGCTCGCCTCCAGGGGATTCGTGTACGCCGTCTCGCGCACCGGAGTGACCGGCGCCCGCCAGAACTTGACCGAGGACGCGGGAAAACTCGCGCGCCGCCTGCGCAAATTCACCAGGCTGCCGATCGCGGTAGGTTTCGGTATCAGCACGCCGGAGCAATTCGCCGCGGTCGGCAAGTTCGCCGACGCCGCGGTTGTGGGCAGCGCAATCGTAGAGACCATCGAGCGCAACCCCGGCAAAGAAGCCGCGTCTGTGGCACAATTTATACAAAGCCTGGTCGTTGGCTGTTAGTCGTTGGTCGTTGGCTCTCACGGTGCTGGCCAAATTGCAACCAAGCTGCTTATTCGCCGTTGCCCCTAGTTTCGGGGCCAACGACTAACGACCAAGGACCCACGACCAATCATGGACATCGCCGACTGGCGCAAGAAAATTGACGCACTCGACCGCGAACTGGTGGAATTGCTGAGCCGCCGCGCCCAGGCTGCCCATGAGATCGGCAAACTGAAGCGTAGCGAAGGCCTGCCGATTTACGAACCGGACCGGGAAAAGGATGTGTTCGATCAGGTCCGGAAAATTAACCCCGGCCCGCTATCGGAGCGTGATTTGCTGCGAATCTACGAGCGCATCGTCGACGTAATGCGCCAGATTCAGCGGGAGGAAATCGCTCCCGGGGAGCCGGCTCGGCAGCCGGCAGAACCGGGCGGCACGGAGTTGGACGCAGAAGTAAACGATTAGTCGTCAGTCTTCGGACTTCAGTCGTCAGCACCATCCCGGGGAGGCGGGAAATGCTGAGGGCTTAACCACCAAAGCTGACGACCGACGACTGAAGACCAATGACTACCTATGATTGTCGCAATGCAGGAAACGGCAACTGAAGAGCAGATTCAGGATGTAGTCGAACACCTGATTCGCATGGGGTTTTCCGTGCACCGCACCACCGGCGAGCGCCAGAGCATTCTGGCGGCGGTGGGTGCGCGCACCGATTTCGATACCCGCAACCTGGAAGTTCTCTCCGGCGTGGAGCACGTGCACCGCATCAGCGCGCCCTACAAGCTCGCCGGGCGCAGCTGGCGGCCCAACGGCACCATCATCGAGTTTAAGAACGGCCTGCGCATCGGCGGCGACGATGTCGTCGTCATGGCCGGCCCGTGCTCGGTGGAATCGCGTGAGCAGATCTTCAAGTCCGCGGAACAGGTGGCCAAGGCGGGGGCGCGGGTGCTTCGCGGAGGCGCGTTCAAGCCTCGCAGCTCGCCGTATTCCTTCCAGGGCCACGGCATTGACGGCCTGAAACTGCTGCGCGAAGCCGCCGATAAATACAACCTGCTGGTGATCAGCGAAGTCATGGAGATCGCGCAAATCGAGCCCATGCTTCCCTACGTCGATATTTTCCAGATCGGCGCGCGCAATATGCAGAATTTCAACCTGCTGCGCGAACTGGGGAAGGTGAAGAAACCGGCGCTACTCAAGCGCGGCATCGCCGCCACGCTGGAAGAGTTGCTGCTATCGGCGGAATACATCATGTCGGGCGGCAACTACGAAGTGATCCTCTGCGAACGCGGCATACGCACCTTCGAAACCTATACCCGCAACACCCTGGATATTTCCGCGATTCCTATCGTGAAGAAACTCTCCCACCTGCCCATGACCTCGGACCCGTCCCACGGCACCGGCTTGCGCGACAAGGTCCCGCCCATGGCCCGAGCCTCGGTGGCAGCCGGCGCGGACGCCCTGCTGATCGAAGTGCACCCCGACCCCGACAAGGCATTCTCCGACGGCGCGCAGTCGCTCTTCCCGGAGCAATTCTCCAAGCTGATGGATGAGCTGCGACTGATCGCGCCGGTGGTGGGACGGAAGATCGCGTAACCTTTCAACCCGCAGGCGCGAAATTCCTAGTTGCCAATTGGCGATCGGCAAATCGGGCGCACGCCGACGCGCTCAGCGGCACTCCTGCTCAATCAATTACAATAACCAATTCTCGGGTCATCCTGATCGATGTCTGGGTCTCTTATATGCATCGCTGGTCACAGCTGTTTATTCCTACTCTCCGCGAGGCGCCGGCTGACGCCGAAGTGGCGTCGCACAAATTTCTGGTGCGCGCGGGATACATCCGGCAGTTGGGCGCCGGAATCTACTCGTATCTCTTTTTCGGGCAGAGGTCGTTCAACAAGATCATCGCCATCGTGCGCGAAGAAATGGACCGCATTGGGCAGGAGTTCTACCTCCCGGCCCTGCATCCGCGCGAGTTGTGGGAGTCCTCCGGCCGCTGGGCGGTCATGGGCGACAACATGTTCCGCCTCAAAGACCGCAAGGGCGCCGACCTCTGCCTGGGCATGACCGAAGAAGAGGTCATGACTGAGATCGCGCGCAAAGAACTGCGCAGCTATAAGAACCTGCCGCAGATCTGGTACCAGATCCAGACCAAGTTTCGCGACGAGCCGAGGCCCAAAGCCGGGCTGCTCCGGGTGCGGCAGTTCATCATGAAGGATTCCTATTCCTTCGATATCGACGCCGCCGGCCTCGAGGTCTCTTACCAGAAGCATCGTGGTGCCTACTGCAAGATTTTTGACCGCTGCGGCCTGCAATACATGGTCATCGAGGCCGACTCCGGCGCCATGGGAGGCTCGAAGTCCGAGGAGTTCATGGTGCGGACGCCCGCGGGAGAAGACCAAGTCGTCAGTTGTGACGGCTGCAAGTACGCCGCGAACCTTGAAAAAGCAATCTCGCGGCTTGAGCCTGTTGCCGATCTCGCAAGCGAAGGCGACGGCCAGCCACTTGAGGTCCACACCCCCGGCCAGAAAACGATCGAAGACGTCGCGAAATTTCTCGGCGTCTCGCCGAAGAACAAAATCAAAACGTTGGCTCTAATGGCCGAAGAGCAGATGGCCGCAGAAAAAGGCGCCAAAACCCCCGGCAAGACCGTCGTGCGGCCGGTTGTCGTGCTGCTGCGCGGCGATCATCAGCTGCACCAGACCAAGCTCGCGGCAGCGATTGGCGGAAAAGACACCCGCCCTATGACGGAAGAAGAGATCGTGCAACTGTTCCACTCCCCAGCCGGGTTCCTCGGCCCGCTGAGTGTGGACTGGGCAAAAGATACGAAGGACGTCATCCGCCCTCTGCTGCTCGTCGACAAAGCGCTCCAAGGCCGCAAGAACCTGATCTCCGGCGCTAATAGAGAGGACTACCACGTCAAGAACATCACCCCAGGCGAAACCTTTCAGCCCACGGCCTACGCCGATCTGCGCAGCGTTGCCGCGGGCGAGCCCTGCCCGAACTGCGGAGGGACCCTGCGCATCGATACCGCGGTTGAGGTCGGGCACATCTTCCAGCTCGGGTATAAGTACTCGCAATCCATGGGGGCGCGGGTGCTGGACAAAAACGGCAAGGAGGTCATGCCCATCATGGGCAGCTACGGCATCGGGATCGAGCGCATCCTCACCGCGGCGGTGGAGCAAGCCAACGATGAAAACGGTTTCTGGCTGCCGCCCCAGATTGCGCCCTTCGAGATCATCGTCACCCCGACCAACGTGGGTGACGAAAAGCTGCGCACCACAGCCGAGGAGATTACGGCCCGCCTCAGCGCCGCGGGGTTCGACGTGTTATTGGACGACCGGGACGAACGGCCGGGGGTGAAGTTCAAAGATGCTGACCTGGTGGGCATCCCGTTCCGGATTACAGTCGGAAAGAAGGTTACCGAAGGCACTATTGAAGTCGTTCAACGCTCGACCCGGCAGGTACAGGATGTTAGCATCGCCGGTATAACGGAGCATTTTCAGCAGCTTCTGCGGCCTGCGCCCTGAGTCCAAGCTTCTCCGCGCCGGCCCAAGGCGGAGCAGCTTGTATGAAACTAATCTTCGCGATCACAGTCGTCATCGTAACCATTTACCTCGGCGTGGAGCTGGTCCCCCCCTATTATTCCAACTATCAGTTCGAGGACGAGATCAAGAATATTGCCCTGCTTGCGACCAATGACAGCCAGTCGGAAAGCGTGATCCGCGACGCGGTGTACAAGAAAGCGGTTCAGTTCGACATTCCCATCACCAAGGACCAGATCAAGGTGCACCGGGTGGGAACCATGGGAACCGGCTCGGTCAGCATCGACGCGCCCTACACCGTCCACCTCGACCTGGTGGGCTATTCCACGGACCTGAGTTTCGACGCTGCAACCATCAACAAAGGCGCTTTCCAATAAACGCACGATTTCCCTCCCCCGTGATTTAAAATAAGAACCGGGAAACTGCCGGCGGCCTCATTCCTGGCCGTCTCCGCCGAATGGGGCGCCGCAAGCGGAGACTTGTTGAGGTTGCCACTCGTTCCTGCTCTGGAAACTCGATCAGCGCCGCCTTCATCTTACATACCGGCAGTGGTGTCTAACTGTAATAGCTCCGCTTAGTCAAACGTGGCGATCAAACTGAGGATTCCGAGGAAATCGAGCCCGCCCAAAGGCGGGAGCACTTCGTTTTTCCGCGACCCGCTGGTGCAGTGGTCACTCCGGGTGTTCGCCGTTCTGGCCCTTTTGTTCATCGGCGTCTTCTCCTATTACTACGTCAAGTACGACCGGATCATCGCGCAGCGGTTCAGTCATCCCATCTTCAGCAGTTCCGCCAAGATCTATGCCATCCCGGAGACGGTGCGGATAGGAGAAAAGATCAATGCCAAGGAGGTGGCCGCTCAACTGCGCCGCGCCGGCTACTCCGATCAGGATGGCGCCTCCAACCTGGGCACATACCATCTGGTAAGCGGCGGCATTGAAGTCAAGCCGGGACCGGCGTCGTACCACAGCCCGGAACCGGCAACCATCCGCTTCGAGCAGAATCAAGTTGCTGGAATTACCGGCCGGTCCGGCGACCTGGGCGCCTACGAACTGGAGCCGGTGATGATCACGTCACTGTTTGACGCCGATCAACGCTCCAAGCGGCGAGTGGTGAAGTACGACCAGATTCCCAAGGTCATGGTGGACGCAGTGCTGGCCATCGAAGACCGGCGTTTCTTCGAGCACAACGGCGTGAACTTCATTCGCATGGCCGAGGCTACGTGGATCGATATCACCCGGCAGCGTCATGAGCAGGGCGGATCCACGCTTACCATGCAGCTTTCGCGAGGCTTCTTCCTTTCGCCCGAGAAGACGTTCAAGCGCAAGCTCACCGAAATGCTGATTGCCATCGAACTGGAGCAGAAGTTCAGCAAACAGCAGATTTTCGAGTTCTATGCCAACTGGGTGGACCTGGGCCAGCGCGGATCGTTTACCATCAGCGGATTTGCCGAAGCTTCGCAGGCTTATTTCAACAAGGACCTGAAGGACATCACCTTGCCGGAAGCGGCCATGCTGGCGGGCATCATTCAGCGGCCCAGCTATCTTTCGCCCTACCGGCACCCTGACCGCGCGCTCGACCGCCGCAATCTGGTTCTGGACAGCATGGTTGAGACTCACGCTATTACCAGAGCCGAAGCGGAGAAAGCGAAAGCTACGCCACTGAAGTTGGCGCCGCCGAATGTGGAGGCCAGCGACGCTCCCTACTTCGTGGATCTGCTGCGCGACACCCTGACCGGCAAATTCAACGAGAAGGAGGTTAACGAACAGGCTTACCGGATCTACACCACGCTCGATCCAGACCTGCAGAAGGCGGCGGCGGAATCGGTGGACATGGGCATGAAGCTGGTGGACGAACAGGTGCAGAGGCTTCGCACCCGTCGCGTGAGGGTTGGCGGCAAGTACGTGACGAAGGTGGAGCCCGGGCCGACTCCGCAGGTTGCGCTGGTGGCCCTCGATCCTCATACCGGAGAGGTCCTGGCGCTGGTCGGCGGACGCAATTACGGCTTCAGCCAGCTGGACCACGCGGTGGCCAAGCGGCCGACGGGATCGATCTTCAAACCTTTCGTTTATGCCACTGCTGTCAACACTGCGCTGGATGGAAGCAATCCCGTGTTCACGCCCACGTCGCTCATCGAGGACGAGCCTACGACCTTCTCCTACGGGGATGAGATTTACGAGCCCAGAAACTATAAAGAGGAATACCACGGCGAGGTCACCGCGCGTTATGCCTTGGCCCTTTCGCTGAACAACGCCACGGTGAAGCTGGCCGAACAAGTCGGCTACGACAAAGTGGCAAACCTAGCCAAGGCTGCAGGGATTACTTCGGTGAAGCCAACCCCGGCCATGGCGCTGGGCGCGTAT
>DATJXG010000413.1:0-13516 GCA_035500455.1 Terriglobales bacterium | reverse complement strand
CCCCTACGAAAAAGTAATGTTCACCTGGCTGGGCACCGATACCGGCCACCTCAATTACGTCCTCCACGACGGCAAGACCGCCGCGCCCTTCCACGCCGACGCCGGCTTCCTCCTCGATCCCCTGTCCAGCATCTGGCTGCTGTTCGTCACCGGCGTGGGCATGCTGATCCACATCTATTCCATGGGTTACATGGCCCACGAGCATGGCTACTACCGCTTTTTCGGGTATCTGAACCTGTTCATGTTCTCCATGCTGATCCTGATTCTGGGGAACAACTACGCCTTGATGTTCGTGGGCTGGGAGGGCGTGGGCCTGTGTTCGTATCTGCTCATCGGATTTTATTTCCACCGCAAGTCGGCCAGCGACGCCGCCAACAAAGCTTTCATCGTCAACCGCATCGGTGACGCCGGCTTCCTGCTGGGCATGTTCACCATCGCCTGGTACTTCGGATCTTTCCAGTTCAGCGCCATCAACCCCATCGCCCGTAGCGGACGTTTTGCCATCGGCGATCCCGTCATTACTGCGGCCACCCTGCTGCTGTTCGTCGGCGCCTGCGGAAAGTCCGCCCAGTTGCCGCTCTACATCTGGCTCCCCGACGCCATGGAAGGCCCTACCCCGGTCTCCGCTCTCATCCACGCCGCAACCATGGTTACGGCGGGGGTGTATATGGTGGCGCGGTCGAACGCTTTATTTGTGCTGGCGCCGAAGACCATGTTCATCGTCGCCGTAATCGGCGCCCTGACTGCTATTTTCGCGGCTTCTATCGGGCTGGTGCAGAACGACATCAAGCGGGTGCTGGCGTACTCCACGGTTTCGCAGTTGGGCTACATGTTCCTCGCGCTGGGCGTGGGGGCCTTCGCGGCGGGCGTGTTCCACGTTTTTACCCACGCATTCTTCAAAGCGCTGCTCTTCCTGGGCGCGGGCTCGGTGATCCACGCCATGAGCGGTGAGCAGGATATGCGCAACATGGGCGACCTCGCCCACCGCATTCCCATCACCCGCTGGACCATGCTCATCGCCACTTTCGCCATCGCCGGCTTTCCACCCTTCGCCGGCTTCTTCTCCAAGGATGAAATTCTCTGGCAGACGTGGTCGTCGGAAAACGGCGCCTATCGCGCGCTTTGGCTGATCGGGTTCATCACCGCGCTCATGACTTCCTTCTACATGTTCCGGCTGGTGTTCCTTACCTTCCACAGCAAGCCGCGCATGAGCCACGACGTGGAGCACCACATTCACGAGTCGCCCAAATCCATGACCGTGCCCTTGATGGTGCTGGCATTCTGCTCGATTTTCGCCGGCTTCCTGGGATGGCCGCACAGCCTGGGCGGCTCCGACCGCTTCGCCCATTTCCTCGATCCCGTTTTCGCCAAGGAAGCCACAGTCTTCCGGGCTGAAGGCGAAACCCGCCAACTGGCCGCGGGAGTGAAGGAAGAAGAGCACACCAGCGGCACCGAATATTTCTTGATGTTCCTTTCCGTGGCCGCCGCCTTCGTGGGATGCGGGCTGGCGTGGCGGGCGTATCGCAGCGCCGACAAAGGTTACGCCGAGCCCATCGAATCGGGCGTGCCTCTGTTCTACGATGTACTGCTCAACAAGTATTACGTGGATGAGGGCTACGACTACATCTTCACCGGCCGCCGCAAGCTGGGCGATGTGCGTCTGGGAGTGATGGGGCTGGGCGAAGCGGCTTCCGTATTTGACGCGCGCGTAATCGACGGGGCGGTGAATGGCGCAGGATGGCTCACCCGGCTCACCGGCAACATTTCCAAGTGGTGGGATAAATGGATTATTGACGGTGTGGGAGTGAACGGCCTGGCCACGGTGGGACGCCTGCTGGGCTGGGGCGCGCGCTTGCTTCAATGGGGCCTGGTGCAGTGGTACGCGCTGGTGATGGTGATAGGGCTGCTGGGCTTCGTGTTTTATTACGCAATACGGTAGCGCCGCGTCCCGCCGGCAAACCGGGCGTGAGCGATTCGAGCGGTTAAAACTTGATGAGGACTAAGGTTGCCGGCGGGACGCCGGCGCTACGGTAGGGGCATTTGCGGGGCCAACGACAAACGACCAACGACTAACAACCAACGACTGCCTTTATGCAAAGCCACATTCTCTCCATCATTCTCTTCACGCCGTTGCTGGGGGCGCTGCTCATCCTGTTCATCCCGGGCGAGAAGAAAGATGTCATCCGCTGGGTCGCCAACATCTTTGCCCTCGGCGGATTTCTCATCTCCCTCCCGCTGGTGCCGTGGTTCTGGGCGCAGCGCTTCGAAGTTACGCCCACCCACTTCAAATTTATCGAGGGCGGCCCCAACAACTGGATTCCCTCCATCGGCTCCGGCTACTTCCTCGGCATCGATGGCATCTCCTTCCTGCTCATCATGCTCACCACGCTGCTGGGCTGGATCTCGATCCTCTCCTCCTGGTCGGCGATTGACACCCGGGTCAAAGAATACTACGCGTGGTTCCTGGTCTTGCAGACCGGCATGCTGGGCGTCTTCATGGCGCTGGATTTCTTCCTGTTCTTCGTTTTCTGGGAAGCCATGCTGGTCCCGATGTACCTGCTGATCGGAATCTGGGGTGGCCCACGCAAGCTTTACGCGGCCATCAAGTTCTTCCTCGACACCCTCGCCGGCTCGGTGCTGATGCTGCTGGCCATCATCTATCTGTACTTCAATCATCACGCCGCCACCCGGATTTATACCTTCAGCATTCCCGATCTCTACCAGACGGCGTTGCACATCCCCTATCACATCGCCTTCTGGCTCTTCCTGGCGTTCTTCCTGGGGTTCGCCATCAAAGTTCCCATGTTCCCCTTCCACACCTGGCTGCCGGACGCGCACGTGGAAGCTCCAACCGCCGGCTCCGTGATCCTGGCCGGCGTTCTGCTGAAGATGGGCACCTACGGATTCATCCGCTTCGCCCTCCCGTTCTTTCCCGACGTGGTGATGAACCCCAAAGTGCGCGGCTGGATGATCGGCCTTTCGATCATCGGCATTCTCTACGGCGCCCTGGTTTCCCTGATGCAGAAAGACATGAAGAAACTGGTGGCCTATTCCTCAGTAAGCCACCTGGGCTTCTGCACTCTGGGAATTTTCGCGCTTACCCCGCTGGGCCTGAGCGGGTCGGTGCTGCAGCAGATCAACCACGGAATTTCCACCGGCGCGCTGTTCTTGATCGTCGGCATTCTTTACGAGCGCCGCCACACCCGCGAGATTTCCGAATACGGCGGCATCTCCAACGTCATGCCGGTCTACGCCACCATCACCATGATCATGTTTCTCTCCTCGATGGGCCTGCCGCTGCTCAACGGCTTCGTCGGCGAGTTCACCATTCTCCAGGGCACCTTCATGGAAAACTGGAAGTGGGCGGCGTGGGCGGTTCCGGGAGTGATTCTGGCGGCGGCCTATCTGTTGTGGCTCTATCAGCGGGTGTTCTTCGGAACCGTCACCAATCCCAAGAACGAAAAACTGCATGACCTTACGCCCCGCGAAGTGCTGACGTTCGTGCCGCTGCTGATTCTGGCCTTCTGGATCGGCATCTACCCCAAGCCCTTCTTCCAGATTCTGGAGCAGCCGGTGAACCAGCTGGTGCTTTCGGTGCGGCCGGATTATCCCGGCTTGCAGAGCACGCAGACCGAGCAGCGTGAAGCCGCGGCACCCCCGGCGGCGGCCCCGCAGGCTGCCTCAAGCGGCGCGCAGGAGGGCAAATAGTGCACGGCGGCATGTCACAGTATTTCAACGGCACCGACTACGTGATGGCGCTGCCGATGATTCTGCTGGCGCTTTTCGCCTTGGGCATTCTGCTCATCGACCTCATGCTGCCGCAGGAGTGGAAGTGGGCGAATGCGGTCACCGCGTTCATCGGCCTGATTTTCGCCGCCATCGGAATCTCGGGCGTTCCCAGGCTCGGACCGTTTCCCGGCGTGCTGGGAATTTCGGGAGCGCTGGAGAGATTCCGCGTTCTCGCCTACCCCGCGGCCTCCGGGTCGCTGCTGATGGACCACTTCACAATATTTTTCTTCTATCTCTTCCTGGCCGGGGCGGCGATTGCCATCCTCATGTCGGTGCGCTATCTCGAACTGGAGCACGAGCACCACGGCGAATACTACGCCCTGATTCTCTTCTCCGTGATCGGCATGATGTGCATGGCGGCAGGCTATGACATCGTGCTCATCTTCATCGGCCTGGAACTGATGGCCATTTCTACCTACGTGCTGGTGGGATTTCTGCGCAGCGACCGCCGCTCCAACGAAGGCGCCCTGAAATATCTGCTGCTGGGAGCGTTCTCTTCGGGAGTTTTCGCCTACGGGCTGTCGCTGTTGTACGGCCTCACGGGCAGCACCAACCTGTATGAGATCGGCAAGGGGATCGTAAAGTACGTCGATGCCGAAGGCCACGTCAGCCCGATCGCAGTGGTCGCCCTCTTGGCGACCTCGGTAGGCCTGCTGTTCAAGATCGCCGCCGTGCCCTTTCATCAGTGGGCGCCCGACGCTTACGAGGGCGCGCCCACCTGCGTGACCGGATTCATGTCGGTTGCGGTGAAGGCCGCGGGATGGGCCATGCTGCTGCGCATCCTGATCTGGGGACTCTACCCGCTGCGGCACGTGTATGTGCCGCTGCTGATCTTTGTCGCCATCGCCACCATGACCGTCGGCAACCTGGCGGCGCTCACGCAGACCAACCTCAAACGCCTGCTGGCCTACTCATCGATCGCCCATGTCGGCTACATGCTCCTCGGGCTGATCGCGCTGGCCTCGGTGAATTATCCTGCCGCCGCCTTCTTCGATGGCTTTAAGGGCATCCTGGTCTATCTGCTGGTTTACACCTTCATGAATCTGGGAGCGTTTGCCGTGGTCACCTCGTTGCGCCAGCGCAACGTAATCGGCGATGACCTGCACGACATCGAAGGACTCTATTCCCGCGCCCCAACCGAAGCCGTCCTGATGCTGATCTTCCTGCTCTCTCTCGCCGGAATTCCGCCGCTGGCAGGCTTTTACGGGAAGTATTTCATCTTCCTCAGCCTCATCGAGAGCAACCACTACGTGCTGGCGTCGCTGGGAGTGGTTTACTCCGTCTTCGGCCTCTACTACTACCTGCGCGTCGCCAACGCCATGTTCATGCAGGAGGCCACCATCAAAGAACGGCTGCCCATCAGCGTCGGGATGAAGGTAGCGCTGGGAGTGACGGCCCTGTTCACGGTAGTAATCGGAATCCTCCCAGAGAGGTTTATCGAGGCGGTCACGTGGTCGCTGCGGCTAGGGTAGCAGTTGTCAGTCCTCAGTCGCCGGTCTTCAGTCGTCAGCCTGAGTCGTCAGCTCTGATCGTCGGCCCCCAGGAGAATGTCTTGGACGCTTCACTGGCCGCGGAAAAAGTCACGAATGCGTCGATCACCGTGGAAGAGCGGCCCTTTTAGGGCCGCGTAGGTCGCCTCGAATCAATAAGGGCTTCAGCCCCGATGGTTAGTGTACGCAATAAACCACTCTTTCGGCAGCCTGTCCCGCCGTGGCGCCAAAAATCGTCCCGCAGACGCGTCGTTCAGCCGCTGAGGGAAGAGTTCAAGAGCAAGCAAGAACGCCAACGACCAACGACCAAAGATCGAAACATGCCAGACGACAAGCCATCCAAACAGAACTTCTGGCTGCAAGCCGGGCGGATCAGCCAGATCGCCTTTGTCCTGCCCGCGGCAACGGTCGTAGGCTGGGGCCTGGGACTGGCCCTCGATCACTGGCTGCATACCAACTGGCTCCAGATCGCCGGGCTGATCGTCGGCATCGTGGCCGGCTTCGTGGACCTCATCAAGACGGCAATCGCGAACTCGAAGTAGGATGGAATACGCCACAAAATGCTAGCCAGCGAACAAACCGCCGCCGTGCCCGAGCCAGGCGCCGAAGCCTTCTACTCCGGCGCTTTGGCCCGCATCCAGCACGCCATGCTCGCGCTGCTGATTGGGCTAGGCGGGGGATCGTTCTGGGTCTTCGGTTGGCGCATCGGCCTGGGATTTATCTGCGGCGGCGCCATCGCCTGCCTCAACTTTCTCTGGCTCAAGCGCGTGGTGGAGGCCTTCGCCGAGCGAATCACGGAGAGCGGCAAACGCGGCTCCAGCGGCGGAATCGTGGCCCGTTTCCTGCTACGCTACCTTTTGATGGCTGCCGCAGCCTATGTTATATTCACTTTTTCTCCCGCGAGTCTGAGTGGCCTATTCGCGGGTCTTTTTTTGCCCGTCGCAGGCATCGCCTGTGAAGCCGCCTATGAGGCGTATGCAGCAATCGTCCGAGGCATGTGATGTTCAGTGAGCAGCCTTTAAAACGCGAGTCAGAAGCCAGCAGCTAAAAGCTAAAAGCTAAAAGCTATTAAGCCACCAGCAGCAATATGCCTGAACAACTCTGGTTCACCGCAATTCTCAACCACCTCTTCGCCGCGCCGGTCACGGCCCTGCTGCGGATGCTGCACGTTGAGCCGAAATTTCCCAACGCTCCCATCCCCAATTCCGCGGCGATGGAAGTGCTGGTAGTGGTCTTCCTGATCGCGCTGTTCGCGCTCATTCGCTCCCGCCTTTCGGTGGAGAATCCCGGAGGGCTGCAGCACATGACCGAAGTCCTCACCGGGTTTGTCGCCGACCAGGCCCACGAGATCATCGGCCACGGCAGCGAAAAGTATGTAGCTTTTCTGGGCGCTCTGGGCTTCTTCATACTCACCTGCAACCTGCTCGGCCTGGTTCCGGGCTTCGAATCGCCCACCGCGGTCGCGGTAGTCCCTCTGGGTTGCGCGCTGTGTGCGTTTTTCTACTACCACGCGCAGGGTTTCCGCGCGCACGGGATTGCCTACCTGAAGCACTTTGTAGGCCCCATCTGGTGGCTGTTCATCATCATGATCCCGATTGAGATCATCAGCCATCTCGCCCGCGTGCTCTCGCTCAGCGTGCGCTTGTACGCCAATATGTTCGCCGGCGATATGGTCACCTTCGTATTCTTCTCCCTGGTGCCGGTGGGAGTTCCCGTAGTTTTTATGGGCCTGCATATCGGCGTCGCCTTGCTGCAGGCATATATTTTTGTACTGTTGACCATGGTGTACCTGTCAGGCGCGGTCGCGGATGAGCACTAGGATTTTCTGTTTGTCATTCCGAGAGAAGCGAGGAATCTCGGACTATACCGCTTTGGCCCGTCTCGGGTGACACCACCGGTTCTCAGGGTTTTGTTCGCCGTTCAGTGTGAGGGCGTCTGCACGAGGATGACGTCAACCACCGCCTGCGGCAATTCATGGTAAGGAGAAAAACACGATGAAGAAGCTGAGTAGTCTTTTCATGGCGATGTCGTTTCTGTGCTTCGCCGTCCCGGCATTCGCGCAGGGCGCGGGGGCCTCGCCGGTGAACTGGGTAGCGATCACCGCCGGGTTCTCCATGGCAATCGCCTCGGCGGTCTGCGGTCTGGCGCAAGCCAAGGCCACGGCGGCGGCGGCGGAAGCGCTGGCTAGAAACCCGGCGGCACGGCCCGGAATTCAGCTGGCTTTGATTCTGGGCCTGGCGCTGATTGAATCCCTGGCGCTCTACACGCTGGTGATCATTTTCGCCAAGGTAAAATAAATCCGCGAAGAAGCAGAAAGCCTCCATCCTTGCGGATGGAGGCTTTCTTTTTGCACTTTTCGCACTTCTTTCCGCACTAGGAGCAAAGCTATCCCTGGCGCTGGCCGGTCCAGTCATTGTCCTCGGGCGCCTGGCGGGCCTGGTCCATCGCTTCCAGCAGCACGCGGCGCAGGCGGTAACGGCTCTCCAGGTCGGTATTCACGATTTCGAAGCCTACTTCGTTCACCCGGGCGCGGCGCAGCAGCACCTGGGCGCGAATGCGGCGCACGCCGACGTTGATGTCGAGATTAGCGTCCGACCCCACCCGCAGATTGTCTTCCTTCACTCCCATGCCGCCGCCCAGGCTCAACTCACGCACCTGGATGCTCGACTTGCCCCACGAACTGCTCAGCACAGCGGAAAACGGCTTCACCAGGGTTACACGCTCGTAACGGCGCTGGCGCACCCAGGGGCAGGCAGGGGCAGCGTCCAGCGGGGCGATGGAGAGTTCCGCCGGCTCCAGGCCGCTCTTGGTGAGAATCTCGCCGCCGAACGTCGGATCGATTTTGGAAAGCGCTTGTGCCGCGGCGATGCGCAGTTCGCGGTGATTCAGCCACTTCCACATTTTTTTGGCGTCGAGCAGGCTGCGCAGCACGGTCACTGACTCGGGATCGCGCAACCGTCCCAGCGACTCCACTGCCTTGAGCTGCAGCAGCGGAGGCCGGCCCTGCGCCTCGCCGGCTTCGGCGATTACCGCAAGGGGCCCGGCGGCGGTACGGTCGCCGCTCATGCCGATCTCGTCGATGGCTTGCGGCAATACCGCGGCATCCAGAATTTCCAGCAGTTCCAGCAACGTGCGTCCGCGGTCCGGAGCGGCTCCATACGCCACCTGGCGGACCACTACATCATGATAGAAGCGGTTCCACTCGGGCAGACGCCCGGGCAGCAACTCCAGAAGCGACGGAACATCCAGGCGGCTGAGCAGCCCAACCACCGCTGCGGCCTGCCGCGCCTGTCCCATGCGCAACGCCTCGCGCAGTTGCTCCAGCACGGGCGCGCCCAGGTCCGTAACCAATTCCACCATGCGGTCGCATTCCTCGCGGCGCATGCAGCGGAAAAAGCGGTTGGAAAGGTGTTCCGCGGCGGCTTCCGGAGTTCGACGCAGCACGTCGATCAGGTCCGGAGGCGCTTCCGGCAGGTGCAGCGCGTCTTCGATGAAATCCGGCAGCCGGTTTTCGATTCCGATGCGCGGCCGCAGTTCCTCGCCGCTCACCGGCCGCTCTTTGACGATGGTCTGCATGGCCACGCACAGTTCCGATATGGCGGCGTATTGCCTGCGAGTGCTGGCCTCCGAACTGAAGCGCACGAATGCCGCGCCCAGCAGGCTCTGCAGCTCCGCGTCATTCTCCTTGACCAGCGATTCGCCGATTCTTCCCACCGCCAGGGTCATCAGCTCAGTGCCCACCGCGCCGAACAGATCGGCAAGCTGCCCCAGTCCGATGGCGGTTTTGCGGCGGGGATCGATTTCTTTCACGCCCAGGCAGCCCACGTAGTTCTTCAGGATGGCGCCGGCGTTTTCCAGATCGCTGCGCTCGATCAGCAATTCCACAAACTGGCGCACGTTGCGCGGCGGTACGCAGGGGGCCTCATTGGAGAGCAGCACGCTCTTCTTGCCCGCCTCCGGCACCTCGGCCCAGAACATGCGGTCCAGAATGTCGGCATGCGACTCCACCAGGATCCCCGCCTTCGACATCTTGTCTTCCTGCAGGCGAAGGATCTTGCGCAACGTATCCATCTGCCGGCTCATGTGCTCCAGCAACTGGTGGACGGCGTTGACCTTGACTTCGCCCTTCTGGAAACGCTCCAGGGCGAAGCGGATGGCCATGTGCTCCGCCGCTTTCATCAGCAGCGGTGTGTCGGTTTCCGCGTCGGCCGCCTTGGCCGCCAGGCTGCCCAGCAACTGCTGCAGATTGAGCTTGGTGTTGGGATCGACTTTGGTCAGTTCCTGCTGCAGCACTTCCGGATTGCCGCCGCCTTGGCTGCCAACCTCTCCGAAGCGCGTGAGCAGGCGAATCGCCTGGATGACTTCCTCTTCCTGCAGAGGAACCGTGCCCCCGGTCCAGTTGCCCGGCTTGATGATTGCCTTTCCCCGGGCCGGAGCGTTGGGCACGCTGCCGATAGGAGCGCCGCCGGCATCGCCCGTTCCCGTTCCCGTTCCCGTCCCCGTTCCCGGGCCGCCGCCGCTGCCGCCGCTGCCGTCCCCGCCGCCTCCGCCGCTGTGCGCGCCTTCCGCCGCCGCGATCAACTGCAGCAGCTTCTGCGGTTCGTTCAGCCAATCCTTAAACTCCGGCCCCAGCGTCTGGGCTGCAATCTGCGCGGCAATGCTTACATCGCCGGTGGAGGGATCGGCGGCGATGAACTTCACTTCGTTGATCTTGATGGTCGAACCGACGTCGTCGCCGAAAGCATCCTTGATCTGCTTGGCCACATCGCCGGCTTTCGAACCGTTATTGGTGAAAGCGCACACCAGGCGGGTGAAATCGTGCTTGGTAACCTGCTGCGAAAAATTGATGCTGGCCAGCCCCGCCGTGGTCAGCAGGGTGGCGAAACTGCGCTCCGCCTGGCCGGTTTCCAGGGGAATCCCATCCAGCAGCAGCTTGTTCTCCGATACTCCCAGCAGGAAGCCGCCTTCCCCGGTGACCGGCAGGCCCTGCTGCAGTTCGTTCCAGGCGAGGTCAAACTGAGTTTCGGTGCGCTTGTGGTCCAAGCCGTAGAGGCGAACGTACTTCACCAGAATGTTCAGGCTATGGACGAAGGCGCGCGCAGACGCAGTCCTGCTGGCCTTGGCAGTTGTAGCGGCGCTGAGAATATGCCTGCTCCTGTTACATCCCGCGAAACTACCGGTAGGGTAATGTGAAACCGAAAGGTGCGCACATTACGGAGGTAATAACACCAATGCAGCGCCGCAATCGCTTGCAGGCCAGTCTCTTGGACTGTCCCGCCGGCCAAGGTGCGGGAAACTACTCTGCCACTTCCTCCACAGGCCAGGCGCCGCGTACAAGACGGATGTGACCCACTCACAATTGGTGCAACATGCCGTGGCCTGGCTGCGCGGTTACCGCTGCGGGGTAGTCCTTTCCGAACAGGCCTGTTCCAGCGGAGAGATGCCCGACGCCATCGGCTGGAAGCGCGCCTGCCACTCCGTGCTGGTGGAATGCAAAATAACCCGCGCGGATTTTCTCGCCGACCGCGAAAAGCCCTTCCGCGAGAAGCCCGAAATCGGGCTGGGCTGCGAGCGCTTTTACCTGGCTCCCGCAGGGCTGCTGAAAGTCGAGGAGTTGCCTGCGGGCTGGGGACTGCTGGAATGCCGCAATCGCCAGGTTGAGATGGTCCGCGCCAGCGCCCGCAAACTGCGCAGCCAGACTGGATTTCGTCACGAAATGAATTTGTTGCTGGCCAGCCTGCGGCGAGTGGAAATTCGCATCGAGCCGCAATCCATCACCGATTTTCTGAAGTGGAAGAACCGCATGGCGGAATACAACGGCGGAGCATTGCCCGAAGGCGTTACGGCCGCAGAAGCGGAGCCAAATCCCTTCCTGGAAGGCCATGCCGGCAGGGCGGTGTGAGCCGGCCGTTCTTCTTTGCGTCCCTTGCGATCTTTGCCGTGAAAAGCCTTTCTTAATCGCAAAGAACACAAAGCTCGCAAAGAAGACCATCCGGCAACCAACCACAAAAAAAGAAACCGGGCTGGTTGGCCCGGTTTCGGGTATGGCGTCGGGTTGTGATGCGGTTACATCTCAACTCGACGCGGGCTGACGCTGCAAAATGCCATGGCCCAATTGTGGCCAGAAAAGCTGCATTTCTTCGCGCCCGCCTTGAAACTCACAAGGAGCGAAGCAAACTCGGGGAGGAAGAGTGCAAGCCAGCGGCCAAATTCGACCTTTAGTCACACATTAGAAAGTTTTTCCAAGCTATTGATAACAAGCCTGAAGTGGCGGCCAAGATCGAGCGATTAGATGCCGGCCATCACTGCCCCCGCAAGACCCCGCAAACTATTGCACACTCTATCCGCCGCCAGTCCCCAATCGGGGCCTTGCACAGAAAAGGGGAGACCCCCAACCCCAAAACCCTCACCAGACCCCTTCGTGAACCTTCGTGCACCCTTGGAGTCCTTCGTGGTTAGCATTTAGGTTTTGGGGAGCCGCAAGAAGTCAAAAGCAACCACAAAGGCCACGAAGGTACACAAAGGAATTCCACCACCAAAACCCTCAGCGGAACCTCTTCGTGAACCTTCGTGCACCCTTGGTGTCCTTAGTGGTTTAGTTTTTAGGTCTGGGGAGCCGCGAGAGTAAAAAGCAACGAGAAAGGCCACGAAGGTACACAACCACCAAGGATTTACAGCTCGCGCCGTCCTTCCATGGCTTTCAGCATAGTGATTTCGTCGGTGTACTCGATATCGCTGCCAACCGGGATGCCCATGGCGATGCGCGTCACTTTCAACCCCGCGCGCCGCAGCTGGCCGGACAGATAGACGGCGGTCGCTTCGCCTTCTACGGTAGGGTTGGTGGCGATGATGACTTCCTCCGCCTGGCCGTCTTCCACCCGGCTGAGCAGGTTGGCGATGCGGAGATGCTCCGGCCCCACCCCGTGCAAAGGCGAAATCGCTCCATGCAAAACGTGATAGACGCCGTTGAAGTGTTTGGTCTTCTCGATAGCCGCGATGTTGGTAGGCTCTTCTACCACGCAAATCAGGCGCTGGTTCCGCGTGGCGCTGCTGCAATACACACAGGGGTCAACGTCGGTGATGTTGTTGCAGATGGAGCACAGATGCAGGCTCGCCTTTACGTCGCGCACTGCCGCGGCCAGCGCTTCGGCGTCGTCCTCGCTGGAACGGAGGATGTGGAAAGCCAGGCGCTGCGCGGTTTTGCTGCCGATGCCCGGCAGCTTCTTGAGTTCGTCGATGAGCCGGGTCATCGGCTCGGCAAAGCGGGACATGGGATTTGTAATTTTGCAATCGGGTAATTTGTAATTGAAGATCGCCCTGCCTAGCGCCTTTCAAATTACAAATTACCCGATTACAAAATTACAAATGTCACAATCCCGGAATTCCCATCCCTCCCAGCATTCCCCCCACGGTCGATTGCATCGCTTCGTCCACCTTGCGCGCGGCGCCGTTGACCGCGGCGGTGACCAGATCCTGCAGCATTTCAATGTCGCCGGACTTCACCGTCTCAGGATCAATCCTGATGCTGAGCACCTGCTTGCGCCCGTCCATTTTCACGGTCACGCTGCCGCCGCCCGAAGAGGCCTCAACCACTGTCTCCTGCATCTTCTGCTGCAGCGACTCATACTGCTTCTTGGCTTGCGACATCAGTTCCTGCAAATTGAATCCACCCAAGCGAACTCCTTCAAGAGCGATTTGTAATTTGGTAATTTGCAAATTGAAAACCCTGCGCAATGCGCGCCGCGAGGACTTTAAAATTACAAATTACAAAATTACCAAATTACAAATCCTTTCAGCGCTTCTCCCGGTAGTCGATGATCGTCCTGATCTCCGCGCCGAATTTCTCCTTCAACTTGCGCACCACCGGATCCTGCTCCGCCCGGCTGCGGCCCCCGCCGCCGTTCGACCCCGGCCGTGAAACCGCGGCCTGCGGAGCCCCGACGGGCACTACCTTGAACTTCAGCGCCCTGCCCGCAACGCCGCTGGCTGTGGCGATGGCCAGCCGTCTGGCATCCGCCCCCAACGACATATCGATGACCGTCGCCGAGGAAGCGACTCGCACCACCAGCTCATTGCCTTCCACCTGCCAGTCGCCCGCCTCGAGCATCGCTACCAGCATGCGATGGCTGGCAGCCGCCAGCGCGTTCAGCACAGCCGAACGCAGAGCGTCTGACTGCGACGCAGGCAGAGATGCCCCGGCGGCAGGATCGACGGAGACGTCGCCCGGGTCTTCGGAT
>DATJXG010000412.1:0-7552 GCA_035500455.1 Terriglobales bacterium | reverse complement strand
ATGCGCTTCACCCCGGATTTTCCCGCCAGGATGGCGCGGCAAAAGTCTTGCTTTCCAATGCCGTTCGGGCTGACGATGCCCATTCCGGAGATAACTACGCGCGGAAGCATTTTCAATGATTCCCCATTCCTCTGAGTCTGGTTGCGCCGCCCTGGTTGCTCTTTCCAACCACAGAGACGCGAAGCGGGCAGAGAACTTCGCCGGCCCGGCTTAGAATGATGTTTGCCTATGCCGCTCGGCCTTTACATCTCGGTGCCGTTCTGCCGCACCAAGTGTACCTACTGCAACTTCGCTTCGGATGTTTTTTCGCGTGCTGTCTTCGAACGCTATCTGGACCGCTTGTCCGACGACATGAAACTTGCCGAACAGAACGCCGGGCGCATGGGCGCACGCTTCGACCCCGCCATCGATTCCATCTACCTGGGCGGCGGCACCCCCACCATACTAGACGTAACCCAGCTGCAACGCCTATTTGTCACTATTTCGCAAAATTTCCAGCTTCAGCCCGAAGCTGAGGTCACGGTGGAATGCGCCCCCGGCACTTTGACCGAGCCGGTGGTCGCGGTGCTGCGGCATTGCGGAGTGAGCCGGGTGAGCCTGGGGGTGCAGTCGTTTGTGGACCAGGAGGCGCGCGCCGTGGGACGCCTGCACACGCGCGCCGTTGTGCTGGAGGACATCCGGAGGTTGCGCTCGGCTGGAATCGGCAACATCAATGTTGATCTCATCGCCGGCTTGCCGCACCAGACCGCCGCCAGTTGGGAGCTTTCGCTGGAGGAGGCGATTGGCTGCGGCGCGCCGCACGTCAGCGTGTACATGCTGGAGGTCGATGAAGATTCCCGGCTGGGCCGCGAGTTGATCGCCGGGGGGACGCGCTACCACGCGCATTTCGTGCCTGATGAGGACCTGACAGCGGACCTATACGCGCGTGCCTGCGAGAGGCTGGAGGCCGGCGGCGTGGTGCAGTATGAAATCTCGAATTTTGCCCGGCCCGGGAGCGAGTCGCGGCACAATTTGAAGTACTGGACGCGCCAGCCGTATCTCGGCTTTGGCGTGGATGCACACTCCATGCTGCCCGCCTCGGATGAATCCTTTGAGGCTGTGCGCTTCGCCACGCCCGATTCCCTCGAAGCATATATGGCGGCGGTGGCTGCGCGGCGCACTCCGGTTTCACGCGAGTCGGCCCTGGAGGAAGTCTTCTTTCTGGGATTGCGCCTGAATCGCGGTGTGGACCTGAGGCGTATCGGCAAGCAGTTCGGGGAGGAGGCGCTGGAGAGTTCGTCCCAGGCCATCGTGGAGCTGGTTCAGGCGGGATTATTGACGATCGAGGGCGGCGTGATTCGCCTGACTGCGCGCGGACGGTTGCTTTCGAATGAGGTGTTCGAGAGGTTCCTTGGGGCGGAGGCTGCGGTTGCTAGGGCAAAGGGATGACGAAGAGTCGAGAGATGCAACCGTTGCCGTGTGCGCTGAAGCGCCTGACTGTCTGGGGTAGCTTACCGGGCGCTGCAGTGCCCCTCTTCCATGACCCTCTTCCACGATTCTCCCAACTCCTACTCGAGAGCGTAAATCGTCAGGCCGCTTAGCAGTTTGGGGTAAAAATCGGTGGACTTTTGCGGCAGGACTTCACCGGCGAAGGCAATGTCGCGCACTTGCTCCATGCGGGCCGGGTTCATCAGGAAGGCGACGTTAGCGGCACCGCGGCGCACCCGGGCCAGGGCCTCGTCAGCATCGCGAATGTAGCTGAGGTTTTGCTGGTTGCGGATGGATTCCTCGGAGAGGCCGAGCACGCCCTCGAGCAGGCAGCGATGTAGCTGCACTACGTCGAGGCCCTGCTGCCGCTGCGAAAGCCCGGCAAAGATTTTGGAGTCCGCTGCCTTGGGGTGGTCGAGCAGAAAGGCGCGGTTGGCGGATACCGCCAGGATCGCCGTGCCGCTCTCCCCTGCCTTGTGCAGAATCGAGGTGGCGCGGGCTGCGTCGAATTCGGGATCGATTTCCTCCACCCGGAAAAAAGCCCGGGACTGGTCGCGGAACTCTTTGGAAGAGAACGACGAAAGCCCATGCACCACGCGATGTGTGGGCAGAATCACCAGGCCGGGACTGTCCATGTTCACGAAGGTCATCATCACCCGTTCATACGGCGCCTCGAGATCCGCATTGGCTCCAGCGGCCTCGGCTTGGGCACGGCGCTCGTTGCGGTAGTTGAGCGCGGTTTCGTAGCGATGGTGGCCGTCGGCAATGATGAGCTTCTTATCCAGCATCCTGCCGCACAGGCTTTCGACGACCTCAGCAGCAGAAACGCGCCATACCTGATGCGAGACTCCGTACTCGTCGTCGGTTTGCATGTCGGGAGGGCCGGCCGGGTGCAGGAGGGCGTCCATCTCTCCGGCCGGATCGCTGTAGAGCATGAAAATTTGCCCAAAATGGGCGCGGGTGGCTCGAAGCAGGTCCAGTCGATCAGCCTTGGGCTTGGACAGCGTCTGCTCGTGGCGGAAGACAACGCCGGCAGAATAGTTTTCGATCCCTCCGAGGCCGATAAAGCCGCGGCGCTCCAGTTCCGCCTTGCCTCCGGGAGCAGTAAAGCGTTGAACATAAAGATAGATGGAAGGCTGGGAGTCGGGAACTAGGATGCCCTGCCGCCGCCAGTCGTGGAAAAAGCCGGCCGCGCGGGTATAGACGTTGTCACCGGGTTGGTCGGAAGGCGAAGATTTTCCCAAAATGACACGGACCAGGTTGTAGGGACTAGCCCCGTAATAGCCTTCCCGCATCTCAGGGGTGATTTTGTCGTATGGCTGAGTGACGACCTGGGAAAGGCTGACGCGCGAAGGGTCGTAGCGAAGCGCCCGAAAGGGATTGATGGATGCCATAAGAGATTGGAATTGTGAGAAAGGAGATTGTAGCAAGAGGACTTAGAGTCGTGGCCGGCAGCGCGACACAAAAGTGCAGAAGGAAAAAGTTTGCGCTCGACGAGCAGGAGGCGAGTTTGAAAAAAAGCCTGTCTCGTGCGTCCAACAGGTGTGTTACTATCGGCCACAATAGGGTAGTTCTTCACCGCTCAACATGGGCTGGTGAGACCGAAAGCTCGGGCTACCCACTACCTCCTCTCGCTCGACGCCGTAAGGGGGCTTATGCCTGCTAGGGTGCATGCTGGCGCCACTTCTGTGGTACGTATCCTGTTTCTGGCCACATGCGCGGGGTTGCTGTCCTGCGTATCGATTGGCGCGTTAGCCCAGTCGCTGCCCGACGATGTGCACATCAAGCCCGAAGTCAAGCCCATCCTGCCCCCCGCCAACGGCATCGTCGATGCCTCGCTCAAGACCCACACCAAGCCGTACAAGGTAGACGTCAACCTGGTCCTGGTTCCGGTAACTATTACCGATCCCATGAATCGCCTGGTGACCGGGCTCGACCAGCAAAATTTTCAGGTCTTTGAGGACAAACAGCCGCAGGAGATCCGCCACTTCTCGAGTGAAGACGCTCCGGTTTCGCTGGGTGTGATTTTCGATATGAGCGGCAGCATGGGCAGCAAGATCGACCGGGCGCGCGAGGCGGTCACGGAGTTCTTCAAGACCGCCAATCCGCAGGACGAATTTTTTGTCATCACCTTTAACGATAAGCCCGAGCAGCTTTCCGACTTCACCCAGTCGGTGGAAGACATCGAAGGCAAACTGGTATTCACCGTCCCCAAGGGCCGCACGGCGCTGCTGGATGCGATTTATCTCGGCGTGAATAAAATGCGGCAGGCCAAGTATCCTAAGCGGGCGCTGCTGATCGTTTCCGACGGCGGCGACAATCACAGCCGCTACACCGAAAGCGAGATCAAGTCGGTGGTGAAGGAATCAGACACGCTGATTTACGCCATCGGGATTTACGATCATTACTTCCCCACGCCCGAGGAGCGGCTCGGTCCGTCGCTGCTGAACGAGATTACGGAAGTAACCGGGGGGCGCTCGTTCACCATCGATAACCCCAATGATTTAGCGGATGTAGCTACCAAGATCGGAATTGAGTTGCGCAACCAGTATGTCATTGGTTACCGTCCGAAGAACCCAACGCATGATGGCAAATGGCGTAAAATAAAAGTGAAATTACTCCCACCCAAAGGGTTGCCGCCGCTGCGTGTGTTCGCGAAGACGGGATACTATGCACCAACGCAATAGAGGTTTTTTACCTTTCCTTATCTGCCTTTTCCTGCTGAGTACCACCAGAGCCGCGGAGAGGCCTGCTCAACACTTTTTTGCCCCGCAAACCAATTCGGGATCCAGCACCCCGCAAGCGAATAGCAACAATCCACCGCCCGAACCGCAGACGGTGCCCCGCGAGGGCGGTTCGTTTGTCATCAAGAAAGAAGTGGATGAAGTTGTGGTCCACGCCACGGTGGTGGATAAAGATCAGCGCATGGTCACCAACCTGGACCGCTCGGCGTTCAAGATCTTCGAGGACGGCAAGCAGCAGACTCTGACGTCGTTCCGCCACGAAGATATTCCGGTGGCGATGGGCATTGTGATCGATAATTCCGGTTCGATGCGGGAGAAGCGCGACAAGGTCAACAAAGCGGCGCTCAACTTGGTGCGGTCGAGCAACCCGCAGGACCAGGTGTTCGTGGTGAACTTCAACGACGAGTACTTCCTCGACCAGGATTTCACCAGCGACATCGGCAAGCTGAAAGAGGCCCTGGAGAAAGTGGAGGCCCGCGGGGGAACGGCGTTGTATGACGCGATTGTGGCCTCCGCCGACCAGTGCAAGAACTCGGACCTGCAGAAGAAAGTTCTGTTCGTGGTAACCGACGGCGAAGACACCGCCAGCCGCGAGAGCCTGGAACAGGCGGTAAAACGGCTGCAGCAGGAGAATGGCCCGACCATCTATACCATCGGAATTCTGGGCGACGAGAGCCGCCACAAAACCCGCCGTGTCTTGCAGATCATTTCGGACCGCACCGGCGGCCTGGCTTTTTTCCCCAAGACGGTGGATCAAGTGGACGAGATCAGCCGCCAGATCGCCCACGACATTCGCAATCAGTACACCATCGGTTACAAGCCCAGCAATCCCAAGAGCGCAGGCGGCTATCGCGCGATTCGGGTGGAGGCTTCCGCCAAAGGGCATGGCAAGCTGATCGTGCGGACGCGCAGCGGGTATTACGCGGGGCAGGAGAGGATTGCCTCCAGCACCCCATAACGTGTAGCGGCGGGGCTTGCCCCTCCCGGCGAGCGCAGCGATTGGAATAGGGACCCGCAACCCCAAAGCAAAACCCTTCGTTTATGGCTTGGCGTTTGCCTCTTTTTGCTCGCTTCGCTCAGCGGACGGGGCAAGCCTCGTCCCTAAAGGGTACGGTTTTGCTTCCCTATTACTCTTGGTTCATTGACGCTCTTGCCTTCCGACCGTAACCTGTAGAGTGCGAATGAAATCCAGCAGCGGCGTGTGCCTGCGCATAGCCGACGACATCACCGGGCTGGTCGGCGGAACCCCACTCCTCAAATTCAATCGCATCGTGCCGGCGAGCTCGGCGGAGGTCTTCGCCAAACTGGAATATCTCAACCCCGGCGGCAGCGTGAAGGACCGCGCCGCCATTGGGATGATCCGCCGCGCGGAAGAAGAAGGCCGCTTGCAGCCGGGCGGGACGATCGTAGAGGCCACCGCGGGCAATACCGGAATCGGGCTGGCGCTGATCGGTGTGAACCGCGGATACAAGGTTGCGCTTTTTGTTCCGGAAGGCTTTTCCGAAGAAAAGGTAATCATCATGCGCGCCCTGGGCGCGGTGGTGACGCGCACGCCCGAAACTGAAGCGATGCAGGGCGCGATTCGCCGGGCGCAGGAACTGGCGCAAGGTGATCCCGGCGCGTTTATGGCGGGGCAGTTCAGCAACCCCGCCAACCCCGACTATCACTATGAAACCACGGGTGACGAAATCTTCCGCCAGATGGAAGGCAAAATCGACGCGGTGGTAATCGGCGCAGGCACAGCGGGAACTTTCACCGGAGTAGCGCGATACATAAAAGAACGCCTGCCGTCGGCATTGGCAGTGGCGGTGGAAACGCAGGGCTCGGTGCTGGGCGGCGGGCCTGCGGGAAAACATAAGGTGGAAGGCATCGGCGCCAGCTTTGTGCCGGAAAATTTCGACCGCTCGGTGTGCGATGAAATCATGATGGTGACCGATGACGACGCCTTTGCGACGGTGAATGAACTGGCAGGGCAGGAGGGCGTGCTCTCGGGATCGAGCGGCGGCGCGAATGTGTTTGCGGCGCTGCAGGTGGCGCGTCGGCTGGGCGCGGGCAAGCGCGTGGTGACGATCGTGCCGGATTCGGCGGAGCGGTATTTGTCGAAGAAGATTTTTGAGGGCGGAGTGTAAGGTTCTTGTAAGCGCGGGCGTCCTCGTCCGTGCGTCCGCTTATGGAATGTAACCAGAGCTGAGTTGCGCTGCCGCACGGGCGAGGACGCCCGCGCCTACACGTTAAGCCATGGGCAAAGAAAAGCAGTCTGGATTTTCCACTCGCGCCATCCACGCCGGACAGGAGCCGGATCCCGCCACCGGCGCGGTCAACGTTCCCATTTACGCCAGTTCAACATACGTCCAGGAAGAACTGGGGCAGAACAAGGGATACGAATATTCGCGCGTCTCCAACCCTACGCGCGACCGCCTGGAGACCAACCTGGCGGCTCTGGAAGGCGGGCTGGCGGCGCGAGTTTTTGCCAGCGGCATGGCCGCCACCAACGCCATCTGCACTATGCTCAAGTCCGGCGACCACGTGGTGTGTGGACACGATCTCTACGGCGGCGTGCCGCGGCTGTTCAACCAGGTGCTGGCGGACTTCGGGCTGGAATTCACCTACGTGGATACCACCGATCCGCAAAATGCCGAGCGGGCCATCCGGCGGAACACGAGGCTGGTATACATCGAGACGCCGACTAATCCGCTGATGGCCATCAGCGACATCCCCGCCATCAGCCAGATTTGCCGGCGCAAGAAGGTCGAACTGGTGGTGGACAACACCTTCATGTCGCCATACTTTCAGCAGCCCATCGCCCTCGGCGCGGACATGGTGGTGCATTCCACCACCAAATTTCTCAACGGCCACAGCGACGGCCTGGGCGGGGTGGTGGTGTGCACGACACAGGCGCAGGCAGACAAACTAGCCTTCGTGCAGAAGGCAGCAGGCGCGATTCTTTCGCCGTTCGAATGCTGGCTGGTGCTGCGCGGAGTGAAGACGCTGGCGGTCCGCATGAAACAGCACGACGCCAGTGGGCGGGTGGTCGCCGAGTTCCTCGCGGGCCACAAAAAAGTGAAGAAAGTTTTTTATCCCGGATTACCGAACCATCCGCAGCACGAGCTGGCGAAGAAACAGATGAGCGGCTTCGGGGCGCTGATCACGTTTGAGACCGGCTCGCTGAGCCACGCGAAGAAATTCCTTAGGAAGGTGCGGGTTTGTTCGCTGGGAGAGTCGCTGGGCGGAGTGGAGACGCTGATTTCGCACCCTGCGACCATGACCCACGCCGCGCTGGGCGAAAAGGGGCGCAAGGCTATCGGGATCACCGATGGTTTGGTGCGCATCTCGGTGGGGAT
>DATJXG010000411.1:0-15490 GCA_035500455.1 Terriglobales bacterium | reverse complement strand
CCGGCTCTTATCCTCTCTATGCGATCTGGCCGACCACTGCCACAGTGAGTGCAAATCCCCCCAATCCAGCGGCCGGCGCCAGCACAACTTTGACCGCAGTCATTGATAGCGCCGGCAAAGGCCCCGCTATGACGGGATACGTGATTTTTAACGGCAACCCGGAATCGATAGGCGGAGCACCCACCTATACAGTCACGACCGACGCCAGCGGCAACAGTGTGATGCAGGCGACGTTGAGCTACACCCCGGCCGTGAATCATGAAACCGTTTCGGCGCAGTACAGCGGGGATATTGACTACGGTTCCTCCAGTTCCAGCACTCTCGCGATCGCGGTTGCCGGCACCGACTTCAAGTTCACCGCCCCGTCTTCGCTTACCGTTGCCGTGCCGGGCGGTTCGAATACCATGCTATTAACCATTGACGGGCAGGCCAGCTACACCGGTCCGGCCACCTTCGCCTGCACCGGCCTTCCCGCGGAGAGCACTTGCAGCTTTTCCCCGGCCTCGCTGGCGGGTAGCGGCACCAGCACCCTCAGCGTCACCACTACCGGTTCCCACACCGTCTCTTCAGTGCGCAAGGACTCCGGCCGCGGGTCCGGCTGGATGGGCGGGATCGTAGCTGCATTTGTCGGCATTCTGCTGATCGGCGGCTCGAAACAAGGCCGGGCAAAGGTTCTGTTAGGATTCATGGCCATAACGTTGCTCCTACCGGTGGTGAGTTGTGGGGGAGGGGGCAGCGGAGGCGAGGGAAGTGGCCACGTTGACCCCGGCACGCCCGCCGGCAGCTACACCGTGACGGTGACGGCAACTGGCGGCGGAATCAGCCATACGGTCACTTTCACGCTGTCTATAGGTTAGCGAAGAGGATTCCCTGTGGGTTTGGAATAACGTCATCCTTTCCCACTTGGTGTCTCGCAGATCGAAGTAATAGTGGTGTAAATGGCACATTAACGCCGATTTCTTCCTGCCATACTCCACTTTTACCATCTTGCATCCAGCTCGCGCATCGCTGGAATGCGGGGGAATCGGAGGTTCCATTTTGCTGGCCACGAGGTCCAATTCCGCAGCAAACTCTGCCAGTCCCGCGTTGAAATCACACCCAGTTTGGGATAGACTGGAAGGAGTGCAGTCTTCCCCGGCTTGTCCTGCGCTGATGGGTATCCCAGCATGATCAGCGGTGATGGTTCCTTCCATATTGGCGATAAAGTCGTTTACCCTAATCACGGTGTTGGAATAATTGAGCAGATCAGCAGCCGGACCATCGGCGCCACCGTGGAGCAGTTCTACCTCCTCAAGATTGCGGCCAGCAGCCTGAAGGTCATGGTGCCTTTCCACAACGTCGGCACTGTGGGCTTGCGGCGGGTGGTGAAGAACGGCGAAATCCAGAAAATCCTCGATTTCCTCACCGACGGCTCGTGCGACAACGTCGCCGACTGGAAAGACCGCTTCAAGGAGAACTCGGAGCGCATGCGCACCGGCTCGCTGCTGGAAGTGGCGGCGGTGCTGAAGGGGCTGCTGCTGTTAAACCAGTCCAAGCCGCTCTCGTTCCGGGAGAAGAAGATGCTGGAGCGCGCCCGCTACCTGCTGGTCAGCGAACTGGCGATGGCGCGGAACTGCGAAGACCGGCAGGTGGAGGAGTTACTGGCCAGGACTCTCTCCAAGTGCAAGTTGCGGTTTCCAGAAGCGGCGGAGTTTGAAGCTTAGTCGTTGGCCTTTGGTCATTCGTCGTTGGCTAAAACCTTCTCCGGTTCATTGCTACGCCGCGGCGGGACGCTTTAGAGAATTGATCAGGGCGTTCAGGGTTTTCGCCAATTCCTCTGACTTGACGCAAAGTCGATTGCCATTCGGCTCGTCGAGATACGCCAATCGCTGTGCAATCACGAGTTGGGTTTCCAGTTCGAGGAGCGAGCCCCGCACGTGGTAGAGAAAGACAAGAAACTCCTTGTCGGAATGCCTTCCCTTTCCTTCCGCAATGTTGCTGGCTACCGGAACTGCCGCCCTACGCAACTGGCTGATTAGGCCGTATAGTTCATCTCGCGGAAACCCTCGCGTGCTCGTGTAAATATCCAGAGCAAGGCTAACGGCTAGCTTCCATGGCGCGAAGGTCCCGATAGGAATTTGTCATAAGTTGCGCTTCCCAGCGCTCACGAGCAGGAGAATTCTGACTCGTGGCGCAAGGGAATGCAGTGACAAATGACCCTGCGGTTGTGACACTTGAACATTCACTGTGAGGACCGGTGCGCTAGTGACCGGCAACTCTGGTCCGAGGCCATCGACTAAAGGCTATCGGCCAACGACGATTTTCTATTCCCCCAGCCACACCCCATACGGCTTCAGGGCTTCTACGTGGTCGAAGATGATTTTCATGGCGGCGGTGATGGGGATGGCCAGGACCAGGCCTACCCCGCCCCAGAGCCAGGCCCAGAGGAGGAGGGCGATGGTCACGGCCAGGGGGTTCAACTGCAGGCGGTTCCCCAGCAGCTTGGGGTAGAGGATGTTCAGGGCGAACAAATGCAGCGCGAAGACGATCACTGCGATGGTCAGGATATCCGGCGACTCCAGGCGGCCTATGCTGACGAAGATCGGCGGGGCAAGCGCCAGGACCAGTCCAAGATACGGAACCAGGCTGAGAAAGCCGCTGATGAATCCCACAAAATAGAAGAATGGAACGTTCAGCATCCAGAAGAAGACCGTGCTGGCGGCGCCCAGCAGCAGGCCGATCAGCACATTTCCCACCATGAAACTTCGGATCATGGACGAGATCAGGCCAAGAGTCACCCAGGCCGTGTTGCGGTTTTCCATGGGAAACAGCATCACGGTGGCGGAGCGCACGTGGTGCTGCCAGGTGAGCATGAAATACACAAGGAAAGGAACAAAGGAGGCGGCGAACATGGCCTGGCCGACGGAGCCGAAACCGCGACTGAGGAGATCGGTCCAGTCGGTGGCGGGGCGAACATTAACGATGCCCGTCTCCTGCTGCGGACTCAGGACCTGAAGGCTTTCCGCGCGCTCGCGGAAGCGCATCACTTCGCTGCGCAGCTTGTCGGCGTATTTGGGCAGGTCGGCGACCAGCCTGGCAGCCTGGCTGTAAGAGAAGGACACAACTCCCGCCAGGAAGGCCAGCAGAAGCAGGAGCACAACCGCAGCCGCCAGAGCGCGGGGCAGACGAAACCTCATCAGCAGATCGACCGCGGGCGCAAGGATGAAGGCGATCAGGATGGAGGTGAGCACGACCACCAGCACCACCTGCCCGTAGTAGCAAAGAGCGAAGAGCACCGCGATTCCCAGCACGTTGAGCGCCCAGTGGCGGGGGCGTGGGGCACCGGAAGCCATTTTTGGCAGCGTCGGCGGAGCAAACGCCGGGACTTCCTCGGTCGGCATGCGCACTATCCTAGTCGAAATCCGCAGATTTGCGTTGGACATATAATCGCGGCGTGACCAACTCTCGTAACGATGGTTTGCCGACGCGCCGGGTGCTGGGGCTGGATGTCGGGTCGAAGACCATCGGGCTGGCAGTTTCGGACCCTTTGGGCATTACGGCGCAGGGTCTTCCTACGCTTCGCCGACGGAACAAACGCACCGATTTCGAAGAGTTAGGGCGGCTGATTCAGCAATATGAAGTGGCGGAGATTGTGGTGGGGCTACCCCTGCGAATGAGCGGCGTGGAGGGCATGCAGGCAGAGAAAATGCATTTGTTCGCAGAGGGCCTGCGGCAGAAGTTCGGTTTGCCGGTGCATTTGTGGGATGAACGGCTGACTTCGGCGGAAGCCAACCGGGTGCTGCGAGACTCTGAGATGTCGATCAAGCGCCGGGGCGAGGTGGTGGACCGGTTGGCGGCGGTGCTGATTCTGCAAGGCTGGATGGACCGGCAGGCGGGCGATCTGGGTCGCGGAGGGGAATAGCCTGCAGAGTTTTGATTGGCCGGAGTTTTGGGTGAAAACCAGTTGTCAGTTGTCACTTGTCAGTTCTCAGTTCTCAGTTTCCTGATTTCCGATTACCGGCGGTTATCCCTATTGGACATTGCCGTCGTTTTGCAGGATTTTCTCCGCGTAATAGTTTTCGATCTTGGCCTGGTTGTGAAGGACGTCATCATAGGCGGCCTTAAGGATTTGCTCGCGGCGGTCGCGGAGTTGGGCGCGGATGGCTTCCTGCACACGGGGATCGGAAAGCTCGCGTTGTCCCGCGGGCTCTTTCGCCAGCAGCTTGACGATGCGGTAGCCCATGAGCTGCTTATTCGCCGGGTTGATTACCGGAATGATGGGGCTGTATTGTCCGGGTTTCAGTTTTTGCAGGATGTCGCGGGTGGCCGCATCCGTGTTGCGAAGCGAAGATTCGGGGGTAAAGCCGAGGTCGCCGCCGTTGCTGGAAGTTTCGGTGTCTTCGGAGTAGTCCATGGCCAGAGTGGCGAAATCATCGCCGCTTTCCAGGCGGTTGGAAATCATTTGAATTTTCTTGCGGGCCTCGGCGTCATTCTGCGCCTTGTCATTGCGCAAATTGTGCACCTGGGGATTGGGCATGGGGCTCACCCAGATGTGCGCCAGGTGGTACTGGGGCTCGATGAAATTGAACTCCGCTTTGTGAGCGTTGTAGTAGTCGACGATATCTTTGTCGGAGATGTTGATCTTGGAAGTGATTTCCTTGTTCAGGACTTTATCGACGGTGAGCGAGCGGCGAACGTCGCGGCGGAAGTCGTCGAAGGTAATTTTCCGTTCGCTCAGGCGGGCGGCAAACTCCTGGCTGCTGAAGGGCGCCTTGATCTCGTTGACGCGGCGGTCCACTTCCTCGTCGGTGGCCAGCAGGCCGAGTTTCTCGGCCTGGCGCATGAAGATCTCGTTATCGATAAGCTGGCGAAGGATGTTCAGGCGCAGGCTGACGCCCTGCTCGCCGCCGGGCTGCTGGCCCGAGCTGGCGACCTGGCTGGCGTAGTACTTCTCGACGTCGGCGCGGTAGATATCGTGGCCGTCCACCGTGGCCATGACGTCGCCGGGCGCCTGCTTGTGTCCGCAACCCACTACAGACAGCAACGCCGCAAGGCCGAGCGCCGCTGCGGCGCAGGTTCGAAATTTGAAGGCTCTGTTCAAGCGTTCCTCCACAACCTCATGCTATTGCCATTGTCCGCACGTATGAAATTTTCGCGGATACGCTGCCTGGTCACTTGCTGGCGGACGGCCCCCCGGCGGGCGATACGGGGGGATGCTGGGGCGGCTGCACGCCGGCGTCGAGCAGAGCGCGGTCGAGAGCCGCGCGGATGTCGGCGATGGGCACGGCGCCATCCACCTTGTCGCCATTGATGTACATGGTCGGAGTCGCTTCCACGCCCAGGGATTCTCCTTCGTGCACCGAGGCTTTCACGGCGTCATCATTCTGCGCCTTCATGCAGGCCTGGAGCTTGGTGGAGTCCAGGTTGTAATGCTGGACTTGCTGCAGGGCGATGCCATCCACCGCGGCGAATTGACTATCCCGGCCGCGGGCCGAGTTCACCTGCGGCTGGTTGGCGTGGATGTAATCTGCGAAACCCCAATAGGCATCGGGGCTTTGGGCCGCCAGGCAATTGGCGTCAACCGCGGCGTGCGTCGCCCAGGGGTGAATTTCCGCCAGAGGAAAATCCTTATAGATGAAGAGAACGCGATCACCGTACTCGTTGAGCAACTGGGGGAACAGGGTTTGGTGCATGCGCGAACAGAAGGGGCACTCGAAGTCGTCGAAGTTCACAACCACGACTTTGGCGTTCTTGTTGCCGCGGGTGGGACGGCCGGTGACGTCGATCTTCTTCATCAGCTCAGCGTAGGGATCTTTGGTGAGGTCGAAGCGGCTGAGACGGATGAGTGACTTGCCGTCCTTGGAGAGAAGAAATTCATACTCTTTCTTCTTCTCGCCATTATCGAGGGTGATGGTGAGCGAGTTGTAGTTGGCGAACTCACTGGGCCGCAGCGGGCTAAAGACCAGCTTTACGTCATTCGGGATGGAGTAGTAGTTGCGCACCTGGCGCTCCACGTGACGGGCAATGTCGGGAGGCACCGTGGGCGCAGACTGCGCCGAGCAACCGAGACAAATCAGGACCAGTATTGCAAAAGCACGCCGGAAAAACGCCACTAGGAACCGCCTTGGCATGAAGGATATGGCTAGATTATCTCATAGCGGGATTTGTAATTCGGTAATCGGGCAATCTGCCAATTTGAGAAACTGCCAGGCTCCAAGTTGCGGCTTCAAGTCGCGGGTTCAAGCCAGTGATCGCCCGATTTTTTGGCCGCGAGCTTACTGGCCGCTGGCCAGTTTCGTTACCGGTAGCAGGGCGTTCATGGAGCCGGAGCGAAAGCCTTCTAGATCCAGGGTGACGAATTTGAAGCCCAACGACTTGAAGATGCGGGTGAACTCGGCTGCCATTGCGGGATCCAGGGCGCGGGGCAACTCTTCACGGGCAATTTCGATGCGGACAATGTCGCCGTGATGGCGGACTCGGAGCTGACGGAAGCCGAGAGCACGCAAAGCATCTTCCCCCTGCTCGACCGCGCTGAGGGCCTCGCGTGTGACGGGACGGCCGTATTCGATGCGGGAGGAAAGACATGCCGAGGCCGGCTTGTCCCAGATGCGCAATCCGCCGGCGCGGGCAAGATCGCGAATTTCCTGTTTGCCAAGTCTGGCTTCAAGCAACGGGGCTGCCACCTGGTGCTGCTGGGCGGCGCGCTGGCCGGGGCGGAAGTCGCCTTGATCATCCACATTGACGCCGTAGGCGATGGAATCAAAGCCATAGTGGCTGCGGAATTCTTCCATCACCGTGAACAGTTCGTCTTTGCAATGAAAACAGCGGCCGGCGTCGTTGCGGGCGTAGTCAGGGCGGTCGAGTTCGCCGGTGGCGATCACTTCGAGCGGAATGCCTTGCTCATGAGCGAAGGCAATGGCATCGGCGAGTTGGGTGCGTGCCAGGCTGGGAGAATCTGCGATCACCGCGAGCATGCCCTCGCCGAGAACTTCGTGGGCCGCCCAAGCAAGGAAGGCGGAATCCACGCCCCCGGAATAAGCCACCAGCAGGCGGCCCAGGGAACGCAGGCGAGCGTCGAGCGCGGCGCGTTTGGAATCCAATGCATCCACCACCGGAATATCTTAACAGCCAAGCACGACTTCCTCACCGCGTTTACCTTCCTGCATTTCGTGTCACCTTGGCGCCCGTTGTGTTTGCCTCGCTTATGTGCAAACAAAATTCAAAGGCCAACCACGAAGGACACCAAGGGTACACGAAGGTTCACGAAGGAAATTGGGCGCGGGAGGCAACTCAGAACAGGCGGTCTCTGCGGGTTAGATTGCCGATGGAGCCCAGGTTGGCCAGAGCGAGGCTGAAGCGGAACTGGTTTTCATTTCGCACCGAGCCTAGGGCGAAGCGGCGGTATTCAGCGGTGAAGCCGCAGCATCCCCAGTTGTAGGTGGTTTGCAGGGCGGCGTATTGCAGAAAGTTCAGATTGGCGTCGAAGCCCACGCTGCTGGCGCCGCTGAAACCGCGTTTGTTGGGGCGTCCGTAACCGAGTTGCAGGCGGAATTGATTGAAGGACTGGCGCGTCACCGCGGATGAACTTGTCGCTCCGGTTACGGCAAGCGGCGTGCGCAGATAGGCGTCGCCGCCGCCGAAGGTGAATCGACCGAATTCATAATTCACGAGGGCGGTGCTGGCGTTGATTCCCCTGGCCTGGAAATCGTAATCGAGGTCCCATTCCGCGTTGGTGTGGTTGCTGGGCTGAAGGCGCAGACGCGAAATCAACGGGGAAAGATGACGTTCCCCGGTCAGGAACGCAATGCCGGTGAGATCCGCCGTAGTGGTAAAAACGTTCCGCTGGCCGGGGACCAGCGCGCCTCCGAAGGTTGGGTCGAGAAAATATTTTTGCGCCAGCTCCCAAGAAAGAACCTCGCGGGTTTGTGGCTCGGGCGTGCAGGGATTTTCTTCGGCGGTTTCGCGGCCCCAGGGAACAGAACCTTGTGGGGGCGAGGGAGTGCCCACAAAGAGAGAAGACGGCATGCCCTGAGAGGGACAGTTGTCGGGAGGCGGATTCACTCGCTTGGCGAAGAGGCGGTTCACAACGCTGTACTCGACTTCGTTGGTGTCGCTCAGGATGTCGAGCGCATCGAAGCGCAAGAGGTGCTCGAAGTTGTTTACACCGGTCACGTAGCGATAGGTCGCCGCCGGCTCGACGACGTGTTTCCATTTGCGTCCGAAGTATTCGCCGGCGAAGACGCGCTCCAGGGCCGGTGGGCGAATTTCGACGGAGCCTTCGAGGGCCTTGCGGTTAATTGGATCGGTAACCGCAGTGCGGTTCCCGTTAACCACATCGATTTCCTGCGTGTAGAGCGTGTTCCGCAGGGTAAGTTCCGGCCGCACCGACCACCCGTGAACCAGCAGCGGCAAGGCCAGCGTGGGGCTCAGGTCGAAGCGGCCAACCAGGTCCGCGGTGCGGAATGCTTCACTGGCGCCGGCCACGAAGGGTTCGCTGCGCGAGAGGCCGCCGACAGAGGCATCGAACGACCAATAGAAGGGCGAGCCTGCAACAGGGTGATCGACCGCCGAGAGATCAACGCTTGGCGCGTGCAGAATTGTGATCACATCGCCGTTGTTGCTGCTCTCGAAATCCTGATAGCGCTCGGAAGCTATGTTGTAAGAAATACCGTTGGTTGTCCGCGAAGCGAAAGCCTGCGACTTTACCTCCGAATAAACGGCCTGAGTAAAAATTTCGTTGAATGCCAGGCGATAGACGAATGAGGTGAGGTAGTCGATATCAGCCACGCCCCGGAAGCCAAGGGGCAACGTGCCTTGCGCGTTGAGGCGAACGTCGGCGCCTCCCTGATCGACGTGATTCGGGCCGTAGCCGCGGTCGAGAACGCTGGTGAAGCGCAGGTCCACGAACGAAGTTTCGCTGGGCCGCCAGCGGAATTCGCCTTGCGGCGCCCATCCGCGCAGCGAGAAATACTCCGAACCCAGAGTGACATCCATGGTGCGATTGACTGCCCAATAGACGGATTCGCCCACGATCAGCCCTTTGATCGATGAGCTGCCGAGATTGGGAATCAGAAACCCCGATTGCCGCTGCCGTTCGATGGGGTAAGTGACGAAGGGCAGAAACATCACAGGAATACCTTCGATACGAAAAGTGCTGTGATAGACCTTGGCGTCGCTGGCGGCCTCCACTTCTACCTTGCGAGCGAAGAATTGCCACTTGGGATTGGGGACCTCGCAGGTGGTAATCGTGCCCTGGTGCACGATGTAGTGATCGGGCGCGACCTTTTCCACCAGTTTGCCACTGAACGAAAACGGCTCCGAGGAAGTGAGTACGAGGCGCGACTGGCGCAGGCGCAGGCCGATCGTGCCTCGCACATTTTCGAACTTTCCGGTTTCGGTCTTGAGGTTGTAAACCGCGTGTGTGGCTTCCAGATGCTCATCATTGAGGCCTCCATCGAGGATTACGTGACCGCTGGCCTCGGTTTCGCCGGTGTCAGAGTTGTACGACGCCTCGTCGGCGCGAAGAATAAAGCCCAGATAGTGAACTTCCACTTCGCCATGCAGCTTGAACACCGGCCCATCTTTTTCCTGTTGAACGGCGCAGACGCCATCTTCATTCTTTTTCAGCGGACAAGTGGATGGAGGCGGGGTTTTCGCGGCTTTAGCTTCGCTGGCGGGCTTCTTCGGAGGCCTAGCCCGCAACTGGCTGGTAACTAGGGGAGGAGTGAGTAACAGATGACAAACAATTCCCGCCGTGATAAGGAATCGGGTACGGATCATCGGAAGCGCAGCAACCCTTGCGAAAGGTCCACGCCGGGGTATGCGTGAACTTAGCACGGCGCCTGCCCGAGTGGCAAAGTGCGCCGCCATCACGAACACACCAAAGGTGACTACTGGGTTTGGCTTCTTCCTCACAAGACCGTCCCCTGCCATGCCCTATCTGCGGAGAGGTGTGCCACTGCGACGACAAGGCCCATCCGCCCGCGGCTCCGTCTCCGGCGAAAAGAAGATTCGTTCCTGATAATGATTCCACCGTCGGGCCGGCGGGGAATCTGATTGATCCTGAGGCATACGATGCGAGCGAGCAGATGTTCGCTGCCAGCCTGGAACACAATGTCAAAACCAAGCCGCGATTTGTCGTAGAGGAGAGCGGCCGGCCCACGTCCGCGCAATCCGAGCGGCCGAAGACAGTTGCGGAAGAAGGCAGCGGGCAAGCGGCAGGCGATATCGGCAAATCTGAAATGCCCACTCCTGCTGCAGCTGCGCAGGATGAAATAAAGCAACCTGAGGCCGGAGTTGGAAATTTACACTCGAGTGGCGACTTCGATGATCAGGCAGAAAAGACGCCTTTGCCCGAACAGACGCTTCTTCCCGGATATCCGGATCTGGCAACCTGGCGCCAGGAAGTGGCCGCGCGGCTGGACAGCTATCAGGCGCGGCGTGGGTCGCAGGAGCCCCGTTATCCTTCGTTGCGCTTGAGGTTCGAGGATGAAGCGGAGTACAGCAAGGATTCGACTGCGCCGGAAGCATCGGCGAAGCCTGCGGTCGCTGCCGAAGGCGCGACGTCTGCGGCGGCGGTAAAACGGGCCCTCGATCCGGCCGCTACGGCGAGCGGCGCGACAGCCGACGCATCCACGCGCGTCATCCACTTTCCACGGTCCTCGGCCGTAGGCCCTCCCCGTCCTCTGGACGAACTGGCTGAGCCAGTACTCGACCGGCCGCGAATTCTCGAAGCGCCAGAGATCGCTCCCGTTCCACCGGCGCTGGGCGGCATCCTGATCGAGGAGGTTGAAGAGCCGGTACACGAACGGCGGCCGGGTTTCGAAATACCACTCACGCCGGCTTCGATGAAAGTGCGCATGTTCGCCGCCGGCCTGGATGCTGTGATCGTCGTCTTTGCCACCGTATTGTTCGAGTATGTTTTCTTCCAGGTCACGGACGCAACCATGTCGCGCTTGCGGGCATTTGTAATTGGCTGCGCCTTTGGGATTGTTTTCTGGGCCGGTTACCAATTCCTGCTCCTGGTATATGCGGGAAGCACGCCGGGGCTGCACCTGGCAGGCCTGCGGCTGAGCCGGTTTGACGACACTCCCGCTTCCCAGCGCTCGCGACGCTGGCGGGCTGTGGCTTCCATTTTGTCGATTCTTTCGCTGGGTTTGGGCTACGCGTGGTGTTTCCTCGATGAAGACCAGCTTTGCTGGCATGACCGCATTACCGGGACTTACCTTTCTTCGCAGCATCCGGGCCAGGCGTAAGCTCTGCTAACATCTTGTGGTGCCTTCCAAAAGCTCGATTCGTGTGCGCTTTGCGCCCTCGCCAACAGGGCAGTTGCACGTCGGCAATGCCCGGACCGCTCTCTTTAACTGGCTATTCGCGCGGCAGAAGGGCGGCGCCATGGTGCTGCGCATCGAAGATACCGATGTGGAGCGCAGCGAGGCTCGCTTTGAAGATCAACTGATCGAAGACCTGAAGTGGCTGGGCCTGGACTGGGATGAGGGCCCGGACAAAGGCGGCGCCTTTGGCCCCTACCGTCAATCTGACCGGCTGGAGATTTATCGCGAGCACGCGGAGCGGCTGGTGAGCGAGGGCAAAGCTTATCTCTGTTTCTGTTCCGAAGAAGATCTGCAGCACGAGCGCGAGCGGGCGGTGGCGGAACATCGGGCGCCGATTTATTCGGGCAAGTGCCGGGCGATAGATCCGGAAGAGGCGCGCCGGAAGCGGGTTGCCGGCGGCGCCTGCGCGATTCGCCTGCGGATTCCCGAGCACCCCATTCGCTTTCATGACATCGTACATGGCGGAGTGGAGTTCTCTAACGAAGTCGTGAGCGATCCCATCATTCTACGTTCCAGCGGCATGCCGGTTTACAACTACGTAGTGGTGATCGACGACGCGCTGATGAAGATCACCCACGTCATTCGCGGTGACGATCACCTTTCGAATACCCCCAAGCAAGTCGCTCTGTATGAGGCTTTGGGATGGCCGGTGCCGGAGTTTGCGCATCTCTCCACAATTCTTGGCGCGGACCGGGAACGGTTGTCCAAGCGGCACGGCGCGACTTCCATCGCTAATTTTCGCGAGATGGGTGTGCTTCCCGAGGCGCTGGTAAATTACCTGGCGCTGCTGGGATGGGCGCCGGCAGGCGGCACGCGGGAGATTTTCAGCATGAAGGAATTGGTGAAGGAATTCTCACTGGAACGGGTGACGCCCTCGCCGGCCATCTTCGATTTCGAGAAGCTGTACTGGCTGAACCGCCATTACATCAAGGAGAACATCCCGCCGCAGATCGAACGTATGGCGGTGCCCTATTACATTCGCGCCCTGGCCCTGCCGTACTCGATTTTGCCGACCCAAAGCATCGGCTCGGGCCCTTCCGTGGCGACAAATCTGCCGCCGGCCCTAGAGACTTGGCTGGGTGCGGTCACCCGCCTTCTGGTGCCGTCAGTCGATCGCCTGGACCAGCTGCCGGAGCGGGCAGGTTTGATTTTCCAATATGACGCGATGGCCGCAATTGCGGCTCCGGACAACGCAGATGTTCTTGCCTGGCCGCATACCAATGCCGTCATTGCACGCTTTACGGTGAAGGTGCTCGCCGATGAGTCCGCCAAGACAGGCCAGATGACGGCCGAATGTTTCAAGCAACTGGTGAACGAAGTGAAGAGCGAAACCGGAGCCAAGGGGAAAGAGCTGTTTCATCCCATTCGCATCGTGGTGACC
The DNA here is from genome assembly GCA_035500455.1 of Terriglobales bacterium. GTDB lineage: Bacteria > Acidobacteriota > Terriglobia > Terriglobales > Acidobacteriaceae > DATJXG01. The sequence goes on along the minus strand of DATJXG010000411.1, from coordinate 2,797 downwards.
GGATCACACTCCGGCCCGGAGTTCGACAAGCTGATTCCCATCCTGGAGGAAGGCAGCCGTTTGACGCTGCCGAAACACGTGCTCAGCGTGCGCGAGAGGGTGGAGGCATTCGGCAACGCCTGGTCAGCGAACGGCCAAAACTGAGAACTGCGAACTGAAAACTGGCTTTCACCCGAAGCGTCCCGCCTGGAACGACCACACTTCCCTGATCAGGATTCTTCGAGTGCTGATGGTCCCTGTCAGCGGGTCGCGTTCACTCGCGCCGGCATGCGTGGCAAAGCGATCCGCACGACGCACCCGGTCTTATCTTTGCGGTTTGAAAGCTCGATCGTGCCGCCGTGGGCTTCGGCGATCTGCCGCGAAAGCACCAGCCCGATACCGCTTCCCGCCGGTTTGGTAGTGTAAAAGGGGGTGAAGACATTGCTGGGATTGAGCAGCCCCGGGCCGTTGTCTTCGATGGTAAGGGCTACTTCTTTGGAGGCTCCCTCCCAGCGGATCACGATCTCGGGCGGCCCCGCTTCAACACCGCTCCTTCCGTTCTCAGTCTGCGCCGGCGCGAGGACCGCTTCCACCGCATTGCGCACCAGGTTGATCAGCATTTGCTCGATCTGGTCGGGATCCACCATGAGCACGATTTCCGGTCCCGGCAACACAGCGACCTTAACCCGAGTTTCCAGGTCGGCCACCCGTTTGACCACGGGCCCAAGCTGCGTCTCGCGCAGCACCGGTGGCGGCATCTGCGCCAGTTGGCGGTAGGCCTGCAGAAAGCGGTTGAGCGATGCGGCACGGGCTTCGATGATTTCCAGGCCGCGAAGAAAGTCCTGGCGATGCTCGGGGCCAAGCGGCACTTCGGCGATGCGGGTACTCAGGCTGCCGGCAATCGACTTGATGGGCGCAAGCGAATTGTTAAGCTCGTGGCCCAACACCCGCACCAGCCGCTGCCAGGCGCGGCGCTCTTCTTCGCGCAGAGCGCGGCTTACGTCGGACAGAACCAGGAGAGTGTGGGGCACCCCGTTCTGGCGAAAGGAACTGCGGCGCACCAGCCAACGCGCGTTCGATCCGTTGAGATGGAGCGGAACCAGGCCTTCGTTTTCCACTGTCAGGCAATCCTGCAGGCCGATTTCGGCGGCGGTGTTTCCCATAAGGCGCGCCGCCGGTTTCTGCAACAGGCGTTCACCGGCAGAATTCACCAGGCGCAGGGCCTGCGCGGGATCGAAGGCGAAAAGCGGAATGTCGATTTCTTCTACCACCCGCCGCAGCAGGGCGGTGGCCTCGATGGCATGAATGCGCTGCCCTGCGAGCATATCCGCCAGCGCATTCACTTCCAGGGAAAGCTCGCCCAGAGCGTCTTCCACCGCCGTACCCCGGGCGCGGAATGAGTAGTCCTCTTCGCGGAGCGAGGCGACCACATTTGAGAGGGTCTGCAGAGGGCGAATTGCCTGCTCATGCAGCGCCATCCCCGCCAGAGCCCAGGCGAGCAGCTCGGCTATGAAGAGCGCGAGTTTGGATTCCACCGACCACGACTGCAGAAAGATAAGGACGCCGCTGACCAGGATGCCGGGCAAAGCGGCAAACACGGCAAACAGAGTCACGCGCCTTTCGTAGCGCATGCGCGGACGTTTCGGCGGTTTGCGTATTACAGGAGTGCCGAGTGGGCTAGAGCCCATACTTTTCCATCCGCCGGTAGAGCGCGCCGCGGCTCAGCCCCAGCGCCTCCGCCGCCTGACTGACGTTGCCGTGGAAGCGTTGCAACGCCTTGCGGATGAGAATGGCCTCCACGGACTCCAGGCTGAGGTCTTCCAGATTTCCCAAATTCTGGCCCACCGCGCGCGACAGGTTCAATCCCAGGTCGCCGGTCTGGATTTCCTGCGTCCGGCACATCAGGACCGCGCGTTCGACGGTGTGTTCCAGTTCCCGTACGTTGCCGGGCCAGGAATACTGCGCCAGGGATTGCAGCGCCCGCCCGTCGAAGCCTTCGACCGGGCGACGGTAACGGGAAGCGTAGCGCCGCAGGAAGTGGATGGCAAGCGTGGGAATGTCTTCGCGCCGTTCGCGGAGAGGCGGAATATGGATCTCGACGGTATTCAGGCGAAACAGAAGATCCTGGCGAAACTGGCCGGAGGCGCATGCCGCGTGGAGATCGGTGTTGGTGGCGGAGACGACACGGACGTTCACATGGCGCGAACGCGATGAGCCAACGCGCTCGATATCGCCCGACTCCAGCACGCGCAACAGCTTGGCTTGCTGGTGCAGGGGAACGTTGCCGATTTCGTCGAGGAAGATCGTTCCTCCGTCGGCCAGTTCGAAGCGCCCGATGCGGTCGGAGCGCGCGTCGGTGAAGGCGCCCTTCACATGGCCGAATAATTCACTCTCGAACACTCCCTCCGGCAAGGCTCCGGTATTTACCGCGACCAGCGGCCGCGACGCCCGCTCGGAAAGCGCATGCAGAGTGTGGGCAACGACTTCTTTTCCGGTGCCATGCTCGCCGGTAATCAGGACGTTTGCGTCGGAGGGGCCGATGCGCGTGATCGCCTCAAGTACAGGCTGCATGGAAGGTGCGGCGGCGATGAACTCCGGCCGTCCTTCGGCGCGCAACAGACGGTTCTCGGCATCCAGGCGCGCAGCCTGCTGAAGCACGCGGTGCAGTTCCACCTGAGTGCGAAGCACGGCGAGCATGCGCTCGTTTTCCCAGGGCTTCTGCAGGAAGTCGCGGGCGCCGCGGCGCATGGCTTCGACGGCCAGTTCGACGTTGCCCCACGCGGTCATCACGATCACGGGAATGCTGCTGTCGGAAGAG
>DATJXG010000410.1:0-17358 GCA_035500455.1 Terriglobales bacterium | reverse complement strand
GGTTGGCGTTGAGACTCGCAACCCAATGCTACCCAAAAACCGCCCCGGTGGCCGCCAATCGGCCCGCCTCCGCCAGACTCTCGGCGGTCGCTACGGCAGGCCGATTACCGGCCACCTACACCACCACCTGGGGCACGACCTTGAACGCTTCCTGTTGCCTCCTGATTTGCTCATCAGATGGAAATGCCTTGAGGGAGTTGAAGAAATCGATGTCCTCCAGTTTGAAAGCCCGTGCAATTGCCCGTTTTGTATCCAAGCTTGTCGTCTGTCCTTGCTCAACTCGTTGTATGGTGCGCGTTTGTAGCCCGGACAGTTCGGCGAGTGTTTCCTGTGACCAGCCCTGCATCACCCGAATGGTGCGAACAAGCGCACCGATCTCGGCAGGCGTCAGGTAACGGGCAGTTTCATGCGAATCATCGGGATTCAGTGTCATGGTCATGATGATAGCTCCTTTCGTGTTCAACAACCTGCTTCAGATCATCAAGGCGACAACACGACAGCAGCACGACAGTCAGGAGACACCCGCTGATCATCCGAAAATCAAGACTTTCGGAAAATTTGCTTGAACCTGTCGCATCAAGTGGTTATTCTTTCCGAAAGATATGACCGAAAATAAGCCCCCTGCCCGCCTCCATGGCTATGCCCGCGTCAGCACCCAGGGCCAAACGCTCGATGCCCAGCTTGAGCAGCTACACGCGGCCGGCTGCAGCCATATTTACCGGGAGAAGGTAACGGGCGCGCGCGCCGATCGGAGGGAGCTGCAGAAGATGCTCCGCCAGCTTGCTGCCGGCGACGTGGTGGTGGTGACGCGGATCGACCGCCTGGCGCGCTCCACCTTTGACCTGTTCAGCATTGTGAAGTGCATTACCGATGTCGGGGCCGCTTTCCGGTCGTTGGCGGAGCCTTGGGCCGATACTGGCACCAGCACCGGGCGGCTTATGCTGGCGGTGCTGGGTGGATTGGCGGACGTGGAGCGCGACCTGATCCGCACCCGCACGGCCGAGGGGCGAAGCCGGGCCAAGGCACGTGGGCAGCACATGGGGCGCCCCCCCGCCCTCACTCCGCAGCAACAGGCTGAGGCTAGGCACCGACGCGCCGAGGGTGCGACGTTGAAGGAGCTGGCGCAGAGCTATAATGTCGGAGTAACGACGATTGCGAGGCTCGGGTCTTCTTTGAAGTTCAAATAGAAAGATAATGGCATGGCTGAAGACGAAACTTTTATGGAAGATGTGCCTAGCGAAGGAGAAGGCAACGCGATTACCGAATACGATATCACCGCGAGTCCGAATGATTTCAATGTCCTAACGATTGGATCGTATCTCGATTCTGGCGCGATCGTCATACCTTCAATTCAGCGGTTTTTCACTTGGGATTTGCAACGTTCTTCTAAATTTGTCGAATCGCTTATACTGGGGCTGCCAATTCCTCAGATTTTTCTGTTTGAAGAGAGCAAAAACAGATTTTTAATTTTGGATGGTCAACAGCGATTAATGTCGCTCTACTTCTTTATTAAAATGAAATTTCCTCGCCCTGGGACTCGGGCGCAAATACGGGCGGCGTTCAAAGAGCATAAGAAAATACCTGACACGATGCTCCAGGACAAAACGATGTTCACGGATTTTAGAATTAAACTTCCCGACCGAGACGACGGAAGCAAAAGTCCTTTAAATGACATGACTTATGCCGGCCTTGGAGAATACAAAACCAGGCTAGATTTAACGCCAGTAAGAGTTGTTATCATCAAGCAAAATGAGCCAAAAGATGATAATTCATCGATTAAAGAAATCTACAACCGTCTAAATACGGGAGGCGTGAATTTGCGCCCGCAAGAGATGCGGGCAAATTTATATGAATCAGATTTTTTTCGCCTTCTATATCAACTCAACACCGATCCTGTGTGGCGCAAATTAATCGGTCGTCCTGCAGAGGACGATTACATGAGAGATGTTGAGCTTTTACTCAGATGCTTTGCAATGCTCATCGATGGACCGAATTACCAACCGTCGATGGTAAGATTCCTTGATGCCTTTTCGGGGAAAGCGAAACGGACGATCGTCGGTGAAAAGCTTGACTTGGCCGAGCAGATTTTTCGGGAGTTTTTAAAGGGTGTCTCTGCGCTTCCGGAGAAGATTTTCGAACCAGAGAAGACGAATCGCTTTTCGATAGCACTCTTCGAGTCAGCATTTTATGGCGTTGCAAGGACCCAATGGGAGGCCGGTTCCGCCGCTGAGGTCGCCATCGATGAGGCTAAAATACGTGAACTTGAAGGTGGAATAGAGAATTTTCTGCAGGAAGGAACGACCAAACAAACCAATGTGCAGGGCAGGTTGAATGCGGCAGCAGATATTTTTAACCCGCATTCCTGAGGGCAGCTCATGAATGAGGTAGAGCGCATTCATGAAGAACTTTCTGCGATTGAGAAGATAATTGCCGCATCTAGTGATGCGTCGGCGGCAACGGCTTATGGAGAGCACAGTGCTAAGGCCCTACTGCTTGCGGGAGCAAGCTATTTTGAACGGAAGGTTATCTCGGCAATTGAAGCTTACTTAGGTCAATCAACATTGACGGCCTCGATGAAACACTTCACTTTCCACCAAGCGATTGATCGAAAGTTTTTTTCTTTGTTTGATTTTTCAGCCGACACAAAGAATATAAATGGTTTCATTTCTAGGTTTGGAGATGAGTTTTCTGTGTGGGCGAAAAATGACTTTCAACAACAAGGAGTCGACCGAGAGACGCAGTTGGCATTTCTAGACTTTTGTCGGCTTCGGAATAGCTTGGTACACAACAATTATGCTACATTTGCGATAAATAAGACGCTGCGTGAAGTAAAAGAGGCTTTTGACGCGGCATCGAAAGTTGTCGTCTGGATTGAGAGAGCTTTCAGTAGATTTGAATTAGAGAAGAATTCAATTCAGGAATGATTTTAACTTTTCGGCCAGAAGGTTCGTCTTACGAAGATCGCATTCCCAAATCGTCAAGACCGCCCATCCCTGACCGATCAATGCAGCTTCGTTGGCAGCATCTCTTTCTTTATTGCGGGCAAGTTTCGGTAACCAGTATTCCAAGTTCGATTTCGGTTTCCGGCGTCCGTCAATACAGTTAGGATCATCGTGCCCATGCCAGAAACAGCCATGTACGAAAATGATTTTGCGGCGGCCAGGAAATACAAGGTCCGGCCTTCCTGGAAGGTCTGGTCTGTGTAGCCGAAAGCGGTAGCCGAGCTTGTGAGCCAATTTCCGGACGAGCAGCTCAGGCTTCATGCCTTTGCTGTGTATCCGCCGCATATTTTCAGAGCGGTGTTCTTTGGTGAGTTTGTCAACCATTGCAGCTAATCCGAGGAAGGCATAGCACGGCAACCGTCATTCGGTGGCTTTTGAAGACCCCGATTTTTTGGCCAACTCCCATTCGTCATCGGTGTCGGCTTGAACGGCCACGATTTCGTCCGGCTGAAGATTTGGAAAACCAAAGTGCTCAGCTATCCTGCGATCAACGAGGAAGGTTCCAATAAGAATAGAGATTCTATCGTGCTTTAATGTGTCTGGCGCTCCGCCATTTGCTCGAAGGCGTTTCATAGGGTCATTTTGGTCGAATAGCAGCGCCAGCATGACATCCCGATGGATGATGCGCCGGAGGTTTTCACGAACAAATGAGACGACGCGAATATTACCGCCTTTGATTTTTCGTAGCTCGCGGAAGCGGGCCATGTCGAAACCCATAAACCGGCTTGCCGGAAAGGGTTCATTGTGGACCAGCCAAAGGATATGCTTAAAGCCCTCACTCGACACGCCTTTTTTGGAATCTCTATTACCCGCCCCTGCATGTAAATATTCTGGCTTGGCGATGATGAGACCGAGAGAACAGGTGAAATTGTCATCATCGATTGCCATCAAGAGGCATGGTTCTGACGCCCGGTAAGTCTCGACGGGAATTGACCAATTTTGGCCAACGGTATTTTTGATATCGACATCCATGTCCCCAATTCGAAGGTCGCGGAGGCCTTTTGGCACGTCGAGCATATCGCGGACGAAATGCTCTAACTTAAGCCCTATAAAGGTTTTTTCGACATTATCTAAGTCGCGAACTTTGGTTCGAGCTGTCCGCACGGGGTCAAGCACAAAATCGATCGCATCCCTTACAATACCGGGAAATTTTATCTGCAGGTCGGCGAGTCCCCCTGCTCTACTGGCGACAGCGTCGCGCAGCATTGCCAGGACGGGATAGTCCGGATGACCTTCATCAATGGAAGAGCGAATCGGCCGCATAGGCCGATTGTTGCACACGCACCTGAGTTTGCCGGCTCTAAAGTGTTGATTTGGCCGGCTTTTTTAGGCTCGTTTGAGGCGCCGTATGTTTACACTCCGGGAGATGCTCAGGGTTTTCTTGAGCTGAAGAGCGACAGCTTCCGCTACGGGGGGTGGAAAAGCATTGCCAACTTGCCGGTATGCGATTGTTTTTTTGCCCGCAAATTGCCAGCCGTCCGGGAAGCCTTGGAGCCGGGCAACCATTCGTATGGTGAGACGCGGCATGCCAACGAAATCCCGTTCGGGGGCAGTTTCTCCGATTGAGAGGCCATTTACGCCCAATGTAGCCCAGGCCTGCCGTGCGCGTGTCGGCCCCAAATCAGGGCCGCCATGCTTCTTGGAGCCGCCGACGATGGTGGGGGCAATTTCGTTGGCCCGCTCTTTCCAAGCCTTTGCCCCTCTCCATCCATTGGCAGCCATCAGATCGTAGAGCGTCTCACCGACGGTTTGCGGATTATGAGCGGCAACGGCCGGCCATTCAAAATCCCCGGCGAGCTCCTTCTTTATGGCGACGATAACCACCCGAGGCCGGAGTTGGGGAACGCCAAATTCGGAGGCATTAAGCAGCCGCCACTCGGCTTCGTAGCCGAGTTTTTTAAGCTGGCTTTTGAGAAGGCCTCGGTAATCTTCGAAAACAGCTCCTAGAAAGCCACGCACATTTTCGATCATTATGGCCCTCGGCCGGCATTCATCGACCAGGCGCAAGGCTTCGGGGAATAGATTACGCTCATCTTTCTCACCAAGCTGCTTTCCGGCGACCGAAAATGGCGGGCAGGGCAGTCCGCCCGCGAGCAGGTCAATGCCTTTATAGGGGCGGGCGTCGAAATCAACGAGGCTACGGTCCAGGACATTCCATTGGGGCCGGTTGGAGCGCAGCGTTTTGCAGTAATCGTTCTCGATTTCTACGAGGGCCTCATGCCCGAAACCAGCTTTTTCCAGCCCGAGCGCTTGACCACCAGCTCCGGCGCACATCTCAACAGAACTTAGCATATGTACCCCGTCAGGCTGTTAGATGTTGGTCTTGCTGATAATATTCGGTGAATCTTAACAGAATCCGCCCGATTCGTCTCCCGGCTAAGCGTACAAGTTGCTATTTTGTTCGAATGAGGGCGTGGCCCCCTGCCCTCTTCACACATCGCTCGTGGCTTCCGGATAATGAGACACTTCACTGGGGCGTTTGCCGGTATACCATCCTGTTCCGGGCAGTTGCTGCCCCTGAACGCGGGTTAGAATTTCGGCGGTTCGCCCGTCGCTCAGGACACAGTTCGCTTGCATGTATCCCGCGATATATGGGCGGACGGAGAGGCATTCGGCGATTAACGGCTGCCCCAGCCGCCGGAGCTGCCCCGCCTGGTCCTGTATTTCCAATTCGAGCGCCCGGCTTCGAGTAATGGGAGACAGTCCCCCCTCCCCTTCTTCGTGGAGAACGTATCCCGCTGCCGTGCTGCTGTGGACCGCATAGCCAAGGACCGGCAGATAATCCCATCCGAGATCAGTAACCGAGAAGCGGTCAGCATCCCAGCCCAGGACGGGATGAGCGGCAACTAGCCTGCCGTCGGCCGCCAAAGGCAGCTCGGTCACGTCCGCAACCATAGCTGCTAGCGGCGCAGCCTTATCCTGGAGCTGGCTCTTTGCGGCCTCCATTTCTTTCGCGCGTTCATCATCCATTTCCGTGACCTTCCAAGAACGCCGCAGCGCGCCGATTTCCTGTGCCAAGTCACCGACAATCAGCGTTACCGTTCTCCGGTCCAGCAGGTAGATTTGAACGCCCATATTTCCGCAATTTTGTCTGTGTGAAAATTCGCATAGACAAAATGCCAGAAATGTATATATTTGTCTATGTAAAATTCCGGATTTTTGAATAGGTGAATATATGATAATCACCGTGACGAGTTACAAAGGCGGCGTTGGGAAAACAACGACGGCGATACATTTGGCCGCGTATTTGCAGCGATTTGCCCCGACCCTCTTGGTTGATGGAGACGCCATCCGGAGCGCAACCAAATGGAGCCAGCGCGGCGGAGATCAGGGGCTTCCCTTCAAAGTCGTGACCCACGCGCAAATGGTCAGCCATATTCGCGACTATAAGCACATTATTATCGACACCGAGGGCAACCCGACTGACGACGATTTCAAAGACCTGGCCAGCAATTGCGATTTACTCGTGATTCCCGCCGTGCCGGAGAGTGTGGCCACGGATGGTCTGACGCATACGCTCGCCAAATTACGCAGCCTTGGCAATAAGACCCACCGTGTGTTGCTGACCATGGTCCCCCCAAAACCTCGCACCGAGGGGCAGCAGCTCCGGGATATGCTCAATGCGGAGGGTATCCCCGTGTTCGGCGCTGAGATTCCCCGTCTGGCGGCCTTCGAAAAGGCCGCCGCCGAAGGCGTACCCGTTTATGGAGTGAAGGATGACCGGAACGCCGGGCGAGCCTGGGATGCTTATGAGGCTGCCGGGAAGGAAATCGAAAATGGCTGAAAAACGGAAATTTGCAGCGCTGGCCGATTTACACCGCCACCAGGCAGAGCCGGAGGCCGTGGAGCCGGTAGCAGAAGCCCCCCACCAAATTGTAGCGCCCATGCTGCCAGAGGAGGGTAGGGCGCGCGGCCGCCCGGCGACAGGTAAGCGCAGCAACCCCGAATGGAAGCTCTATTCTCATTTTCTGAAGAGACAGACCCAGCGAGCGGCGGCGGCGCGGCTACAAGCTGAGGATGCTGGCCGGGACTTGTCGGATGTTTTGCAGGAATTACTAGAGGGTTGGTTGAAGGCTTAACGTATATATGAAAATGTAAATTTTCACATATTTGGATTTTCAGAAATGCGACATTCGATTGAACGGTGCTTTCATTCTTGTGGCGTCGTTCCATTAAATTTCTGCTTCACCCGACTGATGATGATATCTGCTCTTTTTGAAAGAATTCGAAATGAAGCACCGCGTCCTTTGTCGTAGGGCGGCCTTTTACCAAAGGAAGTGTATTGAGCTGCCGTAGGGTCAAGTATCTCTTGTGTCGGGGATAGTACCCACCAATGGCTGATTCCGTCATCATCAACAGCCCGTTGAGCCTTATAGCCATGCTCATTTCCACCAAGGAGGTGGTACAGCGCTTCGGCCGCACCGTAACAGTGGCCAAACATCGGATTGTCTGGTCGTCCGCCAAAATTTTTAGGTATCAACTCTGGAGTTAGGACGGCCTGGATGGACGAGATAATGCTCTCTTCTTCTCTGGTCATGATACTGTTTCGTCGGAACGACGGTGCAAGAGAAATTTTCGTACATTCACATATATAAAAATATGAAATTCAAGCAACTGTAATCGCTTCTATTTTTCCGCGCAGCCGCGCTTTTCGTCCGACCTTGCTACGGTCCCGCTCCTGCATCGAGGCCCGGAACTCCTCGCCTTCCTGCTTGCGCCAAACGACAACGACTTCGTGAACAGGTGCCCGAGCATGTTTGCGCTTCAGTTCGATATCGACGTGCATATCCGATAGTTTGTTTACTTCCAGAACAGCCGGTTCAATTACCTTACGCCGGAAATCTTGACCATCTGCGTACGCGTTAGGAGGAACCCCCATCAGCTCCCGGAAGCGCTCGATGGTAAAATGCTCGATGCAGGTGTGCATGTTGATTCTGAGGCAGACCATCTCATAAAGCGAGATGGCGTATTTGCTGGTCATCGCATATGTGACCTCGCACCGGACCCGGCCCCACCGATTGGATCGTGCTAGGGCAGTCCTAAGTTTTTTTGGAATCCCAAACAAGACTGTTGCGTTATCCCCGTCCCGGTCATCCGTGTCGGTGAACTCCAGAAGGTGGGTTTTCATCGTGCGCGGCTCGCCGCGGGCATTGAGGTAATGGACCACGACCTGGATACTCATGAGCTTGTCGAGGCTGGCCCTAACCCGGTCATTGCTTTCATGCTTGGATAGGGGGCGCCGTATCTCGGCGAAGGTGATCTCCCATTCGGCGTCCGGATTGCTCATGCGGCCGCTGTCATGGGCGTGCTGAAACAGCATGTTTTGGATAGCCCGGTCGGACGCCTCAAGCTGATGGGCGCCAGTGATCTCAATGAGCTCGCTGGGCTTTGGAAAGCCCGCCGCATTGGTCTTTTGCGAAAGGGTAAGGCTCATTCCGGGATGCTATTCTGGAGCAGGACCGAAAATCAAGTCTGGTCTGAATTAAATTCAAATAGTAATTTTTGCCGCAAGGGTGGAGGTAGAATGGAAAATTGGGCGCAACTTGTACCAGAGCTTCTCGTTGTAGATTTAGCGAAAAGTCTCAGCTTCTGGCGGGATTTGATCGGCTTTTCTGTGGCGTATGATCGGCCAGAGGATCAATTTGCTTACCTGGACCTGGGCGGTGCCCAGATCATGCTGGAACAGCGAAACCCCTCAATACAGCAATGGGTGGCAGGGCCACTTGAGGCACCACTAGGACGTGGGGTTAATTTTCAGATCGAGGTTCCCGCGCTTCAGCCAATTTTGGATCGTTTGGCGATTGTGAGCTGGCCGCTATTTATGGAACCAGAAGAGGCTTGGTACCGCAGCGACGAGATCGAGAATGGCCAGCGCCAGTTCGTGGTGATGGACCCGGATGGTTATTTGTTGAGATTGGCGGAAGATTTAGGCGAACGACCTGCCAAACCCGCCCGTTTGGTCTGAATTGATTTTTGAGAGCTACGGGATGGAGTCCCGCAAGCCCGAAAAAGGTGTTTTGGAGCCTTTTTAGGTGCCAAATGGAACGGAAAACCGGTCGTTGAAGCTTCATTTTACTACTGGCAGTTGCCAAAAAAACGGTCGAGTCGCACTCCGCCCGTTTGGTCTGAATGAGCCGCCCGTTTGGTCTGAATTGCCCGCCCACTTCGTCCTGTATATCCGCCCGTTTGGTCTGAGTGATGGTATTCAATGCATTGATGAATAATCAAAATTAGCGCCTGAAATTGAATTTAAGAGAAATTGAAATTTTCCGCCGTGGATAACTTTTGATGCAGATGAGGGAGCCTGTCAGACGGCCCTTCGGGCCGCGCTACGCGGCTCCCGCTCTGCGCTCGCTCTGACACTCAACCATCATTGAAGCGGAAGCACCGTAAATGCTTATGAGGAGGAGATGCTTCAATGTCGGAAACAAACCCCTCCTACCACGGGAGTGTTAAAGTATGATTTTAGATCGATAGCTATCCAGTCCCATCGAACAACCCTTGGAACTCCCTGTCCGCGTAATACCGCAGCTTCCGGGCAACGACTGGCCTTTGCCCCGCGAGGAAAAGCAGCTGCTTGCTTTGGGCCATGTTGCGAACCTCATCCGGAGTGAGCAGCGCCCGGCCGGTATGGTGCTCGGAAAAGGTCAGGCGATCCCCACCCCAGCCCCCATTGGGATCGCGGCTGGTGGTCTCGAACACTTTGGTTTCCTGGCCGAGCAGATCGGAGACCAGGCGGGCGCTGTCATGGTCGTTGACGCCAAAAACCTGCAGGACGCCGGCATTGCTGAGGAAGGTGCCGGCGCGGGGGCCATAGGTGGCGCGGAGTTGATGGATGTCCTGCAGGATGGGCCAGAGCTGCACGCCATAACCGGCCATGAGGCCCATGGCCCGCTCAACCGGCGCCAGATGGCCGAGGGCGGCGAACTCATCGAGCAGATAGAGCACCGGGGCAGGGGGCCTGGCTGGGTTTCGCGCCATGTCCTGCAGGCTTTGCGTGACCATCAGCCGCAGCCAGCGGGCGTAGGCGCCCAGACGATCGGGCGGCAGCACCAGAAACACCGTGGCGGCCCGCACTTTCAGCTCCCCGAAAGCAAAATCCGAGCGACTGAGCGCTGCGGTCATGCGCGGGCTGTCGAGGAAATGCGTGTGGCGCTGCGCGGCGGAGAGGACGCCTGCCGCTTCCCGGCGGTCCTTGCCCAAATGCCGGTTGGCGGCCCGCGCGATCAATCCCCCGGCGGCCATCGTGCCCTGCATCCGCGCCAGCAGGGCCATGAAGGCGTCCGGCGCTGCCGTCAGGTGATCCCGCAAGGTGGCCAGCGAACGCCCCTCAGCCGGCTCCTCCGCGATCGTGAAGAGGATGAGTCCGGCAATGAGGGCCTTGGCCTCCTCATTCCAATGCGCCTCTCCGGCCTCGCCGGGGGCATCATACACCAAGGCATCAGCCAGGCTGGCGGCTTCCTCGGCCACATCGAGGCTATGCGGATCGAGCCCGGCCAGTGGGTTGAACGCGGCGGAGGGCCGCCCGGTGACGGCAAAGGGATCGAGAATATGCACCTGCCCGAAACGCTCGCGGGCGCGGGCAGCGATCCGGGCGTTTTCACCCTTCGGGTCGATACAGATCACGGCGCGGTCGAGGGTAAGCAGGTTCGGGATGATGGTGCCCACCCCCTTACCGGTGCGTGTCGGTGCCATGGTGAGCAAATGGGCGGGACCGGCGTAGCGCAGCAGCTTGCCGGAATCGGTGTCACGGCCGAGCAGCAGGCCGGCCTTGTTTTGCGCCAGTCGCGCGGTTTCCTGTCCGGTGGCAAAACGCGCCGTGCCATGCGTGCCGCTTTCCCGGTCGCCAAAATGTTTGAGCAGGGGTCGGGTCAGTCCCCAGATCACAGTCAAGAACAGCACGACAGCCAGGACAATCAGGAAACAGGCATTGGCGATCGGGGAGTGATCGAGATGCAAGACGAGGAGAAGGCCGGCCCCAACGGCGCCGACGAGGCACAGCATCAGCACCATGAGCAGAAATGTCTTGACCAGATAAAGCGGCGCCAAGAGCGGACTCAACAGGACCAAGCGGATGGCCCAGCCTGGATTCTGGCGCGCCGTCCGCAGCATGGTGCGGAACGCGCGCCAGATTTTCACGAGCTGGCGTCCGTCTTTTCCGGGGGACGAGAGGCATTTTCCGCGAACATTTCCCAGGTCAGGACATAAAAAGCAAACCGGACCGGAGCTGGTCCGGCCGTATTTATTTGCTCGCGAGCATCCAGCCGCGCCCCCAGCTTCTCGACGGCCCGGCGCGAGCGCAGATTATGCTCTGCGATCCGGAAAATCACGGTTTTCACGAACCGGAAGGCGTGGGCCAGCATCGTCTGCTTGATGTCGCGGTTATAAATTCCGCCCCAGTACCTGCGCCCGATGAACGTCCAGCCAATTTCCACCTCATCGGGATCGGTGAATGCTACCGAATAGCGCGACATCCCTACCGGCAAACCATCGACCTTGTTGATCGCTACCATTGCCCCGCCAGAAGCGAGCTGATCCTCGAAATAGGCCTGGAAGCCTTTTTCGGTCGCCCGTTCCGGGTTGGGGTGCTGTTCCCAGAGCAAAGGATCGGCGGCGAGCGCATATAGGGCCGCAAAATCCTGGTCTCGGAGAGGCCGCATCAGTACCAACTGACCGGCAAGCTCGGGCTGAAATTCAAACATCAAATTTCCTCATTTTGAGCAGTCGTCACCAGGGGCTTTTCATCCTGTTGTGCCGCGTTGGCCAGGATGTCATCGAACAGCGCCTTGTCATCGGGCCGGGATAAGAATCCCGGCAGCTCGCGTTGCAGCCACTCCCGCAACGCTCTGTCGAATTCGCGCTTGTCCTCGCCGAGCCGGTGCAGGACGAGGGCGCCGAGCAGTACCTTCCGGCGCGTGTCGCGCGCGCGTTCCTGCTTGCCGAGCCGGGATTTCAGGGCCTGGCGCTGGGCGTCGAGCTGGGCCAGGCGTTCCTCGATCGACTTGCGGGTCATGGTGTTCCTCCCTACGAATCCAGACCAGCGCCGTCTGGCAGCGCGGGCAGGTGCTATCCATGGCGTTACCTTCGCATGGCACAACTTTAAGAACTATATTCTGGCCATTAAAGCCGCGTCACGTGCATTCTCTGCTGCGAACCCTCCCGACGTGATCGAGCGTCAGCGAGATACGGAAGGGCGCACTTACGAGTTGCTGCGCAACTCAGTGCTGGATGGTGAAAAACGGCCAAGGGCCAGGCCGGAATGAGGAAAGACGTGCTGCGATGGCGATCTACCATTTGAGCGTCAAGCCGATCTCGCGGGCCAGCGGCCGCAGCGCGGTTGCGGCCACGGCCTACCGGGCAGCGGAAAGGCTAACCAACGAACGCGACGGGCTGACGCATGATTTTACCCGGCGTTCCGGCGTTGAGCATACCGAGATCGTGCTGCCGGCGGGTGCGGATGCGGTTTGGGCCAAAGAGCGCTCGGCATTGTGGAACGCGGCGGAGGCGGCCGAGAAACGCAAGGACGCACGGGTGGCGCGCGAGATTGAGATCGCCTTGCCGCACGAGTTGACGGCCGAGCAGCGGGTGGCGCTGACGCGGGATTTTGCCCGGCAGGTGGCCGACCGCTATGGGGTGGCGGTGGATTTTGCGATCCATAGCCCGCATGGCCATACCGACATTCGCAACCACCATGCCCATATTTTGCTGACGACGCGGAAGCTCACGGCGGATGGGTTAGGGGAAAAATCCGAACTGGAGCTGGAGAACAAAAAGCTGGAGGCGCTGGGGCTACCGACCACGCACGACCAGGTGAGGGACATCCGCGTGGTGTGGGAAGGAATCGCCAACGCGCATTTGGCGCAAGCTGGGCTGGATGTGCGGATCGATCATCGCGCGCACCAGACGCGCGGGCTGGAGATCGAGCCGACGCAGCACATGGGGGTACATGCCTCGCAAATGGAGCGGCGCGGCAAGCCGGTGGCGCGTAAGCGGCTGGACAAGGTGACGGCGCGGCGGAATGCCGAACGTATCCGCGAAAAGCCGGAGCAGGTGCTGGAGATCATCACGGCGGAAAAGAGCGTGTTCGACCGCCACGACATCGCGCGCGTGCTGCACCGGGTGGTGGATTGGGGCGGGGCAGGGGAGACAGGCGCGGCCGGTGCCGCCGGAGCGGAATTGTTCCAGACGGCGCTGGCGCAGGTGATGGCGTCGAAGGTGCTGGTCGAGCTGCAGACCGAACAGCGCGACGAGGCCGGGCGCGTGGTGGCGCAAGCTCGCTATTCGACGCGTGAGATGGTGGCGGTCGAGCGCGAGATGGCGCGCAGCGCCGACCGCATGGTGGAGGCGCGGAATTTTGGCGTTCGGATCGCGCGCGTGGAGGCGGCGCTGGCGCGGCAGGATGACGCGATCCGGCGCGTGGGCGGGAAGGGGTTGAGCGAGGAACAGCGGCAGGCGGTTGAGCACGTCACCGGGTGCGAACGCATCGCGGCCGTGGTGGGGCTGGCGGGTGCTGGCAAAAGCACGATGCTGGCGGCGGCGCGCGAGGCGTGGGAGGCGGAAGGTTTTGCCGTTCATGGCGCGGCGCTGGCTGGCAAAGCGGCGGAGGGGTTGGAGGAATCCGCCGGCATCGCCTCGCGCACACTGGCGTCGTGGGAACGCGGCTGGGAACGCGGGTTCGATGTGCTTGGCCCCAAAGACGTGTTCGTCATCGATGAGGCCGGGATGGTGGGGAGCCGTCAGCTCGCGCGGTTCATCACTGCGGCGGATGCGGCCGGCGCGAAAATCGTGCTGGTGGGCGATCCGGAGCAGCTGCAGCCGATCGGGCCGGGTGCGGCATTCCGCGCCGTGGCCGAGCGCGTGGGGTTTGTCGCGCTGGAGGAGATTCGCCGGCAGCGGGAGGAGTGGCAGCGCGCTGCCTCGGTGGATTTTGGGCGGCACCGCACGGCGGAGGGGCTGGTGGCTTATGACGCGCGCGGCGCGATCTGTTTTGAGGATACGGCCGAGGCGGCGCGGGCGGCGATCGTGCGCGATGTGACGGCCGACATGGAGGCGCGGCCCGATGGCTCGCGCCTGGTGCTGGCACACCGCAACGCGGATGTGCGGGGGCTCAATGAGGCGATCCGCGCGGTCCGGCGGGAGCATGGCGAGCTGGCCGGGGAGCTGGTTTATCAGACCAGCGAGGGGGCGCGGGCTTTTGCTCCGGGCGATCGGGTGCTGTTCCGGGAGAACAACCGCGAGCTGGGCATTAAAAACGGCATGCTGGGGACCGTGGACCGGGCCACGGAGGGGCATCTGGCGATCCGGCTGGATTCCGCCAAGGGGCCAGGGCAGGGGCGAGCCGTCTCGGTCTCCATGGCGGATTACGCGGCGGTGGATCATGGCTATGCCACTACCATTCACAAGGCGCAGGGGACGACGGTGGACCGGGCCTATGTGCTGGCCTCGGACACGATGGACCGGCATCTGACCTATGTGGCGATGACGCGGCACCGGGACGAGGCGCGGCTTTATGCCGGGCGCGACGAGTTCAGCGACGTGGCGGCGCTCAGCGAGCGGCTGGCGCGGTCCCAGGCCAAGGAAACGACCCTGGATTACGAGCGGGCAGCTTACGCCGAGCGGCGCGGCATCGACATGCGCAGCGAGATCGTGGTGCCGGAAACGGTGCGGCCAGAACGGAAACGCGGCATGTTCGACGGGGTGAAGCTGGGCGGAAGTCCGGTGCGCGCGCCGGAGCCGGGCGCCGCCCCACCGCTCCCGGCCGAGGCGCTGCACCAGGCGGTGGAGCGCTATGCGCGGGCCTATGACGACGCCATGCGGATGCGGGCACAAGACCTGCCGATTCTGGACCACCAATGGCGGGCGCTGCGGGATACCGGCGCGCGGATGGATGCGGTGCGGCCGGGCGCGCAGGAAGATTTGAAGAATGCTGTCGAACATAACCCGGCGGTGGCGCGGGCGCTTGATACGCTCAAGGGCGAGGAGCGCGCGGCGCGGCTGGTCGAGGGCCTCAGGCACGAGGCGCGGGTGCGGCGCGACCCGGAGCTGCGGGCCGAGCGCCTGGCCAAAATCTGGCACGGGCTGGAGGCCGAGCACCGCAGCCTCAAGGGTTGGGACCATGCCGAGGCGCGGGGCCAGGTGGAAAACCGGATGCAGGCCCTCGTCCTCGACCTGAAACGCGATCCGCAGCTGGAATCCATGCTGCGTGCCCGGCAGCAAGAGCTTGGCATTGCGTCCGGCTCCCGGCTCGACCGGGTGCTGCGCGAGCCCGATCTTGACCGGGCGCTGGCGCAGAGCATTCGGCGCGAGCGTGGGCTGGGCATGGGAATGTAGCGCGAGGAGGAGGGCAGCGTGGTGGATTTGCTGGAGCATGATGACGGGGGCAGCGATCCGGCCGAGGCGTTCGAGGCGCTGCGGGAAGAGGTGGCGGCGCTGCGCCAGGCCATCGCGACGGCGGCCGGGCAGGCCGCGCCGGATTACAGCCCCGATTTGGGGCGGATCGTCCAAGAGCTGGGCCAGATCGATGCCGCGCTGGCGGCGATCGAGCAGCACCCGGCGCTGCGGATGACGCCGGCGCAGTTCGGTCAGGCCATGACCCAGGCCGGGCGCGAGCTGATGAATGAGGTGGCGCAGAAATATGAGCGGGCCCGGCAAGACGCCGAGCGCGAGCGCCACCAGCTCGCCGGCATGATCGGTACCGTGCGTGCGAAGCGGAATCAGACTTTCTGGCTGATCGCGCTGCCGGTGGCGGTGTTTGTTTTTACGCTGCTGGCATCGCCGGTTCTGTTGAGTGAGCTGCCGTTCGGGCTGAGTAAATGGGCAGCATCTGTGGTTCTACGGTAATGTCGAATTTTTTGGCGGAGGAAAATAGTGGCGGGGGGAATGGGATTCGAACCCATGGTTCCTTGCGGAACACAGACGGTCAAGTCTGCTGCCTTCAGCCACTCGGCCACCCCCATAGAGCGGGACGCACATTTGGCGGGAAGTGCGCGCACTTCCCGCCCCGGCCAGTACCATTTCCGGCCCAACGCAGCCTGCGGGGGTGGAGGCCGCCCACTACCTCGGGATTTTCGTCCTACACCATGTCGCGGCAATGTGTCAATCAGGTCATTTTCGTGCAGGTATTGTAGGATTTTTTGGCCATGATGTCTGCTCCTTGATGTACAGGAGTATATATCGTCATAGGTATAATTTCATGGATATTTATCCATGGGTATATTTATGATGGATATATATATATGGACATTATGTCCATACCGTTTTATATGAAAATATCATCGTATGTCCGTAGAGGATGCCCATGTCTGACGTGCTGGAAAAATGGGGTAGGCCGGTTGCTGAGCGGGGGTTTGCGCAAATTCCGACCTACCTGTTGAACCTTAATAGGTTTCTGGACGAGGAACACCGGCTGACTCCCATCGAATTGCTGGTGCTGTTCCAGCTTGTCGGAAACTGGTGGAAGAAGGATGAAGACCCCTTTCCCTCCATGGCCACTCTGGCGAGTCGGTGCGGTGTTTCCACACGGCAGGTGCAACGTGCCATCAATAACCTCGACAAACTGGAGCTGGTTTCCCGTGTGAAGCGGCAAAAGCGTCGCATGATTACCTCGAACGCCTACAGCTTACAGCCGCTTGTCGAATTTTTGACGGAAATTGCAAAGGCATTTCCGAATGAGTATCCGCGCCGTGTGACCAAGGAAGATAGGCGACTACTCAGCAGCAAAATCGGTTCAAGCAACGAGCTTGACGAAACCTAGAACGCCTTCACCGGCAAAATTTCCGAACTTAAGCCGGTGCCGGTCAGCCTAGCTCAACCTTTCGACTCACAGCGACTTTGGAGGCTGGTTGTGCCAGCGGTGACGCCAACAGGTAGGTGATATGCCAATGCATCGGCGTCTGATCTCGCCAGCTCTTATTAGTCACCCGGACATGCCGGTGTGCTGCGCATAGACAGAAGCCAGCGGTCTCAAGCTTTGCGATGGTTTCATCTAGAATATCGCCCCAGTTCAAATATTCGCTCTGGCCAACATCGTCGGCTATATCCATGCAATCGCGCGTGAAATCGGCAATGCCGGCAAATGCGTCCTGCGCTTCTTTGGGCAAGCTGGCAATGCTCGCAAGCGCGAGGCACGCATATCCCCCACCCTCGCGCATTTCGCTCAAAAGCTGCCTTCCGTTGACCTTCTGGGCATCGAGCAAGAGGTAGTCGCGGTTGAACGCGATCGTGCCCCATCGCGTGGTGTAGGAGCGGTGTATTGAGCAGCATTGGCTGCGTGATCAGGCTGCCATTTCTGGCAAGCTGACGTGGGGAGTATCGCTCAAAGGCGCCATGGTTTCCAGCGTCATGTATCTGGCGCGCT
>DATJXG010000409.1:0-2063 GCA_035500455.1 Terriglobales bacterium | reverse complement strand
AAAGACCAAGGACCTGCAGACGCAGAAAAACTGCCGCGAAGTCGAGTACGTCGTTGAAACCGTCGACGGCCAGGTGAAGCTCAAGGCCCTGGTGAAATCCTGACTTTCCCTCTCAAGTTTTCCCACAGACTTGCGTTTCCGGATTTCCGCGCCTCCGCGTAAACTAGCAGGTTCTTTCTTCCTTGGGAGGCGACATGAGCGTCGAGCGCGCGCTGCTCAGCGTTTACGACAAGACCGGCATCGTGGAATTCGCCCGCCGGCTGGCCAAATTGAACATCGAGATTCTTTCCACTGGCGGCACCTCAAAGCTGCTGCGCGAATCCGGCATCTCCGTGAAAGACGTCTCCGACTTCACGAACTGGCCGGAGATGCTCGGCGGCCGCGTGAAAACGCTGCATCCGAAAGTGCATGGCGGCCTATTGTACCGCCGCCAGAATGCCGAAGATCTCAAGCAGGCCAAGGAGCACGGGATCGCGCCGATCGATCTTGTGGTGGTGAATCTTTATCCCTTTGAGGCTACGGCCGCGAAGGAATATCTACCCGCCGAAGAGCTGATCGAAAATATCGATATCGGCGGCCCCACGATGCTGCGCTCCGCGGCGAAGAATTTCGAAAGCGTCACCGTCGTGACCGATCCGGCCGATTACGACCGCGTGGCCGAGGCTCTCGAATCCAAGCGCGAGACCTCCCTTGATTTACGCCTGCAACTCGCCCGCAAGGTTTTCGCCATGACCTCGCGCTACGACGGTGTCATCACCATGAACCTCGAGCGCATCGCCCTGCAGGGCGAAAACATGGAAGTGCAACTCAAAGGCGGCCTCACCGAACGCGTATACCTGTCGCTTCGCCGCAAGCAGGAGCTTCGCTACGGGGAGAACCCGCATCAGGCTGCGGCACTCTACATTCCCGCCGGGCATCCCGCCTCGGGTCTCGCTGCCGCAAAGCAGCTCCAGGGCAAAGAGCTTTCCTACAACAACTACGTCGACCTCGAAGCCGCCCGCAGCCTCGTGGCCGAATTTGAGGGCCCGGCGGCCGTCATCATCAAGCACAACAATCCGTGCGGAGCGGCGGAGCAGCCGACGCTTCTCGACGCCTACACCAAAGCGCTTGCCAGCGATCCGGTCTCCGCGTTCGGCGGTGTGCTGGCGTTCAATCATGTTGTGGACGCGCTCACCGCCGAAGAAGTCGCCAAGCTTTTCGTCGAATGCATCGTTGCACCCGGCTTTGCCGATCGCGCCCAGGAAATCTTTGCCGCGAAGAAAAATCTCCGTCTCCTGCAGCTTCCACAGGGGGGTCTCGAACACGACAAGGAATTGCAGTTGAAACGCATTCTGGGCGGCATGCTGATTCAGCAGCCCGACCTCGGCAGCCTGAAAGATAAGGAATTGAAGGTCGTCACCAGGCGCGAGCCTTCTCCCGCGGAGTTGAACGACCTCAGGTTCGCCTGGAAGGTTTGCAAGCACGTGAAGTCCAACGCCATCGTGTTCGCGAAGGATCGTGCCACCTTGGGCGTTGGTGCCGGCCAGATGAGCCGCGTGGACTCCGTGAAAATCGCGGTGATGAAGGCACAGGGCCCGCTAAAGGGAACCTCCGTCGCCTCCGACGCTTTCTTTCCATTCCCCGATGGCGTCGAAGAGGCCGCCAAAGCTGGCGCTACCGCCATCATCCAACCTGGCGGCTCGGTGAAAGACGCTGAAGTCATCGCCACGGCCGATCGCCTCGGCCTCGCCATGGTCTTCACCAACATGCGCCACTTCCTGCACTAGCCGCAACTATTCCGGGATGGAAGAGTCGGTCGCGAGGCTCCAGGGGAACCAATGCCGGGTGCGGTTGCACACCGTGCACACCGAAAGCATTACCGGTACTTCAATCAGCACACCGACAATGGTAGCCAGCGCCGCCCCGGAACTCGCTCCAAACAAGGCTATGGAAGTCGCCACCGCCAGCTCAAAGAAATTGCTCGCGCCGATCAGCGCGCCGGGGGCGGCCACTCGATGCTCCACATGAAAGAGCCGCATCAACCCGTAGGCCAGCGCCGAGTTCAAATAGACCTGAATTAGGAT
>DATJXG010000408.1:0-5407 GCA_035500455.1 Terriglobales bacterium | reverse complement strand
AGCGGCTCACGGGCGGCGCCCGCTTCCTTGGTGCGATCGAGCACGGCAATCTTGCGCACGGTTGGGGGAAGCGCGGCAAGGAATGCCTGGGCCGAGAACGGCCGGTACAGGCGGACTTTCAGCAGGCCGAGCTTTTCGCCGCGGGCATTGAGATATTCAACCGTTTCGTGGGCTGCTTCGGCGCCTGAGCCCATCATGACGATTACGCGCTCGGCGTCGGGAGCACCTACGTAGTCGAACAAGTGGTAGGAGCGCCCGACTACCTTCTCGAACTTGTCCATCGCGGCCTGGACCTTTTCCGCGCAGGCAGCGTAGTAGGGGTTGGCGGCTTCGCGGGCCTGGAAGAATACGTCCGGGTTCTGGGCGGTGCCGCGCAGGACGGGGTGGTCGGGAGAAAGCGCGCGCTGGCGGTGTTCGAGGACGCGATCAATATTGATGAGCGCGCGGAGGTCGTCATCGTGCAGCATCTCGATTTTGTTGACTTCGTGGGAGGTGCGGAAGCCGTCGAAGAAATGCACGAAGGGGATCCGGGATTCCAGGGTCGCCGCCTGGGCGATCAGGGCCAGGTCCATGGCTTCCTGCACCGAGTTGGAGCAAAGCATGGCCCAGCCGGTGGGGCGGCAGAACATGACGTCGGAGTGATCACCGAAGATCGACAATGCGTGGGTGGCGATGGTACGCGCCGAAACATGAAAAACCGCTGGGGTGAGTTCACCGGCGATCTTGTTCATATTGGGGATCATCAGAAGCAGCCCCTGGGAAGCGGTGAAGGTCGTGGCCAGCGAGCCGGTTTGCAGCGCGCCGTGGACTGCGCCGGAGGCGCCGCCTTCACTCTGCATCTCCACCACGTGGGGCACAGTCCCCCAGATGTTGGGAACGCCTTCCGAGGCCCACTGGTCAGCCCATTCGCCCATCGGGGACGATGGCGTAATGGGATAGATGGCGATCACCTCGTTGAGGCGGTAGGCCACATGGGCAACTGCCTCGTTGGCGTCCATCGTTTTGAACTTCCGCTTCATAAGATCCCCCTGCCTTTGCCGGTGTGGCGTTGGTCTCGCTAACCCTTAGAAAGCATGACTCCGGCTCTTCATAATGTCGGCATTTGACTTCACAGAGGCTTGTGATTCTGATCACAATTTTCAGGAATCGAGGGGGTTGAGTTTTCAAAATGGGCTTGGGGGACGCGGGGGAACCCTGACGCGGGAGCTGTCGCCAAGACTCTCCGCTAGATTGACGAAAAACATCGCGAAGGACGCAAAGTTACGTGGCCAGGTTACCCGGATGCAGGAGCGGCGCTAGGCTCCAGCGTGGGGCGGCGGCTTAAGGTCTCGTGAATCGTGGCTCGCGCCGCCTCCAAGTCGTAGCCGGCCAACTCCAGGCGCGGCGGGCGCACGCGGGGATTGCCTCTGCCCACTTCGGCCTGCACCAGCTTGATGAGCTGGACGAAGTTGGGGAAGGCATCCATTCTCAGCAGGGGAAGGAACCAACTGCATACAATATCCGGGCTCTGACAATCATGCGGCACACCTCTGTTTTCTTGCTACTATACGCAGCGGCGGTGGACCAGAGAACTGCGGCAGTTGGGCCCAATCCACGCAGCAATGGAAGTAGTCTTGGCGAGCGAGTTGGCAATTCCGCGGCAATCGCTTACTTCGGCGGTGGCGGAAAAACTTCGCGAGCAGATTATCCGCGGCGAAATCGCCGAGGGCGCGCAGCTTCGCCAGGACGCAATCGCTAACCAATACCGGGTGAGCCGGATTCCGGTCCGGGAGGCGCTGCGCCAACTGGAGGCCGAAGGGCTCATCACCATCCTGCCTAACCGGGGAGCGATTGTGCCGGTGCTCTCTCCCGACGACATTGAAGAGTTGTTTACCATCCGGGCGTTGCTCGAGCCGGAGGTGTTGAAGGCCTCTATTCCCCGGTTAGCGGGCCCGGATTTCGTCCAGGCCGAGGCTGTACTGCGCAAGCTGGAAGTTGAGCTCGATAGGGAAGAAAACATGGAGGCATGGGGGCGGCTCAACTGGCAGTTTCACTCCACGCTGTATTCCCGCGCCAGCCTGCCGCATTTCATGGCGATTATCCGCAACGTGAACAACAGCGGCGAGCGGTACACGCGGCTTCAACTTTACTTGACTCATGGTGCCAAGCGGGCCAACCAGGAGCACCACGAAATCTTCGACTTGTGCCGCCGCCGGGATGCGCCCGAGGCATGCAAACTTCTCCGCCAGCATATCCGGCATGCCGGACAGTCGCTGAAAAGGGCGCTGGAGGAGAGGCGCAGCAAGTAACCTCTTTCCCAAGGCCTCGCTTAAGCCGCGCCGGGCGCGCCTTTCCCGGCGTTTCCTCCAGGTCCAATGTGCGCCTCAGCCGGCGGCCACCGCCAGCAAGGCCTCGATCTTCGCGTCCAGATTCTGCGCCACCTGCAACGCCTCGGCGCTTCCATAGGGAGCGAGAAAGCTCGCCATCCTGTCATACGACAAACGCACGCCGTCGTTGCGCTCTTCGATCAGAACAGTTACAGGCGCATAGGAAGCGGCGTCGGGGACGTGCACGACCATCTGCTTCATGATGAGAGGATTTCCAATGAGCAGCCTTACGATCCTGGGTGAGGCCGTGCCAAGTTTCCTCAGGAAGTCGTGCATATTGAAGCGCATGAATTCCATCAGTCCGGAAGGGCCAACGGACTGCCGGACCAGTGCTTCCACGGCAGTGCCGTCTTTCGCCGTGGCCACGCCGCGCATGAAAACGCGCATGTCGGGGTGGCCCACAGCGGCGTCCAGACTCTGCAGAATTGATTCGAACGATTTGGGTGAGGTTAGGCTGAAGCGCTGAACGGAAATCGAGGCGGCAGGCATGATTGCTCCGTTGCGAAGTAGATGCTCAGCGCGAAGGAACGGTCTCAGGAAATTGCAGTGCGCCGGGCTGGTTCCGGAGACGAAGTTTTCGGCAGCCTGCTAGGAATTCAGCGTCAGGTCAAAGGCGCCGCCGGCTGGAATCGTAACTTCCTCGCCGAGGTCTATATGTAGAGCCTGGCCTTCGGCTTTCAGTTGCGACTTGTCGAGGAGCTTTCCGTGAGGCCCGGTCGCGGTCGTCGCGGCGATCTTGTTCGGGAGGGTCAAATGCCGCACTCGGACTTCTCCGTAGGAAACTTCGATCCTGGTGGAGAGCGATTTCTCTTTCAAGTGCTGGCTGTAGGTGCCCCATCCCGTGCCGGCAACGAAGAATGAGCGGAAATTTGAGGAGTTCACGCGGGGCTGGAAGTCCAGATGGCTCTCCGTGGCGGAGTATCGGTAACCCGACAAGGCTAGCAGCACCGACCAACTGGCGAGGGCGCGGGCATAGTGCGAGCCGCACTCGACTTCGTTCCAGGGATTTCGTCTCGCGCCATCGTAGCGTTCGCGAATTCCTTTCACGATCGCCAGGCCCTCTTCGAGAAACCCTTCGTAGATCAGGTGGGCGGCGACTTGATATTCGATGCCCGTCCATACCTCGTCGGAATAGACAAAGGGAAGCGCGGGCCTCTTGCCGTTCGGCCAACTGCAAAGCAGCAGGCCCTGTTCGTCATTCAGAGCGTAGATGCGCTGGGTGTTGGGGTGGTCATAAAAGCCGTTTCGGAAATTGTGACGAAAGATGGATTGCAGGGTCTTGCGAATGCGCTTAGGCTGAAGCGCCGGGTCGAGGCCCAGGACTTCGGCGAACCACTGTCCGAGAAGCTGGTCGGAAAGGCAGCCTTCGCCGTACTGGTAGCGCACTTCGCCGTTCGAGACCGCCTGCTCATACCAGCCTTCTTCGGGCTGGAGCGGGCGAATCTGGCTGGGGGGAGGAACCTGCTGAATGTAGAATTCGCCGTTCCAGAGTTCCTCCAGCTTGGCCTTTCCCTTTTCGCGCACTTCGCGGTAAGCGGATGCGGCGGCGGTGTCGCCGACTGCATTCGCCATCAGCTCGCCGGCTCGTAGCGCTCCCAGATATAAAGTGCCCATCATCGTGTTGGGGCCGTAGAACTCGATGTCATAGGTGTTGTGCTGCTGCCCTTCCATGACGCCGTCGCGGTTCGCGTCCCAGTGCACCCAGGCGAACTCCAGGGCGCGCTTGGCCTCGGGCCAGAGATCTTTCAGGAAGGCGGTGTCGCCGCTTAGCTGCCACTCCCGATAGAGCTTCATAATGCAGCCCATCTGGCCGTCGGCCGCGGGCTTGAACTTCCAGCGGGCGCGGCCCAACGGCAGCAGCGTGCGAAACACCATGCTGCCATCCGGTTTTACGTTGTATTTGAAATCGGTGTTCCGCATGGAGCGCTCGAGTTCAGGATAGAGGAAAGCCAGCGCCTGCTCGTAATTCCACACGTGGGCGCAATTCATGGGGCAGCAGCCGGCGTCGTCACCGCAGCCTTCGAAGGCGAAGAATTGTTTGCCCTCCAGCAGCATGCAGGTATTGGTGCGGATGATGGAGGCCTGGCTGGAAACGGCATCGAGCACATACGGCGGCAGCGTGCCGGAGAAAAAACTGTCGTGGAAGGTGCGAGTCTTTTTCTCCAGGCCGGAAAGATTGGCCGCGGTGTAGGAAGCCACGTCCCAGGCATTTTTAAACCGGGTGCCGTAGTAATTGCGCAGCTTTTGGCCGTGCACCTCCGGCTCGTCGTTCCAGTAATTTTCGCGCGTCGGAAAATACCAGGCGAGCACGAAGGTTATGGTCTTTGACTCTCCCGGCGCGAGGCGGAAGAACGGTGCCAGGGTGGAGTAGTTGGAGCGGCCGTCGGCCGTAGGCTCAGGGGCTTTTGAGTCGTGGATTCTCCCGCTCGCTGAATATTCTTCCAACCACTTTTGAAATGAATCCCACCATTTGCCGCCTTCCCAGGCGGTGCGGGCGCTGATGTCGGCGGTCGGCGTAAGCAAAGCCATTGAACCGTAACGTGGATCGTCGGAGGCATATTTGTCCGAGGTCATGTCAAGACCGGAGACTTTTTCGCCTGATACCTCTTCCTGTCGGACTCTGGTCAGGTTTTTTCCGAAGCCCGGATCGACTTCACTGCCGAGATTGGCAACGCCATCATACCCAATGGCATTGAGCAGCGAGAACGCCAGGGAGACGTCGACCGGCGCGCGGCTGCGGGAAGCGACGTGATAGTGAAAAATCGCGACCGGCAGGCTGGAGTCATCGACGTTGAGCGGCACGAAGGGGTTGAAGGCGTCGAGACTGACGCTTACTGGTAGCGATTCATCCTCAAACTCAATATGACCGAAGGGATAGGCGCCGGTGAAATGCGCAGCCTTGAAGCGCGGCAAGCCCTCGGCGGATTCGCGCTTGTAGCCAAACGAACCCCGGTACGGCGGCATGATCGGCGCCTCGATCACTTTGACGGTCGCAGCCCCGCCCTGAGGCCGCGCCCACAGAGCGACAAAACTGAATGGCA
>DATJXG010000407.1:0-7415 GCA_035500455.1 Terriglobales bacterium | reverse complement strand
GTAACTCTGGACACCGATAGCTCCGCCCTCTCGCAGCTGGTAAGCCAGCAACAGGTGGAGCAGCTTCCCCTGAACGGGCGCAATTTCATGCAGTTGCTCTTGATCGGCGCCGGCGCGGTCACGGTCGGCGGCGAGCAGGGGACGATGCGTCAAGGTGAAGGTGCCGCCATCAGCATCAACGGTGGCCGGCCCGAAGGCAACAACTACACCCTGGACGGGCTCATCAATACGGACACGGCGCTGGTTACCCCGGCGGTCATTCTTTCGCAGGACGCCATCCAGGAGTTCAAGGTGGAAAGCGGCACGTACTCAGCCGAGTACGGCTACAGCGCCAGCCAGATCAACATCGTCAGCAAGAGCGGCGGAAACCAACTGCATGGCGCGGTATTTGAGTTTAACCGCAACGACAAGTTCGATGCGTCGCCCTTCCCCACCTACAGGGATTACACTGCCGGCATACCTACGGCAAACCCGGAACTGCGCCAAAACCAGTTTGGATTCGTTGTCAACGGTCCGGTTTATATCCCCAAGGTATATGACGGCCGCAATAAGACGTTCTTCATGGCCAACTACGAAGGCTGGCGCATTATCAACGGCGCTCGCGTGGCAGACACGGTACCAAACCCGGGGGTTCTGCAGGGCGACTTCTCACAGGAGACATATCCCGCGGGAGTTGGCGGCCTTCCCGGCGGTCCGTTGCCTGCTTACGGAACCCCTGCCTGCGCGACCCTGATTACCGCCGGCTACAACTGCATGCCGGTAGATCCGTTAACCGGTCAGCCCTTTCCTGGAAACGTCATTCCCTCGGATCGCTTCACGTCTCGCATTGGTTTGGTAGGGGTTGCTAACGGATTCTGGGCTGCGCCCAACATTCCCAACCAGCCTGAAGGCGTCACCAACTTCATTAAGAACGTTGGCTTCCCGCTGACCACGAACCAGCAGACTTATCGGGTTGACCAGAACATCGGCAAGCTGGGTTCGGTATTTTTCCGCTACACCCACTCCTCCTATCAGAACCAGGGCACTTACAACTCGGGGGATTTGGCGCACGGAATCGAACAGTATTTCGAGACGCAGAAGAATTGGGAAATCTCACACACAATCAATTTCGGTCCGAAGAACGTGAATAACTTCCGCTTCGGCTACCTCGACGCGAACGCCCCCCAGGGCGGTTCGACCATTCCCGATGATCAGGTGCAGGCACTCGGCCTAAACGGAACATTTACCAAATTCAGTGCGCTGCAGCAGACGTGGCCGAACATCGGCTTGACGACTTACTCCAGCGGCGGCGGTTCGGTCAACTCGTATAGCGGATCCGATCAGCCGGCGTGGGAGTTTGCAGATTCGTTCACTTCGATCCACGGGAAGCACACTATCGGGATTGGATTTGACATTCGCCGCCTGAAGTTGATCCGCAACCTGGATGACGACTTCTACGGCGATTGGGGCTTCAGTTCGGATTTGATCAATCAGAACAGCAAAACCAATCCTCTGACCGGTAATTCGAGTTGCCCCAACGCCCCAGTGCTCGTCACTGGGGCCTCGGCGGCCGCGCCTCTGTGCGGTACGGGTAACGCCGTGGCCGACATGATGCTCGGTTACTACAGCAGTGTTTCCGGCTTTGTGCCTGGTCCTTTAAGCCCCACCAACACTGCCGGCAACCCTCAGACCCACGTCTTCAATTACTACGCACCTTACATCCAGGACGACTGGAAGGTAACCCAGAAACTGACCCTCAATCTGGGTCTGCGCTGGGATTATCGGCAGGCTCCCTATGAAGCGTCGAACCACTTCTTCTGGCGCGATCTGAGCAACCCGTTGGGTGGGCTCTGCTACGCCGACAAGACACTGTCACAAAATGGCGTAGCCCCTGGCGGCGATTCGGTCAGCGGCCCGATATTGAGATATTGTGGCTCCGTTCCGCACGCCGGCTCCAAGAAGCCCTTCGCACCAAGGTTTGGCTTCGCCTACCGGCTCACCGACAAGACGGTCGTTCGCGGCGGTTACGGAATCTTCTTTGACTCCGCCGAAGGCCGCGAGATTGACGACTCGGCTGATATCTACCCCTATAGCATCCGCAACAATATTACCCCCGGTTCAGACCCGACCCGAGACAAGTTCACCAACAACCAGTTCCCGAGTTATTCCACTCTGGGTCCGTTCCCGCCATCCACCCTGTCGTTCCTCGCGGTGATCGAATCGCCTAATCCGATCAATCCGTATGTCCAATCCTGGAACCTTTCGGTCGAGCGCGAGCTTGCACGGAACACGACTCTTGAGGTGAACTACATCGGGACCCATTCCCTCCACCTCCTGGATCGCCGCAACATCGCCCAGGCCAACGACCTCCCGGCTTCCGATCTGGCTTTCTGCGACGCAACTGACCCTGTTACCGGCAATTTCATTAACACAAGCGTAGCGCCCTGCTCGCCCTCGTCGCGCTTGCCGTTCCCAAACTTCACCAGCTTCTACATCGACAGCGACTGGCATGGTTATGCTCATTACAACGCGATGAACGTCAAGTTTGAGCATCGGGCTCGTGACCTGGCGATGACCTCCATCTTCACCTGGGCCAAGAGCATGGATGATAAGTCGGCGGCTGCGGGCGTCGGAGCCACCGGCACTGGGTACCAGGGCACCATGGATAACCATCATCCCGAACTGGACTACGGCCCGTCTGACTTCGACGTGGACCACCGGTTCGTGAACAGCTTTGTCTACAGCCTGCCGTTCGGACGGGGCAAGAAATTCGGCGGCGGCATGGGCCGTGCAGCCGATCTGGCGGTCGGTGGCTGGCAGGTGACGGGCATCGTGACCTTCCAGACCGGCTTCCCCTATAGCGTCCAGGCAAACGATGCAGGCGGCGTGCTGTTCACCCAATTCCAGCGGGCGGATGTTGTTCCTGGCTGCGATCTGTCAGGTGGTTTGAGCGGCAAGTTTGCGCGGTTGAACCCCGCCTGCTTTGCCCAGACCCTTCCCGGGGTATACGGGGACACTAAACGCAACTTCCTGCGCCAGCCCGGGATCAACAACTGGGACATTGGCTTTGGCAAGAACTTCGCCATCAGCGAGCGGGTCGCGTTCGGGTTGCACGTAGATACGTTCAACAGCTTTAACCATCACCAATACTCCGGCGACGTAGGCGGCCTGATCGTGGCAGGCTCGGGCGGCAACAACAGCATT
Organism: Terriglobales bacterium; assembly: GCA_035500455.1. Taxonomy (GTDB): domain Bacteria; phylum Acidobacteriota; class Terriglobia; order Terriglobales; family Acidobacteriaceae; genus DATJXG01. The sequence goes on along the minus strand of DATJXG010000407.1, from coordinate 4,232 downwards.
TCAAACACCGTAGGTGCTTCCGACTTCGGACAAATTACTCAGGCGTCGTCGGCACGAGTGGTCCAGCTCAGCGGGAAGCTCACCTTCTAAACGGCGTCAGCTTTCGAACCGCCAGGCCTTCGGGCTTGGCGGTTTTTTTTGAGGTACACTCGCTTCCATGGTGCGTTTCTGCGCTGCAATCTCACGCATTGCGCTGCTGTTGCTTAGTTTGGCGGTGGCGAACGTCCTGGCTCAAACTCCCGATGACAGCGCCCTGCAACGCTATTCTGAGCAGGGCCAGAAAGCGCTGGCGGAAGGGCGTTACAGCGAGGCGGAACAGGCCTACGAGAAGTTGCGGGAATTGGATCCCGGAATCGCCGAGATTCACGCTCAGCTTGGAGTCATTTATTTCCAGGAACGAAAATTTGACCAGGCTGTCTCGTCGCTCCGTCAGGCTCTGAAACTCAAACCCGGGTTACCAAGGGCGGGCACCCTGCTGGCGGTAAGCCTGTCAGAAACCGGGCGCTACCAGGAAGCACTTCCTGGCCTGGAAAAAGGATTTCACTCCTCCGATGATGCCTCCCGTCGGATGTGCGGCCTGCAGCTCGAACGGGCGTACACCGGCTTGCAGTTCGACCGGAAGGCAGTCGAGGTGGCGCTGGAACTGAACCGCCTTTATCCCAACGATCCCGAGATTCTCTACCACAACGGCAAGATATTCGGGAACTTCGCTTTCTTGAACATGCAGAAGCTGGCCGAGGTGGCTCCATCTTCGGTCTGGAGGCACCAGGCCGAAGCTGAAGCGTACGAAAGCCAGGGATCGCTCGATGTGGCGATCAGCGAGTATAAGCAGGTCCTGGAGCTTGATCCGCATCGGCCGGGAATTCACTATCGCCTGGGCCGAACATTTCTTAAGCGCGCGCGGCAGAACAACTCGCCCGATGACGTGGCGCAGGCAGTCAAGGAATTTACCGCAGAACTGCAGATGGACCCCGACAACGGCAACGCCGCCTACGAGATCGGAGAAGTCCATCGCAACGCAGGCGAGCTGGAAGAAGCCGAGAAGTACTTCACGCTGGCGCTGCAGCACCACCCCAACTTCGAGGAAGCGCAACTCGGCCTGGCGGCGGTGCTGAGTTCCCTGCGCAAGCCTGCGGAAGCGCTGCCTCACCTGCAAAAGGCCATCGAACTGCGTCCCGGGAATGAAGTCTCCTGGTTCAGGCTGGCGCAGGTACAAAGAGCGCTGGGCAATGAAGCTGAGCAGCGCAAGGCGCTGGCCGAGTATCAAAAGCTTCACAACCAGGGGCTGCAGCAGCGGCAAGAGGAAGCGCCGTTATTCTCCGGCGAAGAAGTGACCCAGCAGAAGGTGGATGCCACCAGCAACTAGAGCCCACTTCCAAGAAGTTGTAACTGTGCGGGAGTGCTGCGATCGCGCTCGACCACTACTCCAAATAGAACACTTCCTTCATCATGGCGAACCGCTCCCCGGGCTCCAGGCCGGGAACCGGCTCGAAGTATTTGCTCATCTCCTGCTGCCACCGTAGATTTACCGGATCTTTCGCCAGTTCATCCCAGGCGGCGTCAAAATCTTCCACCCGCATGACCAGGAAAAGATCCTGGCCGCGGCGAAAAATGGAATAGTCCGAAATGCCCACCTGTTTCAGCTTGGCCAGCAACTCCGGCCAAACTTGCCGGTGGGACTCCTCGTAGGCTTCCACGGCATCGGCCTTGATGCGCAGGCGAAACGCGGTTCGCGACATGTTCTGTCTTTCCTTTGAACGCTTGCATTCGTTAGGGCAGCGTCACCACAGCCACCGAAAAGCCGTTGAGCGTCACTTTGTCGCCTTCCAGCTTAGCTGAAGCCGGCGGCTTTAAGCCCGTGTTCTGGTCTACGTATTCTTCCTGCCCGCCCGCCGCTCCAGCGATCGTCACCTCGCACGGCCTGTCCCGCTTGTTCACCAGCAGGACGCGGTGTTTCCCTTGCGGCGTGACCACCGCCATGGAGTACAAATACCAGTCCGAAGACGGCGCCGCGTCGTTCGACTCAATCTCCACCAGCTTATCGCCCGGCCCGAAGTTTTCGTGCAGCAGCTTCAACACCCAGGTCCGCGCATTCGCCTTCCCTGTATTCCAATCCACCATAGAAACTGAGGGGAATTGGGTCGGGTAGCCTACCAGCTGCGATTCCCCGGCGACATCGATACCCATTCGCGTCATCTCTGCGAAGAGATAGGCGTACATCGCTCCGGTGAGGTTCCAGTAGGAATTGGGAATGGGAGCGGTCACGTGGCCGGGCTCGCCCTGCCCCTGGTCATCAGCTGAGATGGCGCCGATTTCGTCAATGGTCGTGCGCGTCTCGGGAGAAAGCCGCTTGCGGATCGACTCGATATAGCGCACCAGATTCAGAAATCCGTCCGCCTGTGCGAAGAATGTGTACTGCTGCGTTTCCGGCGTCTCGTCCGGCGCAGGAGAGGCGTAGAAGTGGTAGGAAATGAAGTCGAGCGGGATGCCGGGCTGATGATTCTTGTGATTCAGGAAGTATTCGAAGAAGTCGGGAACCCTGGCGGGTATCGCCAGCGCCATACCCACGAACTTGGTATCCGGCTGAACCTTCTTCATCTCCGTTACCACGGCATCGTAGATCTTCGTATAAATCTCGGGCGTCATGTGGTGCTCGAACTCGACTTCGTTCAGCACCTCCCAATAGGGAATCGAATAGTGGTAGCCGGATTCGTGGCGTTTGCCCAATTCGTCCGTGAAGCCACCCTTGGTGTACCAGGAAAGCAGGCGCGCGTAATAATCCGCGACCTCTTTGGCGCTGGGATCTCGAAGCTCCGTGCCTTTCTCGTAATCCCATACCGGCTGGTCAGGGTTGTCGGGATACGCGACGGGCTTATCGGTCTTAAACATCCACTGAGGAATCGTACTGAAGTTCAGAATCACGCTGTGTCCCTTGGTGGCGTCCAGAAAATCGATGGTCATGGGATCGATCAGCGAAAAATCCCACGAAGTCTTGCCGTCCTTTGGAGGCTCGAGTTCCGCGACACCCAGCTTGGGATAAGGCAGCCACGGCACGTAGCGGACGTAGTCATCCTGCAGGTCGTGCAGCGTCTGGAAGGCGTTGTCGTGAATGCTGGAGCCGCGGCGCAGCGGCGGGTTGACCACGACCTGGAGAGTTGGCGTGGTTTTGGAAACCTGGGTGACCTTGCTCCAGTCAACTTTCACGGTTGCAGACTGAGCCGAGGAGGTCGGTGCGCAGAGAGCCAGCAGCAGGGTGACAGAAAGCACCAGCCAGCATTTCGAGTTCATAGGGATCGCTCGCGAGCGGAGGCCCATGCGGGGCCACGGAAATTGATGCTGAAAAATGCCGTGTCATTGTGCGCCTGCGGCGCCTCATCTTTCAATAGAAAAATTACTTTGCTATTGACAATCCAAACTGCGGCGGACTAGAGTTCAGCGTTTTGGGTCTGTCGCCTCGATTCGCCAAGCTCCTCGGGGACAGCCTCGCTTGTCTGTTCTTCCGTAGAATGCAGGAATGCAGCCGCCGACCATGCCCCGGGCGACCTCATATACCGATCTCAAAGTGGGACTTTTCGGCATCGGCCTGGACGCCTATTGGCCACAATTCCGGGGCCTGGAGGAACGGCTGCGGGGGTACACCGAGCGCGTTGCCGAGAAACTGGAACAGGCTGCTGTCCGCGTGGTGAATCTGGGATTGATCGATACTCCGGAAAAAGCCATGGCAGCCGGGCATGAGTTTCGCCAGGCCGACGTTGATCTGATCTTTCTGCACGTTACCACTTACGCACTCTCATCCACAGTTCTGCCGGTAGTCAGGCGGGCCAAAGTTCCGGTCATCATCCTTAATATGTCGCCGTCTGCGGCCATTGATTATGAATCCTTCAATCGCCTGGGCGATCGGACCAAAATGACCGGCGAATGGCTGGCCTACTGCCAGGCTTGCCCGGTGCCTGAGATTGCCAACGTCTTCAACCGCGGCCGCATTCCTTTTTTCCAGGTCACCGGCATGCTGGAGGACGATCCCATTGCCTGGGGCGAAATCGGCGAGTGGCTGGCTGCGGCCCGCGTGGCCCATGGAATGGAGCATAACCGGCTGGGTGTAATGGGGCACTACTACGGCGGCATGCTGGACATCTACTCCGACCTCACCCAGCAGTGCGCCTATTTCGGTGGCCACATCGAAGTAGTCGAAGTTGACGAACTGGCGGCCTTGTGCCGCGAGGCCGGCGCCG
>DATJXG010000406.1:0-27783 GCA_035500455.1 Terriglobales bacterium | reverse complement strand
TGGTGAACCTGCAGCGGCCTGGGGCAAGCACGGAAGTTCTGCCCAGCCAGGCAGCGGCAAATTCAAGCGGAGGAAAGGCGACGGCATGTCCAGCGCGGTAGCGATGCAAGCGGTTGGCCCCAAGAGAGTTGTCCCCGATGCAGTGGGCATTCTTGTGGTCAGCACCAATCTGGAGCTGCGGCGGGACATAACTTCGCGGCTGCGGTCGTCGCGCTGGATGATCAATGAAGCGATGAGTGGCGCGGAGGCCCTGGAGAGAATCAGCGCCGGAGACGTTTCGGTGGTGCTGCTTGATCCGGTGCTGCCCGACCTGCGGGTGGACGAGTTCAAGGAGATCATTCAACTGCAGCATCCGGACGTGGAGATCGTGCCGGTGAATCCGCATACCGGACAGGCGATTTTCGCGACGCCTTCGCCGGACACGCTTTGCTTCGACGTACTGCGCGACATGGGGCGAAGCGCGCCGACGCGGGGGAGCGATGCGACCTCTGCGGGTTCGCCGGGCGACTCGGTCCCGGAGACGGGTTTGCCGGGATTTATCGGAATTGCTCCCGCCATCCAGCGTTCCTGCTCGCTGGCGCGGCTGGTAGCGCCGCGGGACACGACGGTGCTGATTACGGGAGAGAGCGGCACCGGCAAGGATGTAGTGGCGAGCGCCATCCATCAGTTGAGCATGCGGAAGTTGAAGCCGTTTGTGGTGATCAATTGCGCCGCGATTCCCGAGCCGCTGCTGGAAGCTGAATTATTCGGATTCGTGAAGGGCGCCTTTACCGGCGCAGTGCAGTCGCGCATCGGGCGCATTCATGCCGCGCAGGGCGGGACGCTGTTTCTGGATGAAATCGGAGATCTGCCGCTGGGCCTGCAGTCGAAGTTGCTGCGGTTCCTGGAGCAGGGCGAGATTCAGCGGCTGGGAAGCTCGGATACGTTTCGCGTGGATGTGCGGGTGCTGGCGGCGACCAACAGCCATCTGCGCCGGCTGGTGCAGGAGAAGCAGTTCCGCGAGGATCTTTTCTACCGGCTCTCGGTCTTTCCTATTGAATTGCCTCCGCTGCGGGAGCGCATGCAGGATGTGCTCCCCTTGTCACACAGCTTTCTTGCCAAGTTCTGCCCGCGCAGCGTGACTCTTTCACCCGAGTCGGCAGCCCTGCTGCAGCAGCATACCTGGCCGGGGAACGTGCGCGAGGTGCGCAACGTGATGGAGCGGGCCAGCATTCTGCTGGGGCAGGGTTTTGAAGTCGGTCCTGAGCACATCGTGATCTAATCCAGCGCTGCCGCGGCCCTCATCCGGCACTCATCTTTTCTCCACATCGGGCCGCAATTCAACGTCTTCCGACCGAATCCTTTGGCAAGACCCGTGCATTCTCACTAGGCAGATGTTGCCTAGTTCTCATCTACGTCCAATGAACCTGCAGCCGGCAGAGCTGACCTCGATGAACACCGCACTGGAAACGATGTGCACCGCCGAACCCGTGCTGGCCGATGCCTTCGCCGCATTTACGGCGGCGGCGGGACGGCTGGAGTTCTCCTATCAGCAATTGCAATCGGAAGTAACCCGCCTGCGCGAAGAGCTGGAAGAGCGGAATGTCGCGCTCACCGTCAGCCTGGCGGAAAACGAAAAGATGCGGCTGGCGCTGGGGAGGATTCTGGACGCCCTGCCGTGCGGTGTGATCGTGCTGGAACCCGGTGAGCGGGTGGGGTTCGTCAATCCGGAGGCGCAGCGCCTGCTGGAGTGCAGCGGCAAGAACGTGGCCGAGAGTGAGAACGTGCGCACACTGCTGGCACGGTGGCGCAAGTCGGCGGAGATGTTAGCCAACGACGATCAGGAGTTTTGCGTTACCACAAACGGGAAAAAGAGATGGCTGGCGGTGAGGTCGGCGGGGATGGTGGAGGCCGGACTCGGGCAGGAGAGGAACGGGGCGGCCAGCCGGCAGGCGGTGCTGATTCTGCGCGACACCACCATGCAGCGGGAGATGGAGCAGGAACGGGAAGAGGCGCGGCGGCTGATTGCGCTGGCGGAACTTTCCTCGGTACTGGCGCATGAGATTCGCAATCCCCTCGGAAGCATGGAACTGCTGACGGAGCTGCTGATGGGCTCGGCTGAGGTGGGCAGCGAGGCTAAGCAGTGGGTGGAGCACCTGCAGGCGGGAATTCGGTCGCTCTCGGTGACGGTGAACAACGTCCTGCGCATGCACACCATGGGCGGCCCGGTGCTGGTGCCACTGCAGTTGGCGGCGGTGCTGAGGGAAGCGACAAATTTTGTCACACCGCTGGCAGAGCAGGCAGGGATCACGCTGGCCTTGCAGGAAAACCTCGGCGAAACCGAGATCGCCGCCAACGGCGGCGAACTGCGGCAGGTGATTCTGAACCTGGCGCTAAACGCCCTGCGGCACACGGGGGCGGGCGGGCGGATTCTGGTCCGCGCGGAACTGGATGGGGCACACGTGCACGCGCCGCAGGCAGTGGCGATTGAAATCCGCGACAGCGGCTGCGGAATCTTGCCCGAGCATCTGCCGTTGGTTTTCGATGCCGGGTTCTCCACCGGGAACAGCAGTCCGGGGCTGGGGCTGGCGGTTTGCCGCAAGATCGTGCAGCAGCATCACGGCAGCATTTCTGTGGACAGCGAAGTGGGCAAGGGAACGACGTTCCGCATGGAGTTTCCGATTTTATGAGCGCAGTGGTGAATGGAGCGGTGAATCCGGCGATGAACAAGTCGGTCCTGGTGGTGGACGACGAGGCCGCCATGCGCCTGGCCCTGCAGGCCAACTTTCAGAAGCAGGGCTGGGAAGTGGAGACCGCGGGCGGCGCGGCGGAAGCATTGCGCAAGTTTCAGCAGAAACGCTTCCCGCTGGTGGTGACCGACGTTCGCATGCCTGATGGCGATGGGTTCAACGTAATGCGGTCGGTACGGATGTCGGCGCCGGATACGGCTGTGATCATCCTTACTGCCTTCGGCAGCGTGCCGGACGCGGTGCAAGCGATGCGCGGCGGCGCCTGTGATTACCTGAGCAAGCCGATTTCGTTCGAGCAACTCCAGGGCGCGGTGACGCGCGTGATGGGGGAGCGGGATGCGGGCGCGCGGAATGCGGTCAATTCGCCGCAGCGCTTGCGCGCACGCCAGGAAGCGCCGTCACAGGGGATCGTCGGAGCGTCACTGGTGTTGATGCGCACGCTGGAACGAGCGCGGCACGCGGCACGTACCAACGCCGACGTATTGATCGAGGCTGAGAGCGGCACCGGCAAAGAACTGCTGGCACGCTACATCCACGAGGCCAGCGAGCGGAGGGAGCGGCCGTTTGTGGCGGTGAACTGTGCGGCGCTGCCGGAACATCTGCTGGAAAGCGAGTTATTCGGCCATGCCAAGGGCGCGTTTACCGGGGCGAATGCGGCGAAGGCCGGGAAGTTTGAGATGGCAGAGGGGGGAACGCTGCTGCTGGACGAAATCGGCGAAATGCCGCTGGGGTTGCAGCCGAAGTTGTTGCGGGCGTTACAGGAGCGCGAGTTCGAGCGGCTGGGTGAGACGCGAACGGTGCGCGTGAACATTCGCGTGATCGCGACTACGAATCTTCTTTTGCTGCGCATGGTCGAAGAGGGCAGCTTCCGCGCCGATCTCTATTATCGGCTCAATGTCGTTCCGCTTTCACTGCCGCCGCTGCGGCATCGCCGGGATGACATTCCCATGCTGGCGGGCTTCTTTGCCGCCAAGTTCGCGGGGCAGGCCGGACGGGGGACGCCGGAACTGCATCCTGAGTTTCTTGCGGGGTTGCAGAAGCTGGAGTGGCCGGGAAATGTCCGCGAGCTGGGCAATTTCATGCGGCGCATCCTGACGCTGAGTGAGGAAGCGGTGATCGGTCCCGAATTTCTGGGTCCGGAATTTATGACTCCTGCCCCTCAGGCATCGCCCGCACCCGGAGTTGCGGTACGTCCGGGCACGGCGATGCGGGAGATGGAGCGGCGGCTGCTGGAATCGACCCTGGAAGTGACCAATGGCAACCGCACGCGGGCGGCGGAGATGCTAGGCATCAGCCTGCGCACCATCCGCAACAAGATCCGCGAATACGGCCTGCCACCGAGGAGGTATGAAGCGAAATGAGCACGATCGGAACTTTGGAGAAGTACCTGAGCCTGGCCGCCGACCGGCAGAAGCTGGTGGTGACCAACATGGCCAACATCGATACGCCCGGCTACCGCACCGAGGACTTCGACTTCCGCGCGGAGTTGAACCGGGCGGTGAACAGCGAAGCCAGCACGACAGAAGGGCCCATGATGCATGAAGTCTCGGGGCTGGTGGCGCGGCCGGACGGCAACAACGTGAACCTGGACCGCGAGGGCATGGCGCTGGCGGAAACGCAGATGCAGTTCCGCATTGGAGTGCAGTTGATACGCTCGGAATTTCACCGCTTACTGACGGCGATCACTGAAGGAGGCAAATAGCGATGAGCACGTTTTCCATGCTCGAAATCAGCAGCTCGGCGCTTTCGGCGGAACGCCAACGGGCGGAAGTTGTGGCCGCCAACATGGCCAACGCCAGCACTACGCGCACGCCTGAGGGCGGTCCTTACCGGCGCAAGGAAGTCGTGTTCGCCAGCACCAAGATGTTTCCCTTTCAACTGGCGCTCAATCAGCTTTCTTCCGGGCCGCTAAGCTCCGCGCCCTCGGTGCGGATCGCGCGCGTGGTGCAGGACCCCACGCCGCCGCAGATGCGCTATGAGCCGGGAAATCCCGACGCCAACGCGCAGGGATATGTGGCCTACCCCAACATCAATCCGATTCAGGAAATGGTGGACCTGATGGGCGCGACGCGGGCTTACGAACTGAACGCGTCGGCGGTGAACGCTACCAAGCAGATGCTGCAGCAGGCGCTGGACATTCTTCAGGCATAACGAGAGCTTCAGCCATAACGATAGGGCAGAAAATTTATGAGCAATTTTTCCAGTATCACGCCGTGGTTGCCCGGACAGACCGGAGTTTCGAATTCGTCCTTATCGAGCCCGCTTTCTTCCCCCTCCAGTTCCCCGGCTGGAGAGCAGGGAGACTTCGGCTCGACTCTGTCGGACGCGATCGACAAGGTCGAGATGGTGCACACCAGCGCCCAGCAGCAGATGCAGGGCCTGCTGCAGGGCGACCGCCAGGACATTCACAACGTGATGATCGCTGTGGAAAAAGCGGATGTGGCGTTCCAGCTGATGATGCAGGTGCGCAACAAGATCGTGAATGCGTACGAGGAAATCTCGAAGTTGCAGTTCTAGACGAAATAGGGGCGAGGAGAAAGCAGACAGCACATGGCGTCCGGGGAACAGGTAATGGGCCAGCTCAAGAGCATGGTGACCGGCCTCAGCGTGAAGCAGCGCGCGGCCTTAGTGGCAGCCGCTTTGGTGACCGCGGCCACGGTCGCACTGTTCGTGAACTGGATCGGCAAGCCGGATTACAAGCCACTATACACAAATATGGAGCAGGCGGACGCGCAGAGCCTGGCTTCGCAACTGGCCGGCAAGAATATTGAAGCCCAGGTTAGCCCGGACGGAAAAACCGTCAGCGTTCCCTCCGACAAGCTGGACAATGCCCGTCTGCAGATGGCCTCGCAAGGTATGCCACACAGCGGGCGGCTGGGTTTCGAATTGTTCGACAAGATGAACTGGGGAGAAACCGAATTCGACGAGAAGGTGAACTATCAGCGGGCGCTCGAAGGCGAACTGGAGCGGACGATTCAAACGTTGAACGGCGTAGAGAGCGCGCGAGTGCACCTAGTGATGCCTTCGGATTCGCTCTTCGTGGACCGGCAGCGCGAGGCCAAGGCGTCGGTCATTCTCAACATGAAGTCGGGACAGATTACGCCGGAGTTGCAGATGTCGCTGGCGCGTCTGGTCTCCGGTGCGGTGGATACGCTGCGTCCGGAAAACGTAACGATTGTGGACGCGAACAGCAACATGCCGTCCAGCCTGCCCAAGCACGATCCGCTTTCGCCGGAAGGCGATATGGAAAAGACGATGACGGCGCGGCTGATGGACACGCTGATACCAGTGGTCGGGCCGGACCGGGTACGGGCCAGCGTGAATGTGGATTACGATCCCAGCACCAGCGAGGAAAATTCCGAGACGTACGATCCAAAGTCGGCGGTGGCGGTTTCGACGCAGAAGTCCGATGAGCAGGTAGGCGGGCCGGCGGACGGCGGCGTCCCTGGAACTTCGAGCAATGTTCCGGGAGGCAGCGGGGACGCAAAGCAGACCGCCGATACCGATGACACCTCGCAGGTGACGCACAGCGAAGCCAACAGCTATGTGGTGAGCAAGGTCACCAAGCGGATTCTCGAGCCGGCGGGGCGGGTGCATCGCATTTCGGCGGCTCTGGTCGTGGATGACGCGGTAGAGGTCAAAGAAGTGAATGGCAAGCGCACCGAGACGCGGCGCAAGCGCACCCCCGAAGAGTTGAAGCAGATTGAAGACCTGGCTAAGGCGGCGATCGGCTTCGATGCCACTCGCGGCGATGTGGTGGCGGTACAGAACATCTCCTTCCGCGAGGCGCAGGAAGCGGCAGAGATGGCGAAGCCGGGAGTTTCCGAGAAAGTTCGCGTGCTGTTGATGAATTGGTCGAGTGTGCTGCGTTACGTCGCATTGCTGGCCCTCTTTCTCTTCGCTTACTGGCTGGTGCTGCGGCCGGTGAAGAAGCAGGTACTCACGACCTTCCGTGAATTGCCGCAGCAAATTGCCACCGCGCCCAGGCTGCAGACGCAAATCCCTACGGCGGTTACAGGCGAAATTGACGGCCAGCGGGCGGTAGTGCTGCGCAAACAACTGGCGGACAAGGTCAAGGCCGAGCCCGGATCAGCGGGACGGCTGGTGCAGGCCTGGCTGCGTGAGGGCGGGCAATGAGCGCGGCGTCCGCGCAATCATCCCGCGTTTCCGGACCGCGCAAAGTAGCGGTGCTGCTGGCCGTCCTGGGCGAGGAGGCCGCGAGCGCGGTGCTGCGGCAGTTGCCCGAAAGCGACGTGCAGGCCATCGCCGAAGAACTGGTCACGCTGGAGAACGTTCCAGCCGAGGTGGCCCACGAGATTCTGGAAGAATTCCACCACACGGCGAACAGTGACACCGCCAAGGCCTGGGGCGGCCCAGGCTACGTGAAGGGATTGCTTTCCAAGACTTTTGGCGAGGAAGCCAGCAGCGTGGTGCTGCGCAAGATCGCGCTGGCCAGCGAAAACGGCAGCGCGCAATTCGCCTGGGCGCGGGGCGTGGATCCCAATCAGCTGGCGAAATTTCTGGAGGAGGAGCACCCGCAGACCATCGCCTTGGTGCTGGCGCATCTGGAGTCGAAGGTAGCGTCGGCAGTGCTGCTCAAACTGCCGGATAACATTCGCTCCAACGCGGTGCGGCGCCTGGCCGAACTGCGGCAGTTTTCCCCCGACATGGTGAAACGCATTGCCTCAGTGCTGAAAAAGAAAGTGCAATCGCTAGGCGAACAGAACCGGCAGTCGTATTCGGGGGTGAAGAGCGTCGCCGAACTGATGAACCGCATGGATTCCGCCGCCGCGGGCAGCATTCTGGAGGCGATCGAGCGCGAAGAACCGAAGCTGGCGGTCGGCATACGCAACCTGATGTTTACCTTCGAGGATTTCCTGGGCTTGCCCGAGGCTTCACTGCGCGAGTGGGTGGGCGCGGTGGACAAGAAAACTCTCGGCTTGGCCCTCAAGGGCGCGAGCGAGGAATTGAAAAACCATATTTTCCGCGCCATGTCGTCGCGCGCGGTGGAGATGCTGAAAGAAGACATGGAAGTCCTGGGGCCGGTCCGCGCCAAGGAAGTAGCCAAGGCGCAGGAAGACGCGGTAGCCACGGCGCGCAAGCTGGAATCCGAAGGCAAGCTGGTGCTGAAGATGGAAGGGGACGATGAGTTCCTCGTATAAGAGCTTCTTCCCACCTTCGGCGCCGGCGCCGGTGGAGAACTTTGCTTATCCGGAAATCGCCGGCGCACATCCCGATGATGCGGCGGACAGTGATACCTCAGCCGAGGGCGACGAAGTCACTCAGTTGCTGCTACGCGCCCACGCTGAGGGCGTACGCGAAGGCGAAGAGAAAGAACGAGCGCGCGGCGCGGTCCAACTGGCGGAAGAGCGGGTGCGAATCACGCAGGCAATTCTGCGCTTTAAGTCGGAGGTTGCCGACTACTATTCGCGAACTGAGCTAGAGGTTGTACAGCTGGCGCTCGCCATCGCTTCGAAAATTCTACAGCGCGAGGCAGAGGCCGATCCGTTGCTTACCCCGAAGCTGGCGCGGGGTGTGCTCGAGAAGCTGCACCAGAGCACGGGAGTCCGGGTCAGGGTACACCCGGCGGAGGCGGAGATGTGGCAAAACGAGCTGGCTCCGCATCGCGAGGGCAAGGCCGCGCTCGAGGTGCTCGCCGATGAGGCGGTCGCAGCCGGCAATTGCATTCTCGAAACTGAGCTGGGGCGCACTGAAATCGGACTCAGTGAGCAATTCAAAGAGATCGAGAATGGGCTGTTCGATCTGCTGGCATTAAAGCCGGAGTCAGAATGATGCAAGCTTCTCTCGCGCCGTACTTCAATTGGCTGCGTACGGCCTCAACCCTGCGGTGGGAGGGCCACGTCAGCCAGGTGGTGGGCAATCTGGTGGAATCGCAGGGGCCATTCTGTTCCGTGGGCGAATGCTGCGAGATCGTCAGTTCCACGGGGGCGCATCTCTCGGGAGAGATTGTCGGATTTCGCGATTCGGTCGTCCTGGCGATGCCGCTGCAGAAGCCGCAGGGCGTGCGCTTTGGCGATCCCATCATCACCTGGGGAGCTACGCCCACGCTCCGGGTGGGGCCGGAATTGTTGGGAAGAGTGGTGGACGCCACCGGGGACCCGCTCGATTCCCGGGGCGAATACCGCGCCAAGCTTAAGCTGCGCCTCGATGGCGCGGCGCCGCTGCCGTTGGAGCGCACACCGATTCGCGAGCCGCTGGCGTGCGGGATTCGCGCGGTGGATGCCTTTCTCACCTGCGGGCGCGGACAGCGTATCGGCATTTTTGGCGGCAGCGGCGTGGGCAAGAGCACGCTGCTGGGGATGATGGCACGAGGCACCGCGGCCGATCTGACGGTGCTTGCTCTGGTGGGCGAGCGCGGCCGCGAAGTAGGTGAGTTTCTCGAGGAACTGGGAGAAGAGGGCCGGAAGCGTTCGGTGGTGATTGTTTCTACCTCCGACCAATCTCCATTGCTGCGGGTGCGGGCGGCTTTGGCGGCGACTACCGTGGCGGAATATTTTTCGCGCCAGGGAAAAAACGTCTTGCTGGTAGTGGACTCGCTGACGCGCTTCGCCATGGCGCAACGCGAGATTGGCCTGGCGGCAGGAGAACCTCCGACTACAAAAGGTTACACACCTTCCGTGTTGAGCATGCTGTCGCGGCTGGTGGAACGCGCCGGCCGATTCGCGACCGGCAGCGTCACCGCGTTCTACACCGTGTTGATGGAAGGCGACGATCAGCAGGACCCGCTGGTGGATACGGTGCGCTCGCTGCTCGACGGGCACATCGTGCTCGACCGCAACCTGAGCGCGCGCGGGCATTATCCTGCGATTTCCGTACTTGACAGCTTGAGCCGGCTCATGCCGAACGTCTGCTCACAGCCGCACCTGGAGAAGGTCAGGAGTCTGCGGCTGCTGCTTTCCGCCTATAACCGTTCCGAAGATTTAATTCGCATCGGCGCGTATCAGCCAGGCAGCGATCCCGTGCTGGATAAAGCTGTAGCGGCGGTGCCGCCGATTACTTCCTTCCTGCAGCAAGGGCGGCATGAACTGGCCGGACTGGCCGACACGCAGGCTCGACTGATGGCGCTGCCGGGATAACAGAGTCGCCACCATATCACCCATGCCTTTCCGCTTTTCTCTCGCCAGCGTGCTCAACATCCGCGAAAAGCTGGAGCAGCGCGAACTGTTGCTGCTGGAGCGGCGCTATGCCGAACTTGCAACTGCGCAGGGCAAGCTGTGGGAGGTGGCGCAGAACATTGTTCGGAATCACGAGCAGCAGGCGGATGAGCTGAAGCGGGGAACCACAGGTTTCCAATTGCAAATGGCGATCGAAGAGGCCAAGGCGCTGGAAGACCGCCGTTTGCAGCTGCAGAAAAAACTGCACGAAGCGCAGAAGGCCCTCCGCGAACAGCTGGAGAATTACAGGAAGGCGCGGCAGAAGCGCGACGTACTGGAAGAGTTGCGACAACAGCAGCTTGATAGGTATCAGCGGGAGCAGGGAAAAATCGAGCAGCGGGAGCGCGACGAACTATTCCTGCTGCGGCTGCAGCACAAGCAATAGGCAGAGTTTGCCTATCGGCAACCGGGCAGTCCTTGCCCAGGGCCACAATCCTCGCAAAGTAACTTCAATGTTTATCGGCGCCAAGGGCACAAGTCTTTAGCTTTCAACGACAAATTTTCAATCTGGGACGTTCCCGAAGACGGAACTCTGGCGGCAGGCGTGCTTATACGAAGGTCGCGGAGATATGGACTTGGTCCCGGCAACTATGCTTACGAGCACGACCCCGATGCCAGCGGCCCCGCCGGCGGCTTCTCAAGCCGCGTCGGCCGGAGACTTCGCCGCGCTGCTCGCGCCGATGACGGCGCAGGACGAGGGGAGCACTCCAGCGAGCCAGGCTGCCACGCCGCAGCGTGATGCGAACGATTCCGGCCGGAGTACGAAGGGGGCCAGTTCGCGGACGCGGGCGAATAGCGAGACCAAGCGGCAAGATGAGTCGGGGAAAGCGAGCAGCCAGGGATCTAACACTCAGACCGTCCCGGGCCCGGTGGTGCCGCAGGCAACGAAGTCCGGTGCACCACCTCAGAAGGCTAACGTTGTGGCAGCTTCTCCGAAAACAATAACGCCGAATTCAGCTCCTGGTGATGCGTCCGGCCTTCAGGTGAAGCCGCAAGGTCTTGATGGATCCGCGGCAAATACGAATTTCAAGGCGGACGGCGACAGCACGGAAAACAGTCCCGCTGCAGCTGCTTCGGCGCTCGAAGCCATGAATGCTCTTCAAGCAGCGGTGGCCACTGCCGTCAAGGCTGATGCGAACGCGTCGGCGCCTTCCCATCTCAACGTTGCACCCAACAAGCAGGCGGCGGGTCAGGCAGGCGCGGTGCAGTTGCATCAGGGACAGACAGCAGTGAAGGCGGATCAATCTGTAGAGGGAACCGCCGATCAGCCGTCAGGAGTTCTTCCTGCCGTGGGTACTACCGTGAACTCAGCGATCCAGGAGCATGCCGCGAAAGATGCCGTGAACACGCTGGTCAAGTCCGCAGTGAGCCAGGCGGTGGTGCAATCGGGCAAAGAAGCGACGCTCAAGTCCGTGAGTGGACATGGGGCCAGCAGTAAACTGCCGGGAGCAACCCAGATCGCGGGTGCTCATGCGCCGGTCAAGAGTGCCGGTGAAACCGCCGGCGGCAACGAGCGCAACGCTGGCTCCGGGCAGAACTCGCCGAAGAAGAATAACGAATTCAGTCCAGCCAAGGGCACCGAGGTTACGGCCCAGGTTGATGCGACTCAAGCGAAACCGGCGGGACACGATGTGACGGACGCGGCGGCGCGAGTTGCGCCCGATCCTTCAGCTTCTAGCTCGGATGTAAAGCAGGCGGCCAGTTCCGCTGATGCTGCGACACTTCCGGCGAACCCGCAGGCGGCGGCCGCGGCGGCGGAGGCTGCGAACAATGAATTCACGCAGCCGGCTTCGCTGGTGCACTCCACATCGTTGCTGAACGAACTGGGACGATCGGAGATGAAGGTGGGAATGCGGGTGGGAGATTTCGGCAACGTGGAAATCCGCACCCAGATGCACGATCAGCAATTGAAGGCGGAAATTTCCGTGGAACACCGCGACTTAGGCCATATCTTGACCAATGATTTGCCGGCCTTACAGCAGAAGCTGCAGCAGAGCGATTTCTCGCTGGCCTCACTGACGGTGCGCCACGAGGGAGCGCCGGCCGGGGGATTTCAGGGCGACTCGCGCAGCCCGCAGCAGTTCTACTCGACCCCCCAGGGGGGCGGCATAGCCGCGGGCCACATCGAGAGCATTTTGTCTCCAGAGGAAGTGAGAGAGGGAAGCAGCGGGCTGGATATTCGAATCTAGCGCGCAGAGGAAATCAGGAGGAAAGCAATGCAGGTAACACCATTCGACAACACGACAACGACGGGCACCACGAGTACGACGCCCACTTCGAGTTCCAGCAACGGTTCGCTGGGCGATCCCACGAGCCTGTTCATCAGCATGCTCTCGGCGGAGTTGAAGTCGCAGGACCCGACTTCGCCGCTCGATCCCAGCCAGATGGTGCAGCAGATCGTCTCCATCAGCCAGCTCGATCAACTGATCCAGATCAACCAGGGGCTGCAGGGACTCGAGGCACCCACGACTGGAACGAGCGCGACACAAGGTTCCTAAGGGCGGGGTAAAGCGCGGTTCGATTTTGGCAAGCGAGTTTCAAGTCCCCCGATTTCAGAGTTCATAGGACACAGGAGATAAGAACATGCCGATGTTTTCCATACCGCTTTCTGGCCTGGATTCCGCCAGCGAAGCGTTGACTGTTATTTCCAACAACCTGGCCAACCTGAACACGGTGGGCTACAAGAAGCAGGACACGTCCTTCAAAGACCTGTTCTACCAAACCATTGGCAACACGGGATCGGGGGATCCTACACAGATCGGCGCCGGCGCGGGGGTGGGGTCGATTACGACCAACTTCATGGACGGCAGCCTGAACACCAGCGGCGTGGCCACCGACGTGGCCATTACCGGAGACGGATTTTTCGTCACTCAGAAGAGCACCGGCGAACAGCAATACACGCGCGACGGGCACTTCACCGTGGGACTCAGCGGAAACCTCACTACTCAGGATGGAGAAGACGTGATGGGATACCCCGCGGTGAATGGAGTGATCACCCCGGGGCAGACGCTCTCCCCGATCGTTCTCGGGCAGGGCCTGATCAGCCCGCCGAAAGCCTCCGGCGACATTTCGATGACGACCAACCTCGACGCTTCGACTGCTGTGGGCCAGAATTTCTCCACCCCGATGTCAGTCTATGATTCGCTGGGCGTTTCCCACGTACTGACCTTCCAGTTCACCAAGAGCGCGGCCAACACCTGGAATTACAACATCACGATTCCAGCCGCTGACGTGGGGCAGACGGGCAATCCGGTGAGCGTGTCCACGGGAACCCTGACCTTCGACGGCAACGGCACACTGGTTTCACCGGCGGCAAACATCACGGGCATCACGGTGCCCGGCCTGGCCGATGGTGCGGCTGCCGTCAACCTGACCTGGAATTTGTTCGACAGCAATAACAACCCGCTGATGACCCAGGTGGCTTCGGCCAGCACGACCGCTACTACATCGCAGGATGGGTACAGCAGCGGCACGCTGGTGAGCTTTAACGTGGGCGCCGACGGTGTGATCTCCGGCACCTTCACCAACGGCAAGACCACGCCGCTCGGGCAGCTCGCCCTTGCCACCTTCCCAGATGAACAGGGCCTGCTTCGCGTGGGATCGAACTATTTCAACGCTACCCTGCCTTCGGGCGCCCCGACCATCGGGGTCCCGGGAGCGGGTGGCCGCGGCACGCTGACCGGCGGCGCGCTGGAGCAGTCCAACGTGGACATCGCCACCGAGTTTGCGGCGATGATCGTGGCGCAACGCGGCTTCCAGGCCAGCGCCAAGGTTGTGACCACGTTCGACGAGACGACGCAAGACACGATTAACCTGATCCGCCAGTAGCGGCGTGGTGAATGAATTTTCTTTGCGATCTTTGCGGTAAGTGATCAGCGCGAAGGATCGCACCACAAAGCGAAAGGGAACCTAGTCACCTGGCGGGTGCGAAACTTAACGGCTGATTAGAACACCTCCGGCTGCGCCTCAATACCCGGCGCAGCCGGACGTTCTGTGGCTCTACTCCGCCTCTAATTCTGTGAGCGCCGCTTTCCTGCCGCCGGCGCGCCACGCAGCGCGGATATCCCCCTAAATCTTTTCCTTCCCGTACCTTGCCGCGCGCCCGGGCTGCGCCGCTCCGGCGCCGCAATTTCATCGCACACCGGTCACTCACTTGCACTTCTCCGTTTGCACGCGTGTAAGCGGAATTATGGCAAGCCATAACCCAAACCTGAACCCGAACCAGAATCCGCCGGTCGTGGAGATCCCCAAAGCTCCGGCTCACCCACGGAAGAACGTGGTGGACGAACTGCCGTGGCTGCCCATGACCCTGACTGTGGAAATTCCCGTCCCCAATTTTACGGTGGGGGATTTGGTGGGGTTGAAGCCCGGGTCGGTTATCAGAACGCTCTTCCAATCCACGTCAGACGTGCCGGTGCGCGTGAACGGCAAGTTGATCGCCTGGGCCAAGTTCGAAGTCGCCGGAGACCGGCTGGCAAGCAGAATTACGGAGCTGGCATGAGCACAGTCTGCGTACCGAGCGGAGCGCAAGTTCCTTTTGCCGGGACTGCCGCGGAGGCCCGCGCCTATGAACAGAGCCCCGAGGGGAATGCCAAACGGAGGCCCGGCCTAGCTGATTCGCCGTCAGCCCGAGCTTTGTACCGAATTCTGCTGACCTGCTGGAGCGGGCTGATGAAAGTGCTGGCCTCGCAGCGCCCCGCCAAAAAGAATCTGCGCGTCTGCGAGAGCGTTTCTCTCGGCGACAAGCGGTTTGTCGCGGTGGTGCAGGTTGGCCAGGAACGATTCCTGATTGGAGGCGCCACGAATTCGATTGCCATGCTGACGCGGTTAGGGGAAACCGAACCCAGCTTCTCCGACACCATGAAGAACTGCGCACAAGCAGGATCCGGACACCAAGGGCCAGAACTTTCGAGGTCTGAGCTTCGATGACTCGCAGGTCGCTTCGTCTGATGGGATGGGTTCTGGCGGTTGGAGTCCTGCTGGCGGCTCTGCCTTCGCAGGCAATTGCGGCAACCCGCGCGACCTCGGCCACGTCCGCCGCGCCTTCGCTTCACGTGCAGCCCAATGAAATCAAGATTACCGGCCTAGGCGACAATTCAGCACTGCAGATCGCAATCCTGCTGACGTTTCTGACGCTGATCCCTTCGCTGATCCTCTGCCTGACGCCGTTCGCCCGCTTGCTGGTGGTGTTTCATTTTCTGCGGCAGGCACTGGGCCTGCAGACTACGCCCTCGAACCAGACGCTCATCGGCCTGGCGCTGATTCTGACCTCATTTCTGATGCAACCGGTGGGTGCCGGAATTTACGAGAACGCATTCCAGCCCTACGAACACGGCACCATGAACCTCTCCGAGGCCATGACTGAGGGCTCAAAGCCGCTGAAGACTTTCATGCTGCATTACGTGCGCGAGAAAGACGTGTCGCTCTTCGTGGAGCTTTCGAAAGAGCCACGGCCGCGCGTTCCAGAAGAGATTTCCATGCGGGTGCTGGTGCCGGCATACATTCTTTCGGAGTTGCGCGCGGGATTTCAGATCGGCGCCGTCCTGTTTCTTCCGTTCATCGTGATTGACATGGTCGTGGCTTCGATCACCACCTCGGTCGGAATGTTTCAACTCCCGCCGGTGGTCATTTCCACTCCGCTGAAGTTGCTTCTGTTTGTGATGGTGGACGGCTGGAACCTGCTGGTGGGTTCGTTGATGAAAAGTTTCATGTGAGGGGCGATGCATACAGGACAAATCGTGGAGTTGGGGCAAAGAACGCTGTTTGAAGTGTTTCGTGTCGGCGGGCCCATCCTGGCGATCGCGATCGCGGTGAGCCTCCTGATCAACGTCGTTCAGGTGCTCACCTCGCTGCAGGACACAACCATTTCCACCGTGCCGCGGCTGCTGAGCGCCGCTGCCGGCGTATTCGTCCTGATGCCGTGGATGTGGCGGCAGCTGGCGCAGTTCACAGTGCAGATTTTTTCCAATGTCGGCAGCTATGCGCGCTAGAGAAACGGCGGAAGGGTGGAGTGCTTAGGCGATGGAATTCTCTCTAGCCGGCATCTTGAGCACGGCGCTGGTAGTCGGAGCGCGAGTTTCGGGCCTCATGTTGTTCGCACCCTTCATGAGCCACGCGGCCGTGCCACCAAGGATCAAGGCCATGCTGGCACTGACCATCACGGCAGTTCTGTATCCGGTGTTTGCTCCGCGGGTGGGAGTGATTCCGGTTGAGCATTGGCCGCTGCTGATCGCCAGCGAGTTGCTTGTCGGGGTGGCGATTGGTATTACCACCAACCTGGTTTTTGAAGGCGCCGAGATGGCGGGGCAGATTTTGAGTGTGCAGATGGGGTACTCGCTGGTGACCATCCTCGATCCGCAGACGCAGATCGAAAGCAACGTGATGTCGGTGTTCACACAGATGATGACGCTGCTGATTTTTCTCAGCCTGGATGTGCACCACTGGATCCTGCGGGCGATTGTGCGCAGCTTCGACTATCTGCCGCCGGGCGCAGGAACAGCGAATGCAGCTTTCACCAAACAGGTACTGCATGTGGGAGGAAGCATTCTGGGAGTCGGTGTGCAGATCGCGGCGCCGGTGCTGATTGCATCGGTGGTTGCCGACATCCTGCTGGGACTGATCGGCAAGGCGTCGCCGCAAATGCCGGTGATGTTTCTGGGGCCGGCCGTGAAGGGTCTTTTCGGGCTGCTGCTGCTGAGCGCGGCCGTGCACTACTGGCCGGACTTGTTCGCGCGTTTGTTTACCGATTCGCTGGCAATTACGGAGAGGACGCTCAGGCTGGCTCACTAAGTGACGGCGGTTAAGAGAGAAGTATGGCGGATTCCAACAAATCAGAGAAGCCGACAGCGCGAAGACGGCAAAAAGCCCGCGAGAAGGGTCAGGTCGCCCGGACGCGCGATCTCTCCGGCATTCTCGCGATCGCCGCTGCCTGCGCGCTGATCGGTTGGCAGGCTTCGCACATGGCCGAGGCATGGCGCACCCTGCTGCAGACTTCTCTGAGTATGCCGGTGAGTGACGTGCTGGCGCCGCGCAGTTCGGTGCTGTTCTGGTCGTACTGGGAGGTGATTCGCTGGGCCGCGCCGGTGATGCTGGGCGCGTGGGTGATCTCCGCGGTCACGGGAGTGGCGCAGGGCGGTTTTGTGTTTGCCCCGGAGGCGCTGGCGCCGAATCCGGAAAGACTGAGCCCGGTCAACCGGCTGCAGCAGATATTTTCCATTTCCGCGTTGGGCGGACTGCTCAAGTCCCTGCCGCCCATCATCTGCGTGATCTACGTCAGCTACGGCGTATTTCACCGGCACATGGGAGAGGTTGTGCGCGCTTCCAACCTGGGGATGGGCGCGCACGCGCAGCTGATGCTCACTCTGCTTTTCGAGGTGGGATGGAAATCGCTGCTGGTGCTGGTGATCTTCGCGGCGATCGATTATCTCATCGCCTGGCGCAAGCACGAAGGCGACCTCAAGATGAGCCGGGAAGAGCTGCGGGAAGAAATGAAGGAGACAGATGGAAACCCGCAGATCAAGGCGCGTATCCGGCGCCTGCAGCGGCAAGTCCGGCGGCGGCAGATGCTGCTCGATACCGAGCAGGCGACGGTGGTGGTGACCAATCCGACCCACTTCGCCGTGGCTCTGAAATACGAGCCCATGATGGCGGCTCCCATCGTGGTAGCGAAGGGCCGCGACCTGTTCGCGCAGGAAATCAAGGATGTAGCGCGCTGGAGCAACGTGCCGATCATGGAGAACCCGCCGCTGGCGCAGGCGCTGTATCGCCTGGTGGCGGTGAACGGGCAGATTCCGGCAAAGCTGTACACGGCGGTGGCCGAAATTCTGGCGTTTGTTTACAAGGCGCAGGTGGAGGCGGCGCGCCGGGCGGCGCGTCCGCGCAATAAGTAACGGCATTTAGAGACGTGAGAGGAAAATGGCAGGCAAACCGGGTTTCCTGAGTGCGTTGAAAGCGAATGGCGCGGACTGGATTATTCCAGCGTGCGCCGTCAGCCTGATTTTCGTCATGCTGGTGCCGCTGCCGTCGTTCGCCTTGGACCTCTTGCTGACGTGCAGCATCACGATTTCGGTTCTGGTGCTGCTCTCGGCGGTGCAGATTCTGCGGCCGGTGCAGTTCTCCGTATTCCCCAGCCTGCTGCTGCTTTTGACTCTGCTGCGCCTGTCCCTCGATCTGGCTTCCAGCCGCAGAATTCTCCTGCATGGCAGTGAAGGGTCTTCCGCGGCGGGGAAGGTGATTGAAGCATTCGGACAGTTCGTGGTGGGCGGCAATTATGTCGTCGGCTTCGTGATTTTCCTGGCGTTGATTGCGATCCAGTACATGGTGGTGAGCCACGGTGCGGTGCGGACTGCCGAAGTCACCGCCCGCTTCACTTTGGACGCCATGCCCGGCAAGCAAATGGCGATCGACGCGGACTTGAATGCCGGCCTGATCGATGAACACCAAGCGCGCTCGCGGCGCGAGCTGATCGCCAAGGAAGCCGAATTCTACGGCGCCATGGACGGCGCGGCGCGCTTCAATCAGCGCGACTCTCTGGCCACCATTCTGATCACAGCGATCAACATCATCGCCGGGTTTCTGATCGGGGTTTTCCAGCAGGGCATGCCTTTCGGCGAGGCCCTCAAGACCTACACGATCCTGACCGTCGGCGATGGCCTGGTGACGATGATTCCGTCGCTGCTGGTGTCGGTGGCCGGCGCCATTGTGATCACACGCGCTTCCTCGCAAAGCACGCTTGGCGTTGATATCGGCACCCAGCTGTTCGGGAAACGCCGGCCGCTTTTGCTTGCCGGCGGAGTGATCGCCGCCCTCGCCTTGATTCCGGGCCTGCCCAAGTTCTCGTTCATTCTGGTCGCCGGGTTGATGTTCGGCCTGGCGAGGCTACTCAAAGACGAAGCGCCGTCGGGAAAGGAAGTTACGGGTCTCGCGACTACGCCCGCGGCCAAGGGCGACGGCAAAGCCGCTGCGGCGGTGGATCCGATGGAAGCGGCGCTGAAGCTGGACGACCTCACCCTAGAAGTCGGATTCGGGCTGGTTCCATTGGCAGACGCCAAGAAGGGCGGCCAGTTGCTCGCCAAGGTTCGCGCGCTGCGCAAGCACATGGCGCGCGACCTGGGCTTCGTAGTGCCGCCGATTCACATTACCGATAATCTTTCGCTGCATGAAAACGAATACGTCATCTCGCTTCGTGGCACTGAGATCGCCCGCTGGGAGCTGCGGCGCGATTGCCTGCTGGCGATCAGCTCGCAAATCACGGCGGCGGCATTGCCCGGCCAGGATACGCGCGAGCCCGCCTTCAACGTTCCCGCCAAGTGGATCTCGCGCGAAGTGGAGCCGCAGGCGCTGTCCGCGGGCTTCACGGTCGTAGATAACGTCAGCGCGCTTACAACCCATCTGGGCGAAGTCATCCGCCAGCATGCGTATGAACTGCTCAACCGGCAAGAGACGAAGCGCCTGATCGACCGGCTGAACGATTCCCATCCCAAACTGGTGGAAGAACTCATCCCCAAGCTCATGACTTTGGGCGAAGTGCAGAAAATTCTGCAGCAGCTGCTGCGCGAGCAGGTCTCGATCCGCGATCTGGGCACGATTCTGGAAGCTCTGGTCGAAGCCGCTCCCCTCAGCAAGAACCCGGTGCTGCTGGTCGAAGCGGCTCGCCACGCGCTGGGCCGGGCCCTGGTGCGGCCGCTGCTGGACGGCGGCGGATCGCTCAAGGTGGTTACGCTCGACAACAGCATCGAGGAAGAGTGCCTGCGGGCAATGAACGGGAACGCGGCGTCGGGCGCTTCGGCGGCGCTGCAGCCCTCGCTGGTGCGGCGGGTGCTCGAGGGACTGCGCGCGTTACTGGGTGAACACGCGGTGCAGGCGAATCCGGTATTGCTGTGCGCTTCGCCGGGCCGGTACTACCTGCGGCGTTTGCTGGAGCCGTTCCTGCCCAAGATTGTGGTGCTGGCGCCTACGGAAATTCCGCCGACGATCCCAGTCCAATCCGTGGGCCTGGTGCGATGACAAGCGAAAGCGCAATCAAGGAAGCGACTCAAGAGGAAGCAGGGTGCGAGGAGCCACGAGGTGAACAGCCAATGATGCAAGCCGAGATGGCATACAAGGGAGCGCAAGGCCAAACCGCCCAGGATCAGCTGGTGATGGGCGAGATCCAGCAGGTGTATTACATCGCGCGCCGCATTCATGAACGTTTGCCGCAGCACGTGTTGTTCGAGGATCTGGTGCACTCCGGCGTCCTCGGCCTGATTGACGCCGCCCGCCACTTCGATGCCGGCAAGAACGTGCAGTTCAAGTCGTACGCCCAGTTCCGCATTCGCGGCGCCATCATGGACAGCCTGCGCGAGCAGGACTGGGCATCGCGCCGCGCCCGCGACAAACGCAAGCATGTGGATCAGGTGATGGACGCATTGTCCATGAAGCTGGGCCGGCAGCCGACCGATGAGGAAATGGCCGCCGAGATGGGCATCGAACTCACAGCGCTGCACAAACTGAAGGGCAAGCTGGATTCGCTCACCATCGTCGGCCAGCAGGTGGCTTACGGGCAGGACCGCAGCGAGCAGCACGATCTGGTGGAATCAGCCCCGGCGAATCCAGAGGAAGATCCGTTCCACCAATGCCTGCGCACCGAGATGCGCGAGCGGCTGGCGCAAGCCATTTCGGGTTTATCGAAGAAAGAGCAGCAGGTGGTTTCGCTTTACTACCGCGAGGAACTCACCATGCGGGAAATCGCGGAAGTCATGGACATTGGCGAATCGCGCGTTTCCCAGCTCCACTCCGGCGCCCTGAACAAACTGCGCCAGACCCTGGAGCAGCATTCGGTGGAAGGCGTGCGGGCGTTTACGACTGAGTGCTAGCTAACTCGACCGATAATTGGCAGGAGATAAGACTTTGGCAACGCCAAACATCACGAATGACGGGCTGAACCGGGCAAGCGAGGACGTCCGGGTTTACGACTTCCAGCAGGCTGGACGCCTGAACGAGACCCAGATCCAGACCCTCGCCGGCATGCACGATGGATTGGTCCGCAACCTTACCTACGCCGTAAGCAATCACCTGCGCACCAGCTTCGAGTTGAAGCTTGAGGGCATCGAAGACTCCGCCTTTTCCCAGGTGGTCAGCGAGATTCCTGCCGCGTCATACGTCACCTCGATCGAACTGCGGCCGCAACACACTGTAGGCGGCATCTTCGTCGATCTTGCGCTGGCCTTCCCCATGCTCGACCTGCTTCTGGGCGGCCCGGGCGGAAACCACGTCCCGCAGCGCGGTTTGAGCGAGATCGAAGAGTACCTGATGCAGGACATCGTCCGCGTGATCTGCGGAGAGCTGGAACTGGCCTGGAAGTCGATGGACATCGGCGTCAGCGTCGGAGAACAGCAGAAGCCGCTGCAATTGCGCACTCTGCTGCTTCCCAGTGAGCGCATGGTCGTGCTGCGGCTAGGCGCCAGGCTGGGCGATGCCGAGGGGATGCTGAAAGTTTTCTTTCCCGTTTCCACCGCCGGCGCGATGCTGCGCAAGGTGTCAAAGATTGTGCCCTCTACGCCGCGCGGCGCGGCTCCTTCGGCGGCGACCCGCATCCAGGAGCGCCTCATGGATTGCCTCTGTTCCCTGGAGCTGAACGTTCCCGGAATCAAGGTATCGCTGCAGGAGCTTCTCTATCTGCGGCCGGGAAAGCTGCTCGACCTGGGAATTCCCGCGAATACTCCCGCGCAATTGACGGTCGAAGGCCACGAGTGGTTTGAGTCCGCGCCGGTAAGGGCGGGTTCGTTCCGCGCCGCCAAGTTGGCGGGGCAGATTAGGAGACGCCAGACCCACAACGGATAAAAGCTATGACAACTGCAACCCGAACCGCTCTAGAAGCTCTCGTAGAAAATTGCCGCAAGGCGCTGGCCGACCTGCTCTCCCGGCTTACCGGCTCGCAGTGTGAAGTTCAAGTGACTCCTGAAACCGGGCCGATTCCGGGAAACACCCCGATCTGCCTGCTGATTGGCGCCGAAGGCATGATTAACGGGCAGGCAGCTCTGGTGATGGACCAGCGCAACGCCGGCACCCTGGCGGGAAAGATTCCGGGCGCGTCCGCGGCCAAGGCACAGACGCTGCAGGAACTGCTCCGGCAGACCGTGGTTTTGGCGTTCGGGGAATTTCAGAAGCAGTTCGGGGCCACCCGCGCGCAGCTGACCACCGGCACATCTCCGAACTTCCAGCCGAACATGGCACTGACGTTTCTGGCCGGCGATGGCGCTGCCGAACCGCTGCGCATTTATCTCCTGCTCAGCTCGCAGATCGTGAACTCGACTCCCCAAACCCTCCCGTCTCAACCCTCTGCCTCCCCAACTATGGAAGGAGCGCCAACTATGGCAGCGACAGGAATCGAACCCGGGCGGGCAGCGATGCAGCCGGGAAATTTGCATCTGGTGATGGGCGTGGAGGTGGAAGTGACCCTGCGCTTTGGCCAGCGGAAGCTGCCTCTGCGGCAGTTGGTGGAATTGAATGCCGGCTCGGTGGTGGAACTGGACAAGCGTGTACACGAGCCGGTAGAACTCCTCCTCCGCGACAAAGTGTTTGCCCGCGGAGAAGTAGTGATCGTGGAAGGCCACTACGGGCTGCGGGTGACCGAAGTTTGCGCCGCAGCGGAAGCCCTGTAAAGGCGGAGAACTGGTGAAGGACCTGACCACAATCGAATCCGCGGGACGGCAGGCAACACGCCGCGACCGCAGCATCCATTGGGAGAACTGGTCGAAGAAATGTGCCTACGTGGGCTGCCGGACATCATCGTTGAAAGCGCTGTTCAACGGCAAGGGCATCGAACTGGACGGCGAATGGTACTGCGGCGCGGACTGTCTGGAGTCCGCCCTTACCCAGCGCTTCACCAATCTCGCCCATTCCGCGCGCCCGGTCGAGACCAAGCGGCCCGCGCGCTTTCCCCTGGGACTGATGCTGTTCTCACAAGGATCCATGAATGAAGAGCAGTTCAAGGTCGCCCTGGAGAACCACCGCAGCTCAGGGGAGCGCATCGGTGATGTTGCGCTGCACCTCGGCTTTGTCAATGAAGAACAGGTCGCCGAAGCGCTCGCGGGACAGTGGGGCTATCCAGTCTTTTCTATGAAGAACGCCCCGGCCGGCCTCCCCTTGCTGGTGCCTGCGCGGCTCATGGAGTTGCACCAGATGCTGCCGATTCAGTTTCTGGAAGATTCGGGGAAGCTGCAGATCGGCTTCGCAACCCGCATCGAGCATGCGGTGCTGCAGGGAGTGGAGAGAGTGTTGGGATGCGTTTCCGCTCCGTGCTTTATCACCATCACCGAATTTCGGGCGCGCCTGCAGCAGGTCCCCTGGAGAAGCGGCAGCAGTGAATTTGTCTTCGAAAACCTGTCGAATCCGGCGGAAATGGCCGAAAATGTAAAAGACCACCTGGTGAGCAGCGGCGCCACTGGACTCCGCTTCGCCCGTTGCCGTGAATACCTTTGGGTGCGGCTCACAGGCCTGCCCCAGCCCCTCGATCTGCTGTTCAGGTTGGAAATGCCTCAGGCACAATAGTCACTTAGCCCAAATTCAAGAAAACCACCTCTCGGGCCGATAGATATCCCATGTCGGCGAAAGGCATATACGAAAAGCGTGGCGCCGGGAGCTTCCCGTCTCCTGGATATTCACAGTGCCCCGGCGCTTTTTGGACCACGCAGTATCTGCCCCGCCTTACCCCGCTAAAATCCACCTTAGTGGAGATGGAGTTACTCCTGAATGCTCCCCCGGTGGATCTGTTTTCCCTCGCGCAGGTCGTACAGAAAGACGTGGTTCTCGCTTCTCAACTTCTACGTCTGGCCAACACCGACCGGCACCCGCAAGAGTATCTCCTGCGCATCGAGGATTGTCTCGTGGATGTAGGCATTGACTGGCTGTTGGCTCTGGTCGAAGAAGTGCCCCTGTCTCCCAGGGAGCGGACTTAGGGCTTTCTCCTCGTAGGCTATGTAGACGCGGGCGTACTCGCCCGTGTTGGCAGAGGCACGAGCCGCGTTGAATTCTGATAGAGGGACAAACGGGCGGGGACGCCCGCGCCTACATTCGATTAGAAAACTAGAGGCGGGTTAGAACCTGGGCCGAACGCCAACTTCACGCAGAACCGCGCGGCCCGCCAGGCTCTAATCCGCGTCTCATCCCGCATATTTCCTGCCCGTTCTATCAATCACTTAGGCGACTTTTTACCCGCTCGGCTTGGTGGCAGGCGTGCATCCTCATCCGTGGGAAAAGGAGCTTCATGGATAGCGGATACTACGCAGCCTGTACCGCACTCATCGCGCAAAGCCAATCGCTCGATGTGATCGCCAATAATCTGTCGAATACCAGCACCTCCGGCTACCGCACCGAACACAGCCAGTTCCGTTCAGTGCTGGCCAACGCTACCAACCGTCCGATGTCCACGCTCAACCGCGCCACCAACGACTACGGAGTCCTGGGGGGCAGCCGGGTTGACCTTTCGCAGGGCAGCCTGGAGCGCACCGGCAACGACCTCGACTTCGGAATCGAAGGCTCCGGGTTCTTCGTCGTTCAAACTGCCAACGGACGTTTCTTCACCCGCAACGGCAGCTTTCACCTTGCCCACGGGCAGTTGGTTACGGCAGACGGCAACCCGGTGATGGGAGACAGCGGAGTGATCCCGATCGCGAACGGAACGATCTCGGTCAGCACCGACGGCACTATCTCTGTCAACGGCGCCGTGGCGGGCAAAATCAAGCTGGTGGACTTCAAGCCTGGCACTGCCCTGGAAAGTGTCGGTAACACTTACTATTCGGCCCCGAAAGATTCAGAGATACCTGCGGACGGTTCGCAGATTCACCAGGGAATGGTGGAAGATTCCAACGTCAACCCAGTCGAAAACGCGGTGGAGTTGATCACCGTGCAGCGTACCGCCGACCTTGCGCAACGAGCACTTTCCCTCTTTGATTCGCAATTCAACAAGATCGCGGCGGACGACCTGCCGCGCGTGAATTCCTAAGGAGAAATTTTCAATGCTTCGTGCTCTTTATACGGCCGCCAGCGGAATGTCCGCCCAGCAACTCAATCTGGATAACATCGCCAACAACCTGTCGAACTCGAGCACCGCGGGTTTTCACCGCCGCCGCCTGCAGTTCACCGACCTGCTCTACCAGAATATGGTGATGCCGGGCGCCGCGGCCACGCAGCAGACCACGGTCGCAGCCGGCCTGCAGGTTGGACTGGGAACCCGCACCAGCGCTTCGGAAGTTGTGCAGGCGCAGGGAGACTTCACCAACACCGGCAACCCGCTGGATTTGGCGATTCAGGGCAACGGATTCTTTCAAGTCACGCTTCCTTCGGGTGAAGTGGGTTACACTCGCGCCGGCACATTCCATCTGGACGCGCAGGGCAACATCGTGACCGCCGACGGCAACCCCCTTGAACCGGCCATCACGATTCCTCCCAACGCCACCAACGTCACCATCGGCCAGGACGGCACGGTTTCCGTCACGCAGCCCAACCAGACCGCGGCGCAGCAGGTTGGAACCATCCAGTTGGCGATCTTCCCCAATCCCGGCGGTCTCAACAGCATTGGACAGAACCTGTTTCTCGCCACCACAGCATCGGGCGACCCGATTGTCGGTACGCCTGGCGGTCCGGAAGGGCTCGGCACCATCGCTCAGGGCATGCAGGAAGGCTCCAACGTGGACGTAGTGCAAGAGTTCATCGAAATGATCGTCGCCCAGCGTTCGTATGAATCGAACTCGCGCGTGGTGCAGGCGGCGGACGAGATGTTGCAGCAGTTGAACAACGTCGGCCACTAAACGCTGGGAGTATGCAGGCGCGGGCGTCCTCGCCCGTGCGGCGAGCGGCACAGAGTTTCGGTGTGGTTCTCAGGGGCAGGACGCGCGGGCGAGGACGCCCGCGCCTACATTCAAAAGTCGCTTCTGGCAGTGAAGAACGGGCTCAACTCATGACTCTAAGCACGGCGTGGCGGCAAATCGCGGTTGTTCTGGTCTTTGCCGTCTCGGCTGCCGCGGAAACTGCGAGCGTCGCTTCAGCCACGCCTGTCGCGAGTGCGGAAGCGCGAGTGATTTCAGCCCTCACTTTGGCGAACATTCCCACCGAGCACGGGAAGTTGCAGTTCCTGGCGCCCGTCGGATTGAACGACCCGGCTGGCGTATTTACGGTCGTGGGAATTGAGAAATGGCAGGAAACCTCGGCGATGGTGCGCATTCGCTGCCTCAACAGCGGAGACTGCATGCCCTTTTTCGTCATGTTGCGCTGGCCGAGTGCGGCGGAACGGGATGCCGCGTTGCGCGCTCCGGTGCTGCTGAGAGAACACGCCGCAAGGCGGGAGACAAAAATCGTGCTCGTGCGGGCAGGACAACAGGCAACGCTGATTCTGCAGAACGACAAGTTCCGCATCATCACTCCGGTCACCTGTCTGGAGAACGGATCGCGCGGCCAGAAGATTCGGGTGCGCAGCGCCGACCATAAGAAAGTCCGGGTGGCTGAAGTCGAGGACTCGGGACTTCTGAAGGGGACCTTGTGAGGCTGATCAAGAACAACTGGGTCACATTGGCCTGCCTGGCCTGCGCCCTGTCTGCGCAAGCCACCTCTGTGCCTTTCAAGAAAAAAGACCCGATGCAAACGCGCGAAGAATACCTGGCGCGGGTGCAGCAACAGCAGGTGGCAGCGCCCGAAAGTAGCACCACCGGCAGCCTGTGGGTTGCGGGCGGCCGCATGACCGACCTGAGCACCGATTACAAAGCAACCCACCTCAACGACATTATCGTGATCCAGGTCGCGCAACAGACCGTGGCTGAAGCCACAGGCGCCACCAGCACATCGCGCAACGTCACGGCGAATTCTGCGATTACCAACCTTCCTGGCAAGTTGAATACGGGAGGCCTGAATCCGCTGCTGGGCGCGAATTCCGCTACCGCCCTCAAGGGCCAGGGCGATACCGCGAGCACCAGCAAATTGCAGACCAGCCTGGCCGGACAGGTAATTGCCGTCCTGCCTAACGGCAATCTCGTAGTGGAAGCGCAACGCCAGGTAGTGCTGAATCACGAAAAAGAAACTGCGATCGTGCGCGGGGTCGTGCGTCCGGGCGACATCGGGCCGGATAACAGCGTGCTTTCGACTTCGCTGTCGAACCTGGAAATCGAACTTAAGGGTAAAGGCGTGGTCTCAGAGGCAACGCGGCCGCCGAGCCTGGTAATGAAGTTATTGCAGAAGATTTTGACGTTCTGACATCCATGTTTGTTGACTCCATTTCGCCGTGCAGTAAGGTCCTGCGCTGCATCCTCCGGCTGGCCTCTGCGATTATCGTGTTCGGCATTCTCGCCGGCGCCTGCGTCGCGGCCGACGAACCGGCGTCTGCGCCGCCGCTCCGCAAGGAGCAGGTCCTGGTGCGCGACATCACAACCATCGAGGGAGTGCGCGATAACGCGCTCATCGGCTATGGCCTGGTCATCGGACTGCACGGAACCGGCGACCGCCTGCAAACCCTGTTCACCACCCAAACCCTGGCCAACATCATGCAGCGCATGGGGGTGCAGATTCCCGCTCCCCTGGTGCGCGTGAATAATGTCGCGTCCGTGTTTGTTACCGCTTCGTTGCCGCCTTTCGCGGAGCCCGGCGTGAAGCTGGACGTCACCGTTTCCTCGATTGGCGACGCGAAGAGTCTCGAAGGCGGCGTATTGCTGCTTACCCCGTTGCATGGACCGGACGGCCAGGTTTATGCCGACGCCCAGGGGCCGCTGACGTTGGGCGGCTACAGCGCCTCCGGAGGAGCGGGCAACAGTAAGCAGGTGAACCACACGACAGTCGGCCGCATCGCCGAAGGCGCCAACGTCGAAAAGGAAGTTGCCATCGACCTCAGCCGTATGCGAACCGTCTCGCTGATG
>DATJXG010000405.1:0-9166 GCA_035500455.1 Terriglobales bacterium | reverse complement strand
ACCTGTGACCCCAAACACCTCGTCCCCTGGTTGAAACCGCCGGGCGTTTCTGCCCACTGCCTCCACTCGCCCGGCAATGTCACAGCCCAGGATCTCGTATTTTGGCCTGCCCAGTCCCGGGAACAGGCGGTTCCAGGGCGCGCCTTTCATCAAGAATACGTCCAGGGGATTTACCGATGCCGCGCACAGCTTGATCAGGACCTCATCGCCCGCGGGCGAAGGTTTCGCTACCTCGGCAAACTTCACCACGTCTGCTGATCCGTATCGGGTGCGCACAATCGCTTTCATCGAGTTTCTTCAACAGTGCCGAATGGAAGTGAGCGGGAAGTATAGAACGGATTCGACTGGTAGGTCTTGATAAACATGTGCCGGTAAGAAACCGTCAGAGCATCATCTTGCCACGCGGAGAGGAAAGGCTTGGCAGGACAAAAGGCAGGCCATCACTACCTTCAACAGAACGGAAAAGCACATTCTCGCCCAAACGCACAGCGGAGGAGCCAGGTTCGACTCCTCCGCCAGTGCTGCAGCCCGTATTTTGCCCGCGCTATTGAAGGGGGAGGGTTACGGTCTGCCCAACATTTACAGTGATGTGCGAAATGCTCTTTCCACCGTACGACTCCGCACCGTTGCTGTTCAGGCCCGACACCGGAATCACCGCCGTCGGTACCGTCGCGCTGGTCGGCACGGTGATGCTGATGCTCGGGCTCGCCCCGCCCACGCCGATCAGGCTGGCGGTCGCTCCCGAGAGGTTGTAGGTGTTCCGGTTCTGCATCGCCACTCCCAATTGATCGAGGGTGAGGCTGAGCACCGGCAGCTTGTAGAGCGCTTCGTACTTGCTGAAGGTCTGGTTGTAAGTATCGCTGATCAGCGAGGACACGTGCGAGCCGGTCATCCCCAGCGCCGCTGCGTTGTCGGAGAAGTGCAGGTCAGGCTGATGGAACATCTGCGGATCCATGTCGCCCTTGAGCATATTCACCACAAACTGCGAGCTGGTGAAATCCAGTATCTGCGCCGCGTTGTAAGTGTCATACGGAGGCTGGGCGGGTCCCGGAGTCGGGCCGTAGATGCAGTGGAACTCCGCCTGATCGTCAGCCCAGTTGGCGGCGTTGTAGTACACGTCGTTGGGATAGCGCGGCACTTCGTAGATACCGGAGGGAGTAGCGGTTCCCGGGATGATGTTCACGATGCCGACATTCGGCGAGGGGTTCGGCCCGTTGTTGGGCTGGCCAATCACTGAAGTGTCGCTCACCACGTAGCGGATGCCGTCGGCATACAGGTAGCTCGGCACCACCGTATCGTTCAGACCGGTAACGCCCGGGCTCACTAGGTTGATGGGGTTGAAGTCGGTGAACATCAACGGCACCACTCCAGCAGGAGCTGTGGTATCGCTGGGGTCCACATCCAGGTTCTGGCCGGTGCCATTGCCCACGAACAGATTGGTGAGAATTTCCAGGTCGATCGAATCCACCTGCGGATTGTCAGTGTCACCACCCGGATCGGACTTGTGCAGCCCGTTCAGGGTGTTGGGGTGGTCGTAGGTGTGGCTGATCCAGTGGAAGTACTGCTCGTAGCTGGGCAGCGTGGTCAACAGAGTGTCGCTGGCGCGGCCGGGAGTTGCAACGCCCGTCCAATCGTTATTGCCGGTGGTACCGACGCCGTTGAAGGCCATGGTCAACTGGAAGCCCTTCAGCAGCGGATCGGTCTGCAGGCTGTTCTGCCAGGCCACCAGTTGCGGCATGTCCGTCCCGGTGAGGCGGAACGTCCCCAGGGTCGCTGCATCGGAGGCGGTGCGGTCGTGGGTGATGGGATCGGTGCACGGTGTGCCCGGCTTCCACTCCGCGTCGTTGATGAAGAAGTCATCCACCTGCGCCGCCGCGTACACGTGGTAGTCGCCGAGGAAGACGCCTTTGGTCACCCAGTTCACCAGGCCATACGCCAGCACCAGATTGTGCATGAGGTACTGGTTGCTGTCGAAGGTCTGGCTCAGAATCTGCTGCCCATTGCCCGGGGCGTAGATTGCCGATAGAACATTCCCGGCAGCATCGGTCAGCAGCGGGGTAACCGTCGCCCCGGCGGCCGGAGTGTAGAGCGGAGAGAGATAAATGAACGCCCCGCTGATGGAGAGCGGCGTCGCCGTGTTGATGTTGGGAAATACCGTTGCCGCCGCCGCGGAGAAGTTCGC
Source organism: Terriglobales bacterium (assembly GCA_035500455.1). Lineage (GTDB taxonomy): Bacteria > Acidobacteriota > Terriglobia > Terriglobales > Acidobacteriaceae > DATJXG01. Next base: position 6,984 of record DATJXG010000405.1, on the reverse strand, counting down.
CGAGTAGGTGGTGGTCGACGGAACGGTGCTGGCGGCGTAGTTGAAGCCATAATCCGGCGTGGGATTGAAGAACCAGTTCACCTGCCGCACTTGGAATGTGGTCTCGTAGGTGTTCAGCGTGGCGTACAGGCCGGCGGCGCTGTAGATATCGTCGCCGAACGCCATGATCACGCCCTGGTAGTAGCCGTGGCAGGCGCCATCGGAAAGGACACTCGCAGAAACCGCCGAAATGTCCATCTCCGTGTAGGGCGTGCCGATGTAGTTGAGAATCTGCTCGATGGCCGGCACGTCCACATAACCGGCTGCGTTATTGGTCACGATCAACACTTTCATGTCGATAGTGGCTTCGGGGCAAACCCGCGGCAGGCTGGAGAGCGCGCTGAGGAATGCCGGCGGATTGGAAGTGACCGTGCCCAGGCTGGCCGAGATCGGGATGGCGGTGCTGCTGGTCCCGAGTACGGTCGCCATGCCGGCAGTGTTGATGCTGACCAGCGAGGTATTCCCGGAGATCCAGGTCACCTGGTTGGTGATGTCTGCAGTCGTGCCGTCGGCGTAAGTGCCCATGGCTCTATATTGCTGCTGTGCGCCGATGCCCAGGTTGACGCTGGCCGGGGTCACGGTAATGGCCGTCAGCGGCGGCGGGGCAACGGTTGCGCCCATCGTGGCCTGCACCGTTGCGCCTCCCCATAAGGCCGTCACAGTAGCCGGACCAACGGCTACCGCGGTGGCCAGTCCTTGCGAGCCGGCCGTGTTGCTGATGGTCAGGTTGGCGGCCGGAGCTGCCGACCAGGTCACTTGCGTGGTCAGGTCGGGATGCGTGCCGTCACTGTAGTTGCCAGTGGCGGTGAACTGCTGGGTCAGGCCTTTCTGAATTGAGGGAGAGCTGGGAGTGATGGTGATCGACTGCAACGTCGGCCCGGTCACGGTAAGAGGAACTGCGGGGGAGGTAATCGTACCGGAGGCGGCCCGGATGTTAGCGGTGCCACCGTTGACGCCGGTAGCCATGCCGCTGCTGTTGATGCTGGCGACGCCAGTGTTATCGGAGCCGAACACCAGCGTATTTGCCGCCAGAGCTCCAGTGGTGCCGTCGGTGTAGGTTCCCATCGCGGAGTACATCTGGGTCGCGCCGGGAGCGATGCTTACCGTAGCCGGCGAGAGCGCAATCGAGGCCAGCGCAGCGCCGGAAACCGTGACCCCCGTCGAACCGCTGACTGTGGTAGTTCCGGCTACCGCAGCGGAAATTGTCGTCGTGCCGCCGGCGACGCCGGTGGCAAGACCCGTATTGCTCACGATCGAAACGACCGCCGGGTTGGTTGAAGTCCAGACGGCGGCGGCAGTGACGTCGCCGGTCGTACCGTTGTTGTAAGTGCCCATGGCCTTGAACTGCATGGCCGCGCCCTTCGGCACCGAGGAATTCGCGGGAGTGATGGCAATCGACCTCAAGTTCGTGACCACACCGCTGCCTGTCATGGTTACGACTTGAGGACTGCCCACCGCGCCGTCGCTGATGGTGAGCGTCCCGGGGATGCTTCCTGCGATTGTGGGAGTGAAGATCACGGTCACCGTGCAGGACTTGCCTGCAGCTACGGAAGTGCTGCAGTTGTTGGTCTGCGCGTAATCGGCGGGGCTCGTGACGATGCTCTGAATGGCCAGCGCCACCGTGGCCTTGTTATTGATTGTGACCGTCTTGCTGCCGCTGGGTGTCCCAACTTTCAGGGTTGTACTGAATGCCAGCGTGGCCGGCGAAACCGTGACCGGAGCGATTCCGGTGCCGGTAACGCTCACTGAGAGCGGGCTGCCGAAGCCGCTATAGCTGACGCCGATGGTGCCTGTTTGCGCGCCCGCGGCTGTAGGCGCAAACGACGCATTGATAGTGCAGGTAGCGTTGGCGGCGACCGACGAGCAGGTATCCGTCTCCACAAATCCAGCGCTAGGAGTGATCGTGAATGCCATCACCGAGGCTGTTTTGTTGGTAACCGTGAAGGTCTTGGCCGCGCTGGTGGTTCCCGCTGCTACGTTGCCAAAGGCGCGCGTGGCCGGAGAAATGGTTACCGGAGCGATGCCGGTTGCCGTGGCGGTGGCAGACAGAGGGCTGCCGAAACCGCTATAGCTGACGCTGAACGTTCCGCTCTCAGCGCCGGCGGCGGTGGGCGCAGCTGACGCGCTGATTGTGCACGAAGCTTTGGTCGCGACCGACCCGCAATTGTCCGTTTCGGAGAAACCGGCGGGCGCCGCGACAGTGAATGACATCGTTGACGTGGACTTGTTTGCCACCGTGAAGGTCTTGACCGCGCTGGTCGCCCCAATGGCAACGTTGCCGAACGAACGCGACGCCGGACTGATCGTCGCCGGAGCCGCGCCTGTACCGGTCAGGCTGCTGGTCTGGGTGCCGGCGGAATCAGCCACCGTGAGCGTGCCGGTGCGTGAACCGACTGCTGTGGGCGTGAAAGTAACCGAGATGGAGCAGCTGCCTTTAGCAGCTACCGAGCCGCAACTGGCGCTCGCGGAAAAATCGCCGCTGGCGCTGATGCTGGTCACGCCCAATGCGGCTGTGCCTGTGTTTTTTAGAGTGAACGTCTTCGCGGTGGAACCACCAATGCCCACCGATCCGAAAGAACTCGAAGCCGGCGAGAGCGTGGCGGTCTGGCTGAATGCCGACGGCACGGCTGCAACCAGTCCCACAAAAAGCAACAGAGCGGATGCGCGAACCTGCGCCAAAACGAACGCCTTCATAAGACGAATGCCTCCACAGACATGAATTGACACGGAACTTAATCGCAGGCGCACACAGCGGGGAGCCCTGGAAGAAGCCGGAATTTTAGGGGAGAAATCTTGGGGGGCTAGCGGGAACTTCGTAACCACTTACTAGCAACGTGAACATACCAGTGGGGGTAACGATTTGGCCATAGCTAGAGGTTCTAAGCCTGCGCACTACGCCCAGAACCCGCGCAGGACAGCCACTTCGGGCAATGTAAGTTGCTGATTATCCGGCGCATAGGGCGGGAGTCTCCGCGATCTGGAAGGACACCCCTTTTCTGTGAGTCCAATCACCGGCAGAACACACAACCCTCACAAGAGCAACGGCTCCTCGCTTACCGAGTTCTGATCGTCCACGGATCAGTTACGGGTAAACCGAGGAGCCGGAAACTTGCCGATGCCCTTACGTCAGTCTCCCGACATTGCATGCGCCACGCTCGGTGGCGGGCCCAGAGCAAGGTCTTTCGAGCGCTTCTGCTGGTCCACCTTCGCCAGACCACCAACCCCCAGCGTGGTCGCCCAGATTCCGCTCACCGCCCACCAGTAGTGCGCATCCGCGCCGCTGCGAACGCAGTAAACCAGAATCCCCCCGATCGACATCATGACCGCGCAGAATACAGCCGCCAGGTGCGTCACCAGGTAGATGAAACGGGTTGAGGACGGCCCCTGCCCGCGCGTCGCTGAAACCAGTTGCGTGAAAAAGGATTTCATCTCTCTACCTCCATCGAGCCTTCGCTCGCTTCAGAATTCTTCTTGCCATCCCCGGACGAAGCTGATCCATGCAACCGCCATGCCAAACCGGGCCACCCGCGAGCGCCGGTATGTAGCAGAGTACTAAGTCGCTAATTCCGTGGGATTTCTACAGCTAACCAGGAAAAGCCGCATCCGGCAGACGATCTGGAAGTAAAGGGTTTGCCCAGGTTCGCTAACCTACCGGTTAACGAACATCACCCATAGGTTAGTGCACACTCGAGCGTGACGACGTGTTGCTCCGTCCCAAGGAATGTGTAGGGACGGAGTTTGCTCCGTCCAGCGAGCGAAGCGAGCCCCAAGTCCAGAAGACCGTTGTACAATACCGCCGTTCTGCAAATGCAAGAAATTTCCGGTGGCCTGCTCGCCCGGCCGCCCGCTTTCGGCAAACGCTATTTCAGAAACCCAGGTCAAAACCTTGGACAAAAGAACCTTTCTCAAACTGCTCTCCGCGCTGATGGCCGCGCCCGCCGTTTCCCCACTGTTGACCTGGGCGGCAAGCGACAAACTCACCAACTGGGCCGGCAACATCAAATACGGCACGCAGCATTTGTTTTCCGCCGACTCGCTTGCACAAGTCCGCGAGTTCGTGAAGAAGCAGAAAAGCCTCAAGGTCCTGGGCTCGCGCCACTGCTTCAACCACATCGCCGACAGCCGCACCCAGTTTCTTTCGCTGACGCCGCTGGCTTCGAAGCCCATGGAGGAGTCCGTGGTAATCGACGCCGCGGCCCGCACCGTCACCGTTCCCGCGGGCATGAGGTATGGACAGTTCTGTCCCTATCTTCACGAGAAGGGCTACGCCTTGCACAACCTGGCATCATTGCCGCATATCTCCGTGGCCGGCGCCTGCAGCACCGCGACCCACGGTTCGGGCGAGAAGAATGGCAACCTGTCAACCGCGGTTTCCGCGCTGGAATTCGTCAATGCCGCCGGGGAGACGGTAAGACTTTCCCGCGAGCACGATGGTGAAACCTTCCACGGCGCCGTCGTAGGCCTGGGCGCGCTGGGCGTAATCACCAGCGTTACCCTCGATGTCCAACCCACTTACCTGATGCGGCAATACGTCTATGAAAACCTGCCCTTCAGCGAGATGAAAGAGAACTTCGACGCCATCCAGTCCAGCGCCTACAGCGTCAGCCTGTTCACCGACTGGCAGAACCAGATATTCAGCGAAGTCTGGCTGAAGAGCCGCACCGAGGAAGGCCAGGCCTTTAAGCCGGCGCCGGAATTTTTCGGGGCCAAGGCCGCGAGCAAGAACCTTCATCCCATCATGGCGCTCTCAGCCGAGAACTGCACCGAGCAGATGGGCGTACTCGGCCCCTGGTATGACCGCCTGCCGCACTTCCGCATGGGTTTCACTCCCAGCGCCGGCAAGGAACTGCAATCGGAGTACTTCGTGCCGCGGCAGCACGCAGTCGAGGCCATTCTGGCGGTGGAGCGCCTGCGCGAGCAGGTCAGTCCGCACCTGATGATTACGGAAATTCGCGCCATCGCCGCCGATGACCTTTGGATGAGCCCCTGCTACCAGCAGCCCTGCGTCACTATCCACTTCACCTGGAAGCCGGACTGGCCCGCCGTCCGCAAGGTGCTGCCGGTCATCGAGAAGGAACTTGCTCCGTTCCAGGCGCGGCCGCACTGGGGAAAATTGTTCACCATGTCACCGGCGGAACTGAGGACTCACTACGCGAAGCTCCCGGATTTCGTTCAACTCAGCCAGCGGTTCGATCCGCAGGGAAAGTTCCGCAACGAATTCCTGAACAAGAACATCTTCGCCGCCGCTTAGAAACGCTGCCTCGCGGCCAGGTCAGCTCTTTACGGTCATCGCTTTGCGGCGCCCCGCGCGAACACTGGCGTCCCGGTCAGCTCCCGCCGCCAATCGAGTTCCTCCACGAATCCTCGCGACTCCCTCCATCCCGGCCGCACTTTCACAAACAGTTCCAGAAAAACGCGCGCGCCGATCATCTTCTCGATCTGCAGCCGCGCCGCAGTCCCGATTTTCTTGAGCATCGCGCCGCGCTTGCCTACCAGGATCGCTTTCTGCCCTTCGCGCTCGCAGTAGATCGTCGCCGCAATGCGGGTAAGCCGCGGGTCCTCGTCGAATTGCTCGAGCATCACGGTGGTCGCATAGGGAACTTCCTCGCTGGTGGCGAACAAAACCTGCTCGCGGATGGCCTCCGCCGCCATGAAGCGCAGCGGCTGGTCGGTAATCTGGTCTTCAGGAAAATAGCGTGGCCCCTGTGGCAGATGCCTCACGAGTTTCTCCAGCAGCAGATCCACCCCTTCGCGCCGCCGCGCCGAAAGCGGAATCACTTCGGCGAATTCATGCAGCCGGGAATATTGTTCGATCACCGGCAGCAGCTCCTGCTTCTTCCCGCGCAGGAGGTCTATTTTGTTGAGCAGAAGGAAGGCCGGCGTGCCAGATTTCTTCACCAGTTCGAGTACGAATTGATCGCTGGCGTCGCGGGTTTTGGCCGCATCCACGATGAGCAGCACCAGGTCGCATCCCTCCAGGCCTTCGCGGACTTCACCCATCATTTTGCGGCCCAGCGAGCTGTCGGGCCGGTGTACGCCGGGAGTGTCAATCAGCACCACCTGCGCCGCCGGCGTGCTTTTTCCCCGGGGAACGTGGATGATCCCCAGAATGCGGTTGCGCGTGGTCTGCGGCTTGGGGCTGATGATGGCCAGTTTCTGCCCCACCAGCGCGTTCAGCAGCGTGGACTTGCCCGCATTGGGGCGGCCGAGGATGCAGACGAATCCGGAGTGGAAGGCCATAAGTTAGATTCACTGCCGGCGGGACGCCGGCGCTACGAATTCACCTGGTTGGGCTGGGCTACCGAAATCCGCACCCGCTCCACCCGGCGCTCGGTGGAGTCCAGCACCTCGAACCGCAGCCCGTCTTCCTCGATCACTTCGCCCTTCTGCGGGATGCGCCCCGCCAGTTCGCTCACCAGGCCGGCAATGGTAGCCGATTCGCGGCCCTCGGGATGGGTGCCGAAGAATTCCTCCAACCGGTCCACATCCATGTTTCCCGGCACCACGTAGGAGTTCTCGCCTTCGCGGACCACATCCATCTTCTCGCGCTCATCTCTGATTTCCCCGACAATCTCCTCCACCAGATCCTCGATCGTCACCAGCCCCGCCACCCCGCCGTATTCATCCACCACGATGGCGATGCGGATGTTGTTCTCCCGCATCTCGCGCAGCAGTTCGCTGCTCAGTTTGCTTTCCGGCACGAAGTGGACGTCCTTGCGCATGATGCTCGCCACGGTGCGGGTGGGAGCTTCGCTGTCGGGGACCTGCAAAACATCTTGCGCGTACACGATTCCCACGATGTGATGAATGCTGCCTTCAAAGACCGGCACCCGCGAAAACGGCTTGGACCGCAGCAACTCAATGAACTGCTCGAGGGTCGTGTTTGCCGGCACCGCCACCATTTCCGGCCGGGGCTTCATCGCATCGCGGACGGTCTTCTCGCCG
>DATJXG010000404.1:0-9799 GCA_035500455.1 Terriglobales bacterium | reverse complement strand
GCCCTATATTGCGGTCTATCGGGTTAAAGATGACGCTGTCCAGGTTCTTCGTTCTTCGCATATACCACGGAGCGCAGGACTGGCCTTGATCATCGCGAATGATGAATTTCACCAGAGAGATGTGACCGGGTCCCTCATTCCCCGCTGATAGAATACTCATTCACAAACTATGTTCGAGAATCTCCAGGAAAAACTACAGCGGGCGTTTAAATCGCTGCGCGGGCAGGCGGTGCTCAGCGAAGAGAACATCGGCGAGGCGCTGCGGGAAATCCGCCTGGCGCTGCTCGAAGCCGACGTCAACTTCAAAGTCGTCAAACAGTTCATCGACCAGGTGCAGGCCAAGGCCGTCGGCCAGCAGGTGATGACGGCGCTTTCGCCCGGCGAGCAGGTCATCAAGATTGTGCGCGATGAACTGGTGGAAGTTCTGGGGCGCGACACCGCACGGGTGAAGTTCGCCTCGCAGCCGCCGACCGTCGTGCTCATGGCCGGGTTGCAAGGCTCCGGCAAGACGACCACTTCGGGCAAGCTGGCAAATTGGCTGAAGAATGGCGGGCATCGGCCGCTGCTGGTTTCGGTGGACGTGTACCGGCCGGCGGCGCGCGAGCAGCTGAAAGTCGTAGCGCAGGCGATCAAGGCGCTCATCTACGAAGGCGAGGTTGGCGAGGCCAACACGGCGACGGTCGAGCGCCTGGCCAAAGAGGCCCGCCGCGAGGCGGTGAATTCCGGCTGCGACGTGCTGATTGTCGACACCGCCGGCCGCCTCCACATTGACGACCAGCTCATGGAGGAGATGCAGTCGCTCAAGCGGTTGCTGAATCCGCAGGAAATCCTGTTCGTGGCCGACGCCATGACCGGCCAGGACGCGGTGAACTCCGCCGACGAATTCCACAAAAAGCTCACACTTACGGGCGTGGTGCTCACCAAAATGGATGGCGATGCGCGCGGCGGCGCGGCTCTTTCCATCCGCCAGGTGACCGGGCAGCCGATCAAGTTCATCGGCATCGGCGAAAAATACGACGCCCTGGAGCCCTTTCATCCCGACCGCATCGTTTCGCGCATCCTGGGTATGGGCGACATCATGTCGCTCATCGAAAAAGCGGAGCAGACGGTTGACAAGAAGAAAGCCCACGAAATCGCGAGCCGCGCCCTGGCCGGCGATGGCTTTTCCCTGGAAGACTTCCGCGACCAGTTGCGGCAGGTAAAGAAGATGGGGTCGATGCAGAACCTGCTGGGCATGCTGCCCAGCATCGGGCCATTCTCGGGATTGCAGAAGGCCGCAGGCAAGGTGGACGAAGGCCAGATCAACCGGGTGGAAGCGATCATCAACTCCATGACCAACCACGAGCGTCTGCATCATGAAGTGATCAACGGCAGCCGGCGCAAGCGCATCGCGCGCGGTTCGGGTACCAGCGTGCAAGAAGTGAACAATCTCCTCCGGCAGTATGCGCAGATGCGCAAGATGTTCAAGCAGATGGGCAAGGGCAGCTTCATGCGGCGCATGGCGGGAATGAAGTTCCCGGGAGCGTAAGACGCTCTTCGCAGGCTCCTGCTATGCCGGAAGCAGGCCATCCACACAGGAATCAAGCGCTGCGCCGCCGCAGCCGTGAAGGCTGAACCGAGGATCTTCCCGACGTCTTGCCGTCAGCCTTTCTCGTCTGCCCGCGGAATCTGGCGGGAGGGATGGTGAATTCACGCTTGAAGGCGCGATTGAAGGCGGCTTCGGATTCGTAACCAACCTCGAGGGCGATCTGCGCCACCGAATAACTGGTTGAAGCCAGCATCTGCGCGCCCAGTTGCAGCCGCCAGCGGGTGAGGTAAGCCATGGGCGGCTCGCCGAGATAGTGGCGAAAGCGTTCGGCGAGGACGGAGCGCGAGACGCCGGCCTGCCCGGCCAGAGTGGCGATGGTCCAGGGATGGGCCGGGTTGCGGTGCATAAGCGCGAGGGTCTTTCCAACCTCGGCGTCGCGCGCGCCGGCGAGCCAGCCAGTCTGCTCCGGCGGCAGATGGGTGATGTAGGCGCGCAGGGTTTCGACGAACAGGACCTCGGAGAGTTTTGCCAGCACGGCTTCGCCGCCGGCGCGCGAGGGGTCGGCCTCATCCACGGAAAAGCGGATGGAGTTCTCCAGCCATTTTCCGGATGGGTCATTGCGAATGCTGACCTTGAACACCGGCGGCAACCCGCTCAGAAATACCTGGCTCAGCCTGGGCTCACAGGCCATATAACCGCAAATGAACCGGGTTACTTCTCCCCCACCGCCGCAACGCCACAACTTCAGGCCGTGATTGAGGACTTCGGCCAATTGCCCGGAGTCGTCCACTGGTTTTGTGGGTGGCCCATTTTCCATGATGTGCGGGTCGCCGTGAGGGATCATCACGATATCGCCCGCATTCAGGGCGATTCGCGTGCCGTCATCCATGCGGATGGAAGCGCGTCCCTCGCTGAGCAGGTGGTAGATGATGACGTGCTCCGCGCCGGGCGCGAAGTGGCAGGCGAGGTCGCGGGAAGATACGGTGCGAACGCTCCATGGCGAGGAAAACTCGCCGTTGTAGAAGAGCGCCCCCTGCAGCTTCACCACCTTCAAGACTTCCGATAACACGTCCATAGCACGCCCCTCGGCGATTCCCGGCAAAGCTTTCCGGATTCCTGAGCAAGCCATCTTACGTCAAGCGGGCTGCGAGCAAGAAAAGCGGACGCGCGGGAAAGCCACTCCAAGGCTTTTGGTTCATGGTTGAGATGTTGGCCGAAGCAGTTTGGTCGAAAACAATCGCAGGAGAAGTTATGAAGAAATACATGATCGAGCGGGAAATTCCGAAGGTCGGGACCCTGGAGGGGGAAAGCTTGCGCGCAGCTGCCAGCAAGTCGAACCGGGTGCTGAGTGAACTGGGACCGGGTATTCAGTGGCTGGAATCGTTCATCACCCCGGACAAAATGTTCTGCGTGTACCTGGGGGCAGATGAGGCGATCATCCGGCGGCACGCGGAACTCAGCGGATTTCCCGCCAGCAAAGTGACGGAAGTCGGAAAGGTAATCGACACCACCACAGGCGACTAGCTTTTCGCATAGGCGCCGGAGACGCTCGGGGCAGCAAATGCAGTATCGGCGGGCTATGACCACAACCACTCTCCCGAGCACGGCCGCGGGGGGCAAGACAGCCGAGGAATGGAGGAACCTATGAGCACCTCTTTAGTTACACCAGAAATCGACACGCTGAAGACAAAACTGAAAGCAAGCTGGATGGCCGGTGACTATGACCGCTTCTCCCGCTACATGGAGCAGGATGCGCGCGCATTTTACGAGCAACTTGACGTTCCGCCGGGATCCCGGTTGTTGGACGTGGCCTGCGGCTCCGGCCAACTGGCGCTATGCGCGGCGCGGGATGGCGTGAACGTCACCGGCGTGGATCTCGCTCCTAACCTGGTGCAGCGCGCACGCGCACGCGCCAAGGCAGAGGACCTGAACGCCACGTTCCTGGAAGGGGATGCCGAGAATCTTCCCTTCGAAGATGGCAGCTTCGACGTGGTAGCCAGTCTGATCGGCGCGATGTTTGCTCCGCGCCCGGAACTGGTGGCGCGGGAACTGCTGCGAGTGTGCGCCCCGGGAGGCACGATCGCGATGGCAAACTGGACTCCGGAAGGGTTCGTCGGGCAGATGTTCAAGACCTTCACGCGCTTCATCGCTCCTTCGGGGATGCCCGCCCCGGTGCTGTGGGGGAAAGAGGAAGTGGTGCGGGAGAGGCTGGGGCATGGAGTATGCGACCTGCGCATGACCCGGCGCGACTATCGCCTGAGCTATCCCTTTCCGCCGGCGGAGGTGGTCGAATTCTTCGGTCGTTACTACGGGCCCACGAACCGAGCGTTCGCGTCCCTGGACGAAGATGCGGGAAGAAGGCTTCGCCAGGAACTGCAGGCTTTGTGGGCGGCAAATAATCTCGGGGATGACTACGTCACCGTCGTACCGGCTGAGTATCTGGAAGTGGTCGCTATCAGGGCATAAGCCTCGTAATTGCATTTGCGGCCTGGGGACGATTCCGCGTTCCCGGCCGCAATTCATCTCTTGCCTGCTGTGTGAAGACCTGCGCGAAATCTGCCTTCCACGTATTGCGCGTCAAGATTCTCTACCCTGTTGGTTTCAGCAAAATCGGGTTGACGGGTGAACGCTTTGAGTGCACAATCGGTCGCACTTCCCTCTCGATCCTCGGCCCGATCTACTATTCACCCTCGGAGTTGCTATGTCGAACCGCTACACCTACTCGGATCCACTCCTTTCGTTGTGGCAGTCGGCGGTTGCGGAGGTCCACCGGAAGCGCGCCTCGCAGAGGAAGGCGGGAATGCTCGCCGCGCTGAAGCCTTTGACGACTCCGGATGACATGCTGGCTCCGGCACGCTTACTGGGCGAACAGATCCGCGAGAAAGGCCCTACGGCGCCCGAACAATTGTTTGCCCCGTCGCTTAAGGGGGCGCTCACCGCGGTGGCGGGTACCGCCGAAGATTGTGCGAAGCTGGCCGCCAAATTTTTGTGGGCGGAGATGAAAGGAGACCATGCCGCATCCGATTTGCTGGCGGGAGAGTTGAAGGCTTCGGTGTGCGATGACCTGGGCTGGTCGGAAGTCCTCACTACCTACCTGGCATTTAAGGCCAGTCTGCAGAGCTTGCCTTATCGTGACGGCCTGAACCCGGTTTTCGACCTGGGACAGAGCACCAAACTGGCGATCCTGGGAGACTGGGGAACGGGCGACGCACCCGCGGTGGGTGTGCTGCAGCAGGTAGCCGCGCTGCAGCCGGATATTGTCCTTCACCTCGGCGACGTGTATTTCGCCGGCACGCAGAATGAGCAGAGATCCAATTTTCTCGATATCTGCCACCAGGTGTTGAGTAATAACGTCCGCGTGTTCAGCCTGTGCGGCAATCACGACATGTATTCCGGCGGGAACGGCTATTACTGGCTGGTGGACCAGTTGGGACAGCAGGCCAGTTATTTCTGCCTGCAAAATGCCAGCTGGCAATTTCTGGCCATGGATACCGGGCATAACGACAACAACCCCATCACGGTAAACTCCAACATGACCAGCCTCAACGACCACGAGGCGGCATGGCTTTTGAGCAAGATTCCGCAGTCAGGAACCCCACGAACGGTTTTGCTTTCGCATCACCAGTTGTTCTCGCCGTTTAGCTCGGTGGGCAAAGTGAACGGTACGCCTTTTGCCTACAATCCTAATCTGCTGACGAATTTTCAAAGCGTCATGCAGAAGATCGTGCTGTGGTTCTGGGGACATGAACATACCCTGGCGATTTATGACCCTTACATGGGCCTGCAGCGGGGACGATGCGTGGGCGCATCGGCAGTGCCTGTGCTCACCGACCAGCAGTCCTATAAGCCGGGGACTGGACTGACGACATTCCAGAACACGGGCCTGGCGACTTGGGCCGCTCAGGGAATCCTGGGCGACAACGGCACAGACTACGACCACTGTTTCGCCTTCATGACGCTCAACGGAACCGCAGCGCAGGTGGATTACTACCGGGTGCCGGTACTGGGGGCGAAGCTCAAGCTGGCTGTGGGAGACCAGATTCCGGGCTTGCCGTGAGGGCGGGGGCCCCTGAAACTTTTCTATTTGCTTGTTTTTGCGTTCTTTGCGGGTATTGAATCGCGAAGAACACAAATGAGGCAACAGTCCGCTGCCGACCCCGTCGGTAAATTCCTGCTTGACAGAGGGGTCTCTCTCTCCTATTGTTAGTTGATCGTTCAAGTAATTCACAGGTTTCGATGCCCCGGTCCTCCACCAACACGCGCGAACGCATCATCCTGGCGGCGGTCGAGCTTTTCTATGCCCACGGGTATGCGGCCACCGGCATGGCCGACATTCTGCGTAAGGCCAGGGCCAATAGCGGCAGCTTCTACTTTTTCTTTAAAAGCAAGGAAGATCTGCTGCACGCGGTGCTCGACTGGTATCTGGAAAACCTGGAGCCGATTCTGATTCACCCCCTCTATGAGCGCAGCCATGACCCCATCGAGCGAGTGTTCCTGCTGCTCGACGACTACCGGAAGAAAATTCTGCTCACGAATTTCGAGTTCACTTGTCCCATCGGGCGGCTGGCGCTGGAGATTGATCCCGAGAGGAGAAGGACGCACCAGAAAATCGCCGCCAACTTCAATGGCTGGACGGACGCAGTGCGCAAGTGCCTGGATGACGCCGCTACGCAACTGCCCGCCGCCGCCGACCGCGAGCAGCTGGCGCAACTGGTTTTGACAGTGATGGAAGGCGGCGTGATGCAGTCACGGGCGCAGCATGACATTCGCCCCTACGACGCCTCAGTCGGGCAACTCAGACAATATTTTCGCAGCCTGCAGGAGATGGCGGCCGCGGAGCAATCCCATTTGCACACAAAAAGGAGACGGTCATGAAATCACCCGGATACGCAGCCGTAGTTGTTCTCTGCATTTGCAGTTTGAGCCTTCACGCGCAGTCGTCCCCGCAACCCGCCGCACCGTCCAGTCCGGCAGCCGCGACGGAGGCCGCGTCCAGTCCCGCTATCGCCGGTAAAGACGCCAAAGTTTCGGACCTGGCCTTCCTTTCCGGCCACTGGTCGGGCGAAGTCGACGGCAGCAAGATCGAGCAGGAGTGCTCCACCACCGACCCCAGCGTCATGGTCTGCATGTTCCGGCTTATGAGCGAAAAGGGAACGCAGATGCTCGAGTTCTACACTTTGCGCGACACGCCCAGCGGAGTTGAGGAGCGCATTCGCTTCTTTTCTCCCGACCTTCAGGAAGAGCCTGGGGACAAGGGTGTGACCTTGAAACTGGCCAGCGTGTCCGCGGAGAAGGCGGTCTTCGAGAACCCGACCGGGACGTATCCCAAGCGCACTACGATCCTGCGCAAAGGAAATGATGAATTCAACTCGCATATTGAACTCGTCGATGCGCAGGGGAAGGAGAGCACGATCGACGCGCATTGGGGGCGGACGCGATAGGGTTGAACGGGAGACGTCAGTACATGGGGGCGTCATGAGGACCGGAGGCGATTGTCACTGCCGCGAAAATTGAGCCATCGTTCAGCTGCATATGTCATCCCGAGCACAGCGAGGGATCTGGGGCTTTGCGTGGGGAGGCAATTCCTAGCTGCAGGCACGAACCCAGATCCCTCGCTTCGCTCGGGATGACAGCATCGGTACGAGAAATGTCCTTCGGGTGATCGTGGGTTAGACTATTCGCAGCTTATCCTGCTTGGGAGAGAACATCTATGCCAGAAAAGAAAGTGATTGCAGTGCTCGGCTCCACTGGGGCGCAGGGCGGGGGGATGGCGCGGGCCATCCTGGCTGATCCGAACGGTGGGTTCGCGGCGCGGGCGATCACGCGCGATCCGAATTCCGAGAAAGCCAGGGCCCTGGCGCGGGCCGGGGCGGAGGTTGTGGCGGCGGACGTGGACGACGTCGAAAGCCTGAAGAAAGCCTTCCACGGCGCGTATGGAGCCTTTTGCGTTACGTTCTTCTGGGCGCATTTCTCGCCTGAGAAAGAAATCGCCGAGGTACGCAACATGGCGCAGGCGGCGAAAGATGCCGGCTTGCAGCATGTGATCTGGTCCACGTTGGAAGACACGCGCAAGTGGGTGCCGTTGAGCGACGATCGCATGCCCACGCTGCACGGCAAATATAAAGTGCCGCACTTTGACGGCAAGGGAGAATCGAACCGGTTCTTCACCGAGGCCGGCGTGCCCACGACCTTTCTGCACACCGCTTTCTACTGGGAGAACTTCATCTACTTCGGCGCCGGGCCGCAGCCCGGGCCGGACGGCAAGCTGGCGCTTACCTTTCCTCTCGGCGACAAGAAGATGCCCTGCATCGCGGTGGAAGACATCGGCAAATGCGCCTATGGAATCTTCAAAAGGGGAGGCGAGTTCATCGGCAAGACCGTGGGCATTGCCGGCGAGCACCTGACCGGCGCGCAGATGGCGGCCGGACTCACGAAAGCGCTGGGGCAGGAAGTGCGCTACAACAGCGTGCCGCCGGAGGTCTATCGCAGCTTCGGCTTCCCCGGGGCGGACGATCTGGGCAATATGTTCCAGTTCAAGCGCGACTTCGAAGACTATTACTGCGGCGCGCGCAGCGTGGAATTCTCGCGCTCGCTGAATCCGGAGTTGCAGAGTTACGAACAGTGGCTGGCGCAGAATGCCAGCCGGATTCCGCTGAAGAGCGCGGCCTGAGGCGGAAGCTGTGCCGAGCGAGCGTCTTCCTGCGCGGCTTTTCAAGTCCCAAACCCAGTGGGCTGCGTGGCTCGAGAGCAACCATCGCAAGAGTACGGGCCTGTGGCTTCGCCTGGCGAAGAAGAACTCGGGGCTGCAGTCGGTGACCTACAAGGAAGCGCTCGAAATTGCGCTTTGCTACGGATGGATTGACGCGCAGAAGCGGCCTGAAAACGAACGCACCTGGCTGCAGAGATTTGTGCCCCGTTCGAGCCGGAGCATCTGGTCGAAGATCAACCGTGAGAAAGCCGTGGAGTTGATCGCCAGCGGAGCGATGAGGGCGGCGGGGCTGGAGGCGATCGAAGACGCCAGGAAGAACGGGCGCTGGGAGGCGGCATACGATTCGCCTCGCGGAGCAACCGTGCCCAGCGACTTTCAGGCGGCGCTGGAAGGAAGTCCTCGGGCCAAGGCGTTTTTCGCTACTCTCGACCGGGCGAACCGGTATGCCATCCTGTGGCGAATTCAAACGGTGAAACAAGCGGAGACGCGCGCCCGCAAGATTGAGCAGTTTATCGGGATGCTGGAGGAGAAGAAGAAACTTCATCCCTGAGTTACGGCTAAAGGCGGCGCACGTGCCTTCGTCGGGGTATCCCTAACCGCGAAGGACGCAAAGGAAGCCGCTGCCAGCCCGTTCGTTGACTTCCACGCCCCGTCTCCCTAAGATTGCTGTCTGTAGTTCCCTTCCTATTGCACATGATCGGCCAGACCATCTCTCACTACCGGGTAGTTGAAAGGCTCGGTGGTGGCGGAATGGGCGTGGTCTATAAGGCAGAGGACACGCGCCTTCACCGCTTCGTGGCGCTCAAGTTCCTGCCGGAAGAGGTCACCTCCGATCCCCACGCCCTGAGCCGCTTCCGGCGTGAGGCGCAGGCCGCCTCCGGCCTGAACCACCCCAATATCTGCACCATCTATGACATTGGCGAGGACGACGGGCGGGCCTACATCGTGATGGAATTCCTGGACGGCCAGACGTTGAAGCACGCCATCGGGAACCGGCCGCTCGAACTGGAGACGCTGCTCAACATCGCCATCGATGTGGCTGACGCCTTGGATGCAGCCCACTCCCAGGGCATTGTGCATCGCGACATTAAGCCGGCCAACATCTTCGTGACCACCCGGGGCCACGGCAAGATCCTGGACTTCGGCCTGGCGAAGGTCGGGCAGGGGAGCAAGGCATCCATTCTGGCGGGCGCCACCGATGCTACGGCCGGCGTGAGCGACGAAAACCTCACCAGCCCGGGCTCCGCGCTGGGCACAGTGGCCTACATGTCACCCGAGCAGGTGCGCGGCAAGCCGCTCGACCATCGCACCGATCTTTTCTCTTTCGGGGTGGTGCTCTATGAAATGGCCACGGGTGCGTTGCCCTTTCGCGGAGAAACCTCGGGCGTGATTTTTGACGGCATCATGAACCGTGAGCCGCTGGCTCCGGTGCGGCTGAATCCCAACCTGCCGCCCAGGCTGGAAGACATCATCAACCGGGCGTTGGAGAAGGACCAGGCGTTGCGCTATCAGCACGCGGCGGACATCAAGTCCGAACTACTGCGTCTGAAACGCGACAGCGA
>DATJXG010000403.1:0-17102 GCA_035500455.1 Terriglobales bacterium | reverse complement strand
GTCGGAGGCGTGAGTTCGCCCTTGTTGGGGATTGGCGCGGGAACGTTGCTGGTGAGCGCGCCGCAACTCGCCGACGGAGTGCAGGATGTGACTTTGGCTGATCCTGTGACAGGGGCATCCTCGGTGATGAGCGGGGCTTTGATCTCGGGGGCCGGGCCGGATGATTCCATCAAGCTGGTTACCAGTGCAACGAACAAGAACCAGGCTCCGCTGGGTGGGACGGTGCCCTCGCCGGTTGTGGCGCAAGTGGTGGGACCGGATGGCGTGACGGCGGTGGCTGGCGCCACAGTGGTCGTGCAGGCCGCGCCCGCGACGCTGACGGCCTGCAGCGCATCGACCTGCACGCTGCTGAGCGATGAAAGCGGGATGGTTTCTACCCAGGTGGCGATTCCGGCATCAGTGCCGGATTCGGTGAAGGCCTCGGGAATTGCGGTGGTGGCGCAGCTTGCGCCGAATTCGTACTCGCCGCCGAAGCAGGTGCAGACCACGGTGGTGGTCTCGCAAAGCACATCCGGTCGCATGGACCTGATGCTGGCCTCGCCCTTTGCCTGGGTTGGGCAGGGGGCGACTGTGGACTTGCCGCTAAGCGCAAATGTTTTGCTCAACGGTGTGCCGCAGAGCGGGCGGGTGGTGAGCTATCAGCTTCTGAACGGCTCTGGCCCGGGCATTCTGAGCGCGCCCTCGGCTACGACCGGAGCACAGGGGTCTGCCGAGGTAGTTCTGCATCTCTCCGGATTTTCCGCTCTGGTACAGGTAAGCGCGTGCGTGAGCAATTCGAGTGGACCGCCGAGCTGCCAAACGCAGAATGTTATACCGGTTCCAGCCTCGGGAATGCGGGTGCAGCCAGTTTCGGGGACGCAGCAGGCGGTGGCTGCGGGGCAGAGTTTTCAGCCGCTGGCGGTGCGAGTGGTGGATGTGAGCGGCGATCCGATTACGGGCGCGGAAGTGGAGTTTCAGGCCGTGGTCACGCAGGCGGGCAGCGATCCACCCGGGGTGTGGATCGGCGATACGAATATTAATCCCGGGCCGCCGCCGGTGATTCTGGCGTCGTACCAGATTACGGCGCAATCGGATGCCACTGGGCTGGTGTCGATTCAGCCGCCGTCGTCGGAGATTGCGAATGTGGTGGTATCGGGCATCGCGAGCGTGGGGGTGGCCTCGACGCCGTTCAAACTGCAGGTGCTGCCGGCGTTGAATCCGGCGGCGGGGAGTGGAGTTGCGTCGAAGATGCGAGTGGATAGCGGCGCGCGCTGATTCGCGTCGTAGCGCCGGCGTCCCGGCGGGCGGGGGTGCGTTGCTTCGACGAGTCAGTGCCGCAGACAGTGCGTTAGGGAACCGAAAGTGAAGCTCTCAAGCCGGACTCGGCGAACTCTGCGGCATTTCGCGGCGATCTCTGCGATTTGAGATTTCTCTGGCTCCGGGCAGAAATCTTAAAACGCCGAGATCGCGGAGGAACGCCGCTGAGAGCGCGGAGACCGTAGCGCCGGCGTCTCGCCGGAATGCTGCATTCTCTTCCAACACCGGGAGTTGTGGCAAGGCTGCCGGCGGGACGCCGGCGCTACGGGTGCAGTAGAGACCGGCCTTGCATGGTTGCGGGAATTTTGTAGCCCGCCAGATCGAGCACCGTCGGCATCAGGTCGAGCAGGCGGGCGCCCTGGAACTCGCCGCTGAGGGCCGGGTTTGCGCTGCGGAGATTGGGCGCGTTCAAAATGAACATTCCGAACTGGGCGTGATTGCAGGCGTCCGGGCCGGTGTCGTTTTCTTCCAGATGCAGCCGCCCGTGGCCCACGCTGCCGATCGATCGCCAGTAGAGCCGACCGAAATGCACGATCAGGTCCGGCGCCACGTTGCGCACGTTCTGGTAGATTTCTTCCGGCTTGAACACGAGAGAATTCAGCGGATTGCCTTTGTCGTCGGCGAGGGCGAGCAGTCTGGCTTTCATTTCGTCGCGGAAAGCTTCGTATTCTGCCGCCGGAATCACGCCGCGCGGTTCGCGGTCTTCCACGTTGAAAAAGATGCGCGCGTAATAGCCGCCCTCGCTCCACACTTTGGTTTTGGCCCAGTTGACCTTGAGCTTGGCGAAGGGCGTCACTTCCGTGGGCATCTCCTGGTTCAGCACCAGCAGGCCTTCGCGGATGAGCCACTCGTTCACAGCGAATCCGCCGTCGAGGCGCTGCGCTCCGTGATCGGAGACCACCAGCAGCACGGTGTTTTGGTCGAGCCCATCGAGCACGCCGCCGATCTGCTCATCCAGCCAGCGGTAATACTCGGGGATCACCTGCTCGTAGGGATTGCCGGCGCGGTAGTGGATATGCCGCTTGTCCCAGGAATCCCAGAATCCGTGATGCACGCGGTCGAGGCCGATATCCACGTAGTGAAAGTAGTCCCAGGGCTTGGTTTGCAGAAAATGCCGCACCACTTTCCAGTGCTTGCGGCTCATGGCGAAAATCTGGTCCCGCAGCCAGGCTTTGTTGTCGGTGCGGAACCCGGGCACATCGGGCGGATATTCGCCCACCAGGGCGGCGATTTCCTGCTTGATCTCGGCGGGATAGGTGTATTCGTCGGTGTTGGAATCCGGGGTGAGAAAACAGCCGACGCGAATTCCCTGGATCGGCGGCGGCGGAAAGCCGGGGGGCACGCCGATCACGATGGACTGCTTGCCCTCCTGCCCGAGGTAGTCCCACACCGCCGGTTGGTGGATGGCACTGGAATCGGTGACGCCGAGGCCGGTGTAGGTGCGGTTGATGCGGTTGCGGAAGCCGTAGATGCCGAGCGAGCCGGGATCCTGGCTGGTGGAGAGGCACATCCACGCCGGCACGGTGATGGGCGGGATGACGCTCTCCAGCCGGCCCCATGCGCCCTGCCGCATGAGGCGACGGAAGTTGCCCAGGCGCTCGTCGCCGAAGGCAATCTCCGGGGCGGCGCAGTCCAGGCCTAAGACGCAAATCTTCAGTGGTGTGCTTGCGCTCATGTGATTGGGTCGTGTCTATGTTCTTCGACTGGTAGGGAGTTTAGTGGAAGAGGGGCGGGGTTGACATCCCGAATGCGTTTCTAGGGGAACGACAACTGAGGCAACGAATCCAAGACTCTGTGTCCTCAGTGGCGAAATGGGTTTCGGCTACGGCGGCGGGACGGGATTCACGGCGTTCCGGGACCTCCTTTACAC
The DNA here is from genome assembly GCA_035500455.1 of Terriglobales bacterium. GTDB lineage: Bacteria > Acidobacteriota > Terriglobia > Terriglobales > Acidobacteriaceae > DATJXG01. The sequence continues at coordinate 13,936 of DATJXG010000403.1, read as the reverse complement.
TCCACGTGAAACCGCTGGAACGGCCCCTGGGCACGGGTCTGCCCTGGTTCACAGCCCAACTTTCGTAACCAGACTTGAAAGGCTGATGGCGAAACTGAGGCAGCCCACTGCAGCGAATGTGCAGGATTATGCATCTGGGTCACCCGCCGGGCCAGCCTCGTGCGAGGCTAACTGTTCATTAACCATCCTGATTTCATAGAGTTAACTGAGATGCTCGCGGGTGGTGAAGCGCTTTTTCCTTTGGTGCGGCAAGTGCTTCTCTGGTTCCCAAGATAGGAAACGAGGCCGTCAGTGACCTTCACTCTACTCCGTTGTTCTCGAACATGTCGTTCCCGAACACTTCGTCTCGGCCGATCCGCCCGGCGGAACGGCATCCAGCACAACCTTTCTTAATTCCTTCCACCACGCCTCCTTTCGAAATTGTGGCCCCAAACGGGGCCACTTTTTTTGGCTTGAACTGGTGTGTAGGGATGGTTGCCCCGCCCATCGAGCGAGCCCGAGTCGAGCGCCGCCGGACGAAAACCAGGAGCCCTCGGCGGGAAGATTTTTGATCTGCAGCGGCCGTGGCGATTTGCGCTCGCTTCGCTCGCGGGGCCCTTCGACTTCGCTCAGGGCAAGCTCGGCAGGCCCCGTCCCTACACGCGCGGATGGTGCTGAGTGAATTGACAATTCTCTGCGCGCTACGCTATCTTTAAGCGTTTGGAAGTCCTGCGGTTGCCCGCCTGGTAGCCCTGCGCCTCCGGCGCTCGACGAGGGTACTCAGCGGTCTTCATTCGCTTTTTTTAATTTCTGGGAGAGTTCCGATGTCAACCTATTTCCCTAAGCAGGGGGAAATTGTGCGCAAGTGGTTTGTCGTGGATGCCTCGGGGCAGACGCTGGGAAGGCTGGCGTCGCAGGTGGCGCGCATCCTCATGGGCAAAGAGAATCCCCGCTATACGCCGTTCCTCGATACCGGCGATCATGTTGTAGTGATCAACGCCGAGAAGGTGAAGACCACCGGCATGAAGGCGGAGCAGAAGGTGTATCAGCACTACACGGGATATCCCGGAGGGCTGCGGACGGAAGAGTTCAAGAAGCGCACGGCGCGCAAGCCGGAGCGGATCATTGAAGCCGCGGTAACGCGCATGTTGCCCAAGAACAAGCTGGGCAAGCAGATGGCGACCAAGCTGCAGATCTACAAAGGCGATAAGCATCCGCACCAGGCGCAGAAGCCGGAACCGCTGGTGCTGGCGTAGAACCAGCTATTAGCTTTTAGCTCTTAGCTAGGACTCAGTTGGGACGAGGTAGGAGTTCGAAATTTCAGGAAAGGCATAGACTTGGGCCTTAGCAAGGAAAAGCTAAGAGCCCAGAGCTAATAGCTAAATGGCTGAATTGGTGCAGTACTACGGAACGGGCCGGCGGAAGTCGGCGATTGCGCGGGTTTATCTGCGTCCGGGAAGCGGCGACTTCAAGGTCAACGGGCGCGCGTTTGAAGAATATTTTGTCACCCCGGCGCAGCGCGCCAGCGCCAAGCAGCCGCTGGTTTCGAGCGAGACAGCGGCGTCGTTCAACGTGCTGGCACGGGTTTCCGGCGGCGGCGTGAACGGGCAGGCGGACGCGGTGAAGCTGGGCATCGCCCGGGCGCTGATGCTGTTCAACGCCGAGTTGCGCAAGGGCCTGAAGGCGGCGGGCATGGTAACCCGCGATCCGCGCTCCAAAGAGCGCAAGAAGTACGGCCAGAAGGGCGCGCGCAAGAGGTTCCAGTACAGCAAGCGGTAGGGCAATGGCCGGTGGCTGGTGGTTCGTGACTCGCCGGTCGGCGCTGATCGCGGTTGTGGTGGTAAGCGAGTCCGAGTAGACGGAGATTCCTCGCTTTGCCCGGAATGACAAGGTTTGGGCGGTTGGCAACCCACTAGCCACTGACCACTAGCCACTGATTCAAAATTCATTCCCTGGCCTCGCGGCGCGGGGACGGGAATAGCAATCCAAAGCGGTTGCGATACGCGGCGGATGCAGACCATACGAGGAGGTTGATTGGCTAATATCACCATGAAGGAGCTGCTCGAAGCGGGCGTCCACTTCGGGCACCAGACCAAGCGCTGGAATCCTAAGATGAAGGAATTCATCTTCGGAGAGCGCAACGGGATTTACATCATCGACCTGCAGAAGACGCTGAAGATGTTCAAAGAAGCGTCGAAGTTTGTGCAGGACCTGGCGGCCGAGGGGAAGACTGTCCTCTTCGTGGGCACCAAGCGCCAGGCGCAGGATGCGATTGCCGAAGAGGCCAAGCGTTGCGGGATGTTTTACGTCAACCAGCGCTGGCTGGGCGGGCTGCTCACCAACTGGGTTACGGTGCAGAAATCGGTGAAGCGCCTGAAGGACCTCGATGAGATGGCCACCGATGGCCGCTACGAGTTGCTGCCCAAGAAAGAAGTGATCAAGCTGGAGCGCGAGCGCAAGCACCTGGAAGCGAACCTTGCCGGGATTAAGAGTATGGCGCGGCTGCCGGATTCGATCTTCGTGATCGATTCGAATAAAGAGCAGATCGCGGTGCGCGAGGCGCGCAAGCTGGGGATTCCGGTGGTTGCCGTTGTCGATACCAACTGCGATCCCACCGAAGTGGATTACGTGATTCCGGGCAACGACGACGCGCTGCGGGCGATCCGGCTGTTTGCCTCGAAGATTGCCGACTCCGCCGCGGAAGGCGCGCAGTTGATGACCGATAAGCAGATCGCCGACCTGAACATCGCGGCTGCCGAAGCACAGGAAGCTGCCGCCGCTGCGGCTGCGGCCGGCCCCGAAGGCACAGTGGAAGAAGCCGGCGCCGAGCCCGGAGTGGAAGACATCCGCATGGAAGATGTGCTGGACGGCGGCGTGCGCAAGACGAGTTCAAGCGTCGAAGAGATCGCCGAAGTGCCGGAAGTGGAAGCGCAGGCGCACTGAATCAGTCGTCGGTCTTCAGTCGTCGGTCTTCAGCTAGCGACGAGCGACCAATAACAGACCCGCGCGGGTCGTCCGGCGCGGGTCAAAATTTATCGGACACGATTTCCTTTGTGAACCTTTGTGTAGCCTTGGTGTCCTTCTGCCGACCGCAGAGAAAAGCAAACCACTAAGGACACGAAGGTTCACGAAGGAATAATTCTTGGACACACAAAGGTTCGTGAAGGAAGATTTAGGGGAAGGAATCAGCAAATCGAGTTATGGCTACCAGTCCCAAACCGAATGACGGCGAGCGCCCGAACATCTCTGCGGCGCAGGTGAAAGAACTGCGCGAGAAAACCGGGGCGCCGATGATGGATTGCAAGCAGGCGCTCACGGATGCCAAAGGCGACCTGGAGCAGGCGATCGTACACCTGCGCAAGAAGGGCATCTCCACCGCGGCCAAGAAGGCCTCGCGGGTCACCAGCGAAGGCGCGGTGGCGGAGTATATTCATGCCGGCGGCAAAATCGGCGTGCTGGTGGAAGTAAACTGCGAGAGCGATTTCGTGGCCCGCACCGAAGACTTCAAGGAACTGGTGCACGATATCGCCATGCACATCGCGGCCAGCGATCCCAAGTTCATCCGCAAGGAAGACGTCACGCCGGAAGCTTTTGAGCGCGAGAAGGATATCTACCGCGCGCAGGCTGCCGCGACCGGCAAGCCGACGAATGTGGTGGAGAAGATCGTGGAAGGCAAGATGGGCAAGTTCTACGAGGAAGTCTGCCTGCTGGAGCAGCCCTTCATCAAGGACCAGACAGTTTCTATCGGGCAGCTGATCGCTACCAAGGTCGGCAAACTGGGGGAGAACATCTCAGTACGGCGCTTCGCTCGCTTCAAAGTTGGGGACGCGGGCGAGACAGTAGCAATCACCAAGCCTACAGAGCAAAAAGCTGAGTGATTTTCGGGGCGGCGCTGCCGCCCTTTCTTTTTTGGGGTGGATCGTGTGAAGCGGGGCTTCCCACACGAGCATTCGGACGGCGCGATGAAGACTGCGGCATTCAAACGCGTTCTGCTGAAGATTTCCGGCGAAGCACTGGCGGCGGGCCAGGGATTCGGGGTCGATTCCGCCCATATTTACGGCATCGCCGCCGAACTTGCCGATGTTCATTCCCTGGAAGTGCAGATTGCGGTGGTGGTGGGCGGCGGGAATTTTTTCCGCGGCGTGGCCGAGCAGGCCAAGGACATGGACCGCGTCTCCGCCGATCACATGGGCATGCTGGCCACGGTGATCAACGCGCTGGCCTTGCAGGACGCGCTGGAAAAGCAGGGCGTCCACACGCGGGTGATGTCGGCGCTGGAGATGAACCAAGTCTGTGAGCCGTTCATCCGGCGGCGCGCCATCCGGCACCTGGAAAAGGGCCGCATCGTGATCTTCGCGGGCGGCACCGGCAATCCCTTCTTCTCCACCGACACTGCAGCTTCGCTACGCGCGATGGAGATCAAGGCCGACGCCATCCTGAAAGCCACCAAAGTCGATGGCATCTACGACGCCGATCCCATGAAGGTGAAGGACGCCAAGAAGTTCGAGCAGATCAGCTACATGGAAGTCCTGAAGCGCGGCCTCAAAGTGATGGACGCCACCGCCATCAGCCTGTGCCACGAGAACAATCTGCCCATCGTGGTCTTCGATCTGAACCAGCGCGGCAACATTCGGCGGGTGGTGACCGGGGAAAAAATTGGGTCGCTGGTCTGCGCGTAGGGTGTACTGGAGCCTGCTGCAGCAGGTGCCTTTTTCGGCGACCTCGGCAGATTTTCTTTGCGAACTCGCCGTTTTGAGATTTTGGGGTTGGGCGGCGCAAGAACAAAACCTTAAAACACCGAGGCCGCGAAGAAAATCCGCCGAGGTCACGGAGGTTACACCTGGGCAGGGCAAATCACCCCTTAAACGAAGAAATTTGTTATGTGATCCGGCAACCAGAGTTCAGGAAATCTCACCATACATCTGGATTCAATCAGAGCTTAATAGGTTTATAATGCAGCGTTTTGACTCCTCTCTTTCCTGGAGCTGACCATGGCTCAAGCCACTATGGCCGCGATTGCCGGCCTGAAAGAAGTTTACGCACAGCTGAAGACCCGCATGGAAAAAGCGGTGGAAGACTTCCGCAAGGCGATGGCCGCGACCCGGACCGGCCGGGCCTCGGTGCACATGCTGGACTCGGTGAGCGTGGATTACTATGGTTCGCAGATGCCGCTGAACCAGATCGCCACCGTGCATGCGCCGGACGCGCAGCTCATCACGGTGCAACCCTTCGATCCTACCGCCATGGCGGCGATTGAAAAGGCCATCCGCACCGGCGACCTCGGCCTGAACCCCATGAATGACGGCAAGATGATCCGGGTACCGGTGCCGCCCTTGACCGAGGAACGGCGGAAGGATATGGTCAAGCACCTGCACAAGGCGCTCGAGGACCACCGCACCGCGGTACGTAACATCCGCCGCGACGGCAACGACGCCATCAAGAAGGCGACCAAGGACAAGAAAATCACCGAGGACGAAGAGAAGCGCTCGCTGGAGGAAATTCAGAAGCTCACCGACGACGAGATCAAGAAGATGGAAGATATGAGCAAAGCCAAAGAGAAAGAAGTGCTCCAGGTATAGCCCGCCCGAGGCCTTACTCAGGCGCGAGTTCTTCGCGCAGGGCCTCTTCCAGTTTCTTCTGGCGGTCGCGATCGAGCTTGGCGCCGCCTGAGGTCAAATAGAAAACGTCGATCGCCATCTGGCCTTCGGTGTCTATGAGGGCGATCTCGATGTTGCAGCCTTCCTCCGCAAAGCATGAGCTGATGCTGTGCAACAATCCTGGGCGGTCCTGGGCGACCACCTGAATCAGCGTGCTGCCGGCGGACGAAGCGTCGTCAAACTCGATTCTGGTCTGTACCTTTACTTTCGTCGCCGGGTCGCGTTGCGAGCGCATGCGGTCCAGCAGCATCTGCTGCAGATTGGCCTCACCCGTGAGCACGTCGGAAATACTGCGCTTGAAGCGCTCCCACTCCGGCAGATTCAACTCCAGGGTGCGGAACGGGTCGGTGAAGTAGAAGGTATCCACCACCACTCCCGCCTGGTCGGAAAAGGCGTTGGCCTTCACGATGTTCATGCCCCAGGCAGCCAGCCCGCCGGCCACATTGGCGAATAGCGACGGCCGGTCCTTCGTCACCAGGGTGAGTTCGTACCAGTGGCGGCCGCGCTTGAGATCGAGTTGCACCGGATCTTCGCCCAGGTGCACCGCCATCTCCATGTGGTGCAGAACTTCCTCCGCGGGATAAACCCGCAGATAGCGGGTGGGCAGACCCTCGAGAAAATTTTTTAGGCGCCGGCCCGAGGTGGGCGCGAGGCTGCGCAGGCGGGCAAGATTCTCGCTGTCGGCATCCACGTGCAGGCGCTCGTCGAGGCTGCGGTTCAGATAGTTGGTGGTGGAAATGTAGAGCTGCCACACCGCTTCCGCCTTCCAGGGCGTCAGCGACTCGGGGTTCACCGCCTTGATGTCGGCGTAGGTGAGCAGGCACAGCATCTTCAGCCGCTCCGGAGTGCCGACTTTTTCGGCGAAGGCGCGGACGGTGTCAGGATCGAAAATATCGCGCCGCAGCGCCGCCGACATCTCCAGATGGCTGGCGATGAGGAAGCGCACTACCTCGCGCTCATTCGGATTCAGATCGAGGCGGTCGAGACAGGGCTCGGCCAACTCCAGGCTCTTCAAAACGTGGTTCTCGGAAGGCACGCCCTTGCCGATATCGTGCAGCAGCAGCGACAGATACAACAACTCCGGCTGCTCCAGTTCGCTCAAAATCTGACCGTAACGCTGGTCCCACTCCGACTTCGACTGCCGCGTGTGATGCAAGCTCTCGATCGCCAGGAAGGAGTGCTCATCCACGGTGAAGCGGTGGTAGTAATCGCGCACCACCAGGGCGTCGATCAGCTTCAACTCCGGCAGCAGCAGTGTGAGGAAACGCAGCGAGTGCATCTCGCGCAGCGCGTCTGCGGCGTAGGGTTCGATCAGGATCTGGCTCAGGTAGAGCCACAGCTCGGCGCCGCGGGGCGGAGTGGCGGCCAGAGAGGGCAACACCTGCTCGATGCGATGCTCGGTGGTGGTGCTCAGCTTGAGGCCGTGATGGGCCATGAAGTGGAAGGTATTCAGCAGCCGCTCCGGGTCCTGCACCGAGGTCGGCTGCTGCAGGAAGATGAGGCCATCGACCACGGAAAAATCGGCGTTGGAAAGGCGCGAACGCCAGCTTTGGAACTGGCGGTACAGTGAGGACCAGGCCGCGGGAATTTCTTCCAGCAACTGCGTGGCTACGCGGTGCACGGCTCGAGCGTGGCTGAAGTACACCCGCATCCAGTCGGCGGCGCTCAGGGGCGGGCCATCGGGAGTGCCGATGCGGGCGGCGGCGGCTTCATCCTGCGCCTCCCAGGTGAGGGTGTTGTCGTCGCGGCCATGGCGAAAGTGCAGGAAACATCGCACCGCGAATAAAAAATCCAGCGCCGGCTGGAACTGCTTGCGCACCTGCGGACTGAGCACCGAGTCCGGATTCGGCCAGTCTCCCAGCTTGTCCATAGCCGAGATCAGCGCCAGCCAGCCGGCCACGTTGTAATCGCGCAAGCCGCCCGGAGACTCCTTGACGTTCGGTTCGAGATGAAAGACCGTGCCTCCGTACTTGCCATGGCGGGAGCGGGTGACCTCCGCCAGGCTTTGCACCAGGCTCTGCGACTCACGCATGACCATCCTGGGGATGAGTTTGTCGTGCAGGCGGTTGAACAGATCGCGGTCACCGGCGAGATAGCGGCAGTCAAGCAGCGAGATGGTGAACTCGGCGTTGCTGGGGTCGAAGCGGTCGCACTCTGCCAGCGTACGGCTCGCCGGACTCAACTTCACCCGCAGGTCCCAAAGCTCCTGGGAGAAGCGGCGGATCGGTTCCTGGAAGGCAGTTTCTCCGTTCTGGTCGGCGTAAAGAAACAGCAGGTCAACATCGGAGTGAGGAAAGAGCCAGCTGCGGCCAAAGCCTCCGGTGGCCACCAGGGCGAAGTTGGCCGGGCCGCCTTCCATCGGCGAGACGATCTCTTTCCAAAGGCGGAGGGCCAGATTCTCCACCAGCACGGTGCGCTGCATGACCGCGGCGCGGCCATCGCCGGAGGCGGCAAACTGCTGCTGGATGCGGCTGGATTCCTCGGTATAAAGTTCCCGGAGTTCGCTGCTCAAGGCGGATGCCGTTGTCATGTCCGATTCATCCCGGTGCGAGCGTGAGCCTGGAACTCGTTCAAAGGGGGAGACTTAGGCGATTGCATCACCTCGCGCCAGGCGCTCAAAACCTGAGCGGCCTCAAACACTCTACGCGCCCGCCAGAACGCACGGAAATCAAAACTATTTATTGTAACTATTTGTGTTGGTTATTGCGCGGAAAATGCCGGTGCAGGGATGGGACTTGCGCGTGTAGAGGATGTTGCACGTCTGGCTGGCAAGACCAGCAGACGGGCAAATCACGGCCTGGGATTCGTGAGCTGCGTTGGCCTGCAATTAGCTCATCTCTTACTTCCAACAGGCGTGCCTCTCGCTTCGCTCCAACGAGCTCACGCCTACCTCGGTTACCTCCAACCAGCTCACCGCTTACCTCGCTTCGCTCGGCGGACGGGGCAAGCCCCGCCCCTACACGTTTCCCTTGGCGGATAGGCACCGCGTCTTTAGAGGCTTCCTTTGGCGGAAAGGCAAGCTCGGTCGTTATGTGGGGCTCCCCGACACTTCCTTACACTTCTGTCCTTACGTCTGCACAGCTAAGTCCCCTAGAATCCGTATCCAGCAAGGGCTTTGGCGCAAGTACGTTGTCCCAAAGTAATGCGACTTTCCCGCTTCGAGAGTGTTTCCTAGAAACGAACCGATGAAAGAAACCGTTGGAACAAACGGTGGAACAAACCGATGACCAGCTCACCCTGCATTCCAATCTTTGGAGCTTTTATGAAACGGTTTGCCGTTCTTTTTTCGTTGTTACTTTTCGTGGCAGCCATGCTTGCCGGCTGCGGTGGCAGTTCTACCTCGAGCATGTCGTCGAATAATCAAGGCGCGGTTTTCGTTACCGGTGAGGATGCTCCCCTGGCCTCGGTGCTGGCCTTCAACATCACCCTGAATTCCATCACTCTGAACAACAGCTCCGGCAGCGTGGCTGTCCTCGCGGACGCCACCACGGTGGACTTCGCCCGCCTGGTCGGGCTGCGCACGCCACTGGCGTTCAATTCCGTCGCCGCCGGCACTTACACCAGCGCGACCTTCCAGCTCTCCAATCCGGTGATTTCTTACCTGAACATCGGAACCAATCCTCCGACCACCAGCACGGTGAACGGCACCCTCACCACTTCCACGGTCACGGTTTCGTTCCCGGCGCCCATGGTGGTGAGCGCCAACGGGCTGGCGGGCCTGCACATGGAGTTCAACCTGCGTCAGTCGCTTGCGGTGGATGGCTCCGGGCAGATCACCGGCAGCGTCGACCCCCACATCAAGGTGCAGGCGGTGCTGGCATCCGACGAAGGCGGCCGCATCACCGATCTCAGCGGCGGCCTGCAGTCGGTGAACGTGAGCGGAAATTCCTTCGTCATTCAGCGCTTCGACGGCCGCCAGATCACCATCGACGCCGGCAATCAAACCAGGTTCAACGGATCCTGGGGCCTGGGCAATCTGGCCACGCCGGCATTTATCGCGGTGGAAGGAACCATGCAAGCCGATGGCAGCGTGCTGGCGGATAACGTGGAAGTAATTTCCACAACGCACGCTTTCGTTTCCGGCAGGATTCTGGCGGTGAATCCCGCCACCGGTCCGGTGCAGACGATTACGCTGTTTGTGGGAGAAGAGTTGCCCGCCATCGCAAGCATTCCGAATGACAGCGTGGTCACGATTGACGTCAGCTCCGTCACCAACTACGACGTCTGCTTTTTTGACAACTGGTTCACCAGCATTCTGTTCAACAATACGGAACTGGTCGTAGGCCAGCGCGTGTTCGTTGGCGGCGACTACGACGGCACGACCTTTAGTCCGGAGCTGATTTCGCTGCGCCGCCAGGGCGTAGTGGGCGCTTTGGTGCAGAACAGCGTGCAGGTCACCAGCGGAAACCGCGGAGACTTTGGGCTGCAGAACAGCAACCTGCTGGGCTACGTCCTGGGCGGAGCCCTGACGGTACAGACTGGCGACGGCACCAACTTCGTGGACATCAACGGGCTGGCAGGGCTGGAATCGGCAGGTTCCACCAATCTCGCCGTGGGCGGACTGATCCTCAAAGACCAGAATACCGGGAACCCGCAACTGTGGGCGCACACGGTGGTGGTGCAACAGTAATCTGAAAGTGATCGTTCGTGACCGGGCGGCCGCGAGGGCGCCCGGCTTTTCTTTGCGAACTTTGCGACCTTTGCGGTGAACGCAATTGTCGGAAGCACACCACCGCGTCCTATTTCTTCTTCCTCGGCACCTTGGCACCCTTCTTGCGCGCCTCCGAAAGGCCAATGGCAATGGCCTGTTTGCGGCTCTTCACCTTGCCGCCTTTGCCGGCCTTTCCCGAGCGCAGCGTGCCTTTCTTCTTTCTGCGCATGGCGCTGGCGACCGTTTTCCCCGCGGCCTTTCCGTAACGGCGTCCTGAACTCTTCTTCTTGGGCATGCTTTCCTCCAGCCCTTTGGACGGCGCAGCCCGTCTTAGGGTTGTGTAGGTGCCTGAGAAGGCGGCGGATCCAGGACTTGACAAATTACGATACTGTCTGTATTTTCAGTTTGTACAGAAATTACTGATATGACAGCACTGACGCCAGTCCAGAAAGAATACATCCTCCACTGGGGTGAAATGGGCACGCGCTGGGGGATCAACCGCACCGTGGCCCAGATCCACGCCCTGCTCTATCTCTCCCCCAAGCCGCTGGCGGCGGACGAAATCGCAGAAACCCTGAACGTCGCCCGCTCCAACGTCAGCACCTCCATTCGCGAACTGGAGAGCTGGGGCCTGGTGCGGCCGGTGCACGTGCTGGGCGAGCGCCGCGAGCATTACGAATCCATGAAGGACGTTTGGGAGATGTTTCGCCTGATCGTGGAGCAGCGCAAACGCCGCGAGGTGGACCCCACGCTGCAACTGCTGCGCACCTGCCTGGCAGAACTGCAAGGCGGAGACAGCTACACCCGCGAACGCATGCAGGAGATGACCGAGTTCTTTGAGACCGGTGTGGCGGCATACGAAGAACTGAAGCAGCTTCCCCCACAGGCTCTGCGCAGCCTGATCAAGATGCGGGGCAGAATTCGCAAGCTGCTGCGTCTGTAGAGAGTAGCGCCGGCGTCCCCCACAGCGCGCAAGCACGCCGGCCCTGGGCTGTAGAAGCGAGGAGGCTCTATGATCTGCAACGAACTGATTTCTCTCATCTGGCTGGCAGGCGGAATTCACGCCGCCATTGTTCTGGCCAACATTCCTCTGCCCCGCAAGCTGGAAGTGAAGCGCAACCTGAGCAGCGTGCCGGACTTTCTCCGCCAGGTTTTCTACGTGCACTGGGTCTATATCGTGCTCATCGTCGCGCTGTTCGCGGTTCTGTGTTTCGCGTTTGCCCCGGAATTGGCGGGCGGGAGCGCGCTCGGACGCTTCCTCAGCGGCTTTATCGCCGGGTTCTGGCTGCTGCGGCTGGTGCTGCAATGGTTCTTCTACGACCGCGAGTTGCGCCGCCAAATTCCCTGGATGGATGGCGCCTACGGCGTAGCGCTGGTCACCTTGATCGGGATTTTTGGTCTGGCAGCGGTGCATGCGTGGAAGTAGAGGAGAGCGGCATGAAATCACACACGCGGGAACATTGGGACCGCAACTCGGCGCTGTTGGGAGCGCTTATCTGGTTCGCACTGGCTGGGCTGGCAGGCGCCGGCCGCGCGCCGCTGGGAGTGATCGAACTGTTGTTTCTCTTCGCGCCGCTGGTGATTGTGCCGCTGGGGCTCGCGCTGGCCGGCGCGATCGCGCCTGTCTCAATCCCCAGCTTGGAAGACGCCGCCAGAATCGCCCAGCCCTTCGCGGCGTTGTTGGTGGTGGCGTCGTTCTGGTTCACTCCCGGTCCTTGGACTGCGGCTCTTGCCCTGCCGTGGGCTTTGATGTGCGCTGCATTGGCTGCATCCGGAGTTCTGAACTTACTTGCGAGCAGACTTCGGTCTGTGGCGGATTTCGCCGCCGGCGTCGCGCGCGCGGATCTCGCGATCGCCGCCGCCTGGCTGCTGGTATCGCGCTTCGGATTTCGTCCTCTGGGATTTCAGGAACCGATCGTGCTGCTTACCGCCGTGCACTTCCACTTCACCGGCTTCGGGGCATCGATTCTGGCAAGCGCGGCGGCTGCCTTCGCAGCGAAAATCGGGCGCAATAATCGGCTCACCAGTGCGATCGTGATTCTCGTGGCGCTGCTTCCCTTCCTGCTCGCCGCGGGGTTTGTACTCTCGCCCGCCGTCAAAGTCTTCGCTGCGACGATGCTCTCGCTTAGCGTGATTGCCCTGGCACTGTGGCAACTGGCGCTGGCCGGGCGCACCGCTAACTGGACCTCACGCGGCTATCTGGCACTTTCCAGTCTTTCTGTGATGGCGGGAATGACTCTCGCCGCGGTGTACGCCATCGGCGACTGGCTGGGAGAAACCTGGCTGACAATTCCGCGCATGGCCAGCACTCACGGCCTGTTGAACGGGCTGGGGTTCGTTATGCTGGGCATGCTGGGATGGCTGGTTGAGTTTCGCGGTCAGGCGAATACCGCCAAGCGTGTTCACTCAACTGCTTCAGATTCAGTGGCACGCCCGAACCCAGGATTCGGCGTGGAGAATTCACTCGTCTGTCACCGTTCCCGAAGGTCAACTCATTACGCGAAGTAAAAGGACAGTACGCTAGCGTTTATCTGCCCGCAGCGACCCGCTTCGCCACCTTTACCGTTGTCACCTTCACCGGCTCAACCGGCTGGCCATTCTCATCGCTGAGCAATTCCGCGCCGTTTCCCACCGCCGAGGTGCACCGTTCACAAAGAACCACGTGGCCGTCGCATTCCGCCTGCTGCAGGTTCTCGCGGCTGTGTTTGCACTTCCACCCCTGGAACTGACCGTTGGGGTTCTTTACCACCGAAATTCTGGTTGCCATGAAAATCCTCCACGCCGATACTGCCGGGCGCGGGCGGGCGGGCAAAGGTTACCGCCGACCACGCCCCGATGGCGTCCCGCTAACGACCTCAAAACGCGGCAATTGCGGGCGTGCGCCCGAACGCTCTACGACTACGGTGTGGAGAATTCCGCCACGGAGTAGAATCAACGGCTGCGTCGCGGCCGGGCCGCCTGCAGACGGCGGGCTTACCTTCTCCGCAAAAAGGCTGGGGCATCCGGCTGTACTTTGCTTCCGCAGGGGAGAGCGTCCATGAATTTCCTGCACATTCTGCTCGGCGCCATGAAGGGAACGTTCCCAGATCTGTTTTATTGGACGATTCCGCCGCTGATTCCGTTCATCATCGCCGAGCAAATCTGGCCGGTGCATGCGCGGCCGCGCTGGCGCGACTACGGGATGAACATCCTGATCGCGCTGACCACCTCGTACCTGGCGCTGCCGCTGGGCATTCTGGCCGGCATGTGGAGCGCCGCCCTGCGCCCCCATCTTCCCTGGAAGGCGTTCTCCATGTCGTTCCACAATATCGCGGCGATTCCCCTGGTGGGGCACCCGCTGGAAATCGCGGCCATGATTTTCATGCCTCTGCTGGCGCACGATTTCTGGTTTTACTGGGGGCATCGCATCGAGCACAAAGTGCCGGTGCTGTGGTCATTCCACAAACTGCACCATAGCGACGAACTGATGAACACCTCCACCTGGGCGCGCGACCATTTCCTGCAGAATTCGTGGCGGGCGTTCTTTTCCATCTTCACCCTGGGGCTGTTTTTCGACCTGGACTTCTCCGACGCGGGGAAGGCGGCGCTCTACTCTTTCATGTTTCTCGCCGCGCTTTCGCTGTTTTATCACTCGGCGATTCGGGTGCAG
>DATJXG010000402.1:0-6953 GCA_035500455.1 Terriglobales bacterium | reverse complement strand
ACCGAGAATCAATCACTTAGCGTAGGCACATGGTCCGTCCCAAGCCTCGCCCTCCGCGACCTCGGCGGAACTTCTTTGCGATCTCGGCGATTTAAGGTTTTTGCCGGCGGAGGCATAAATCTTAAATCGCCGAGGACGCCGAGAACCCCCGCTGAGTTCGCTGAGCCTCGAATCGAAACAGCCGCCTGCCTCACATTCGAATGCGGCTTCGCGGGCGCGTGGTTTAGAATAGTCCCAGAATGTCCACCGATCTTAACTTTGGGCCTTACGTCACCCTCGACAAGGGCAGGCGCGTCGTCAAAGACCTCACCTACGGCAATCCCACGCCGGAAGGTGTTGTGCTCACCACGCTCGACAACGCCGTCAACTGGATGCGCAAGAACTCCATCTGGCCCATGACCTTCGGCCTGGCCTGCTGCGCCATTGAAATGATGTCCATGGGCGCTTCGCGCTTCGATATCGCGCGCTTCGGCGCCGAGGTGTTTCGCCCCTCGCCCCGCCAGTCCGACCTGATGATCATCGCCGGCCGCGTTTCCAACAAGATGGCGCCGGTGATCCGCCAGCTCTGGGAGCAGATGCCCGAGCCCAAATGGGTGATCTCCATGGGCGCCTGCGCGACTTCCGGAGGCGTGTTCAACAACTATGCTCTGGTGCAGAGCGTGAACCAGGTAATCCCGGTGGATGTGTACGTCCCCGGCTGCCCGCCACGTCCGGAGCAACTGATCTACGCCATCACCCTGCTACAGGAAAAAATCCAGAAAGAACGCGGCACCATCAAGCGAGCCCTCAACTTAACGTAGTCCTTGGTGCCCTTCGTGGTTTAGCTTTTGTCTTTTTGCTTTGTGGCTCTGCACGCACAAAGCCAACCATCAAGGACACGAAGGGTTCACGAAGGTTCACCAAGGAAATCTGGGTCCCAATGCTCGCGAAAGGTTAAATTCGTCGGCAGGTCCTGGATTTCCCTCGACGTTGCGACACCGCGGCTGAAGCCGGGCGCTTCCACGGCGAACCGAAGCGAACTCCCGCGCTACAATGGCAACAATGTATTCGCCGCAGGTGCTGGACCACTTCCAGAATCCCCGCAATCCAGGAGAGATCCCCGGCGCGGACGCCTCGGTCCAGCTCGAAAATCCTGCCTGCGGCGACGTTCTGAAGCTTACGGCGAGCCTTCAGGGCGGACGCATCGCCGCAATCCGCTTTCTTGCCAAGGGATGCGTGCCGGCGATGGCCTGCGCCTCACTCCTCACCGAACTGGTGCAGGGAAAGACTTTACCGGAGGCCCGGCAGCTGAGCTGCGAGGAATTAGTGCGCCGGATCGGCGGTTTGCCGGCGGCTTCCAGCCACGCCGGGCATTTGGCAATCGACGCCCTGGCGGCGCTGCTGAACAACAGTCATGGGGAGGAGGGTTAGAGGAAAGGGAGGACAACCATCCCCGGACGGGCGGAAATCATAGCGCTTATTGGGGTTGTGGAACTTTGGCCCTGCAATCGACGTATCGAAAAGTACAATGTAGTTGACTGATATGCGGACGGTCTCAGACATCTTCGTGCAGATTTTTCGCAACCTCTGGGCGCACAAGTTGCGCTCATTCCTCACCATGTTCGGCATCGCCTGGGGAGTGGGATCGTTGCTCCTGCTGGTGGGGGTGGGCGAAGGCTTCCGCTCGGGCAACAAGCGGGAGATGGCGGAGTTCGGCCGCGACATCATGTTCATCTTTCCGGGGCGCGCGCCCGCCGTGCAAGGCAACATGAGTTCCGCCCGCTCGTATCTGCTCACCTATCAGGATTACCTCGACATCCGGCAAGCCGCGCACGTCCGCAACGCGGCCCCGATCATTTCTCGCGGCGATCTGCACGAGGTCAGTGAATTCGCCAGCGGCAGCGGCGAAATCCTGGGCACGGAGCCGGAACTGAACGAAATCAGCTACCTTCCCCTCAAGGAAGGCCGCTGGCTCAACCAAATGGATAACGACCAAAGACGAAATGTGATCGTCCTGGGAAATGAGTTGCTGAAGACTTTGTTTCCCGGCCGTCCTGCGGTGGGGGCGTTCATTTTGCTCAACGGAATCCGCTTCGAAGTGGTGGGCTCCATGCCCCACCTGGGCCGCGGCGACAACATGTGGCTGAACATGCGCGGCTACATTCCTTTCCAGGTCATGGCAGCGAACTTCCCCATCAAAGGGGAAAACCACCAGAACTCCATTTCCTTTATCGAGTATCAGCCCCTGGTCACGGCCGAGCACGTGCTGGCGCAGCAGGAGGTTCACAAGGTCATCGGCCGCAATCACGGATTTAGCGCCGACGATCAAAACGCCTTCGACGAGTGGGACTCCATCCAGGAATCCAAGATGGTAGGCACCATTTTCGACGTCATGAATATGTTCCTGGGGGCGGTGGGAATGGTCACGTTGGCGCTGGGTGCGATCGGCGTAATCAACATCATGCTGGTTGCGGTGAGCGAACGCACCCGCGAGATCGGACTGCGCAAGGCGCTGGGCGCTACCAATCGCAGCATCCTCTTGCATTTCTTTATGGAGGGATTGCTGCTCACCCTGGGCAGCGGGCTGATCGGAATGGCGCTGGCCGGCGGACTGATGGCAATGATGGGAGGAATTCAGGGCCCGCAGGGATTCGATCCCCCGAAACTAGTCCCCATGTCGGCCATGCTGGCGATTGGCAGCCTGACCCTGGCGGGAGTGATTGCCGGCCTCTATCCAGCGCGAAGAGCGGCCCTGTTGCAGCCGGTGGAGGCCTTGCGGCAGGAGTGATGCTCCAATGAGGCGATATGCTGCGTGATCTGCTGGAAGAGGCCTATACGGCCATGCGCCACAACCGGCGCCGCACCGCGCTCACCATGCTGGGCATGGCCTGGGGAATCGCGACGGTGGTCATGCTGCTGGCGTATGGTGACGGCTTCGGCCGGGCCTGCGCCAATATCTTCGCCAACTTCGGCACCAAGCTGGTCATCGTGGTGCCGGGCAAAACCTCGGTGCAGGCGGGCGGGCAGAAGGCGGGCGTCGATATTCGCTTCACCCAGGACGATGTAGACGCGCTCACCACCAACCTGCCGCAAATCACTCACATCACCCCCGAAGTTTCCAAGCAGGCTAACGTTCAGTACGAGACCAGAACGTTTGCCTTCCCGGTCACCGGAAATTACCCAAATGTGTTCTCCATTCGCGCCCTCAAGATGGACCAGGGGCGCTTCTATAACATGGAAGATCAGGTGCAGCGATCGCGGGTGGCGGTGATCGGTTCCGAGGCCAAAGAAAAGCTGTTCTCCGGCCGCAACGCCCTGGGTGAATACATCCGGCTGGACGGGCTCAGCTTCGAAGTGGTCGGCGTCCTGGGCGCCAAGATGCAGGAGGGCAACGACGATATCAACCGCGTGGTGTATATCCCCTTCACCACCATGGGCGATTTGAAGGACACACACTACCTCGACAGCATCTGGTTCAACTACGAAACCCCGGAGTATGAGCGGCTGGAGCCGTCGGTGCGCACCATCATGGCGACGCAGCATAAGTTCAACCAGACGGATCGCCAGGCGGTGAGGGTCTTCAACCTCATGATGCAACTCCATCAGTTCGAAATCATCACCCTCGGGTTGAAGATCCTGATGGGCTTTATCGGTACGCTCACTCTCGGGATCGGCGGCGTCGGGCTGATGAACATCATGCTGGTTTCGGTCACGCAGCGGACGCGAGAGATCGGTGTGCAGAAAGCTTTAGGCGCGAAACGGCGTTACATTCTGATGCAGTTTCTCGCCGAAGCTCTGACTATCACCTTCATCGGCGGGGTGCTGGGAGTGATCCTGGCTTATGTGGTGGCGCTTTCGGTGGGAAGGCTGACTCTCTACAGCGCATTTGCCAAGAACGGAGAAGCCGGCGATATCCGCCTGATTATCGCTCCCACCACGCTGATCGCTTCGACTCTCATCCTGGGCATAGTGGGCCTGGTCAGCGGCATGGTTCCCGCGTTTCGCGCCTCGCGGCTGGATCCTATTGAGGCGCTGCGGCACGAGTAGGGCGATAGACCCCTGATTGATTCTACGAATGTAGGCGCGGGCGCGTCTCGCCCGTGCGGGGAGCGGCAAAGAATTATGGGGGACAGGTTCCAACGTAAGGACGCACGGGCGAGGACGCCCGCGCCTACATTTGCTGCGTCGCTCAGAATGAATACTAGTTTCCCTTGGCCGCGAACTCCACCAGCTTCTTCAGAACTTCGTAGGGCGCCTGCTCCATGTTGCCGATCTTGCGGCCGTTGAGGAACAGCGTGGGTGTCCCAGTCACGTCGACCGCCCTGCCCAGCGCCACAGAAGCTTCCACCCGCGCGGTGGTCTCCGGCTTGGCGGCGCAGGCGGCGATATCCGCGCCCTTCACCCCGGACTTGTCGGCGATATCGGTCAGCTTTTCGTCCGCGGTTCCGGCAGTGAGGTTGGCCTGCTGGTCATAGGTGCCGGCCACGAATTTCCAGAAAGCGTCGTTCGAACTTCGGCCCACGCAATCGGCATAGGCCGCGGCCTTGGCCGACCAGTCGTGGCCGGGCAGAGGAAAGTTCTGGAAGACCAGGCGGGTGTTAGGCTCGTCGGCCAGCAGTTTCTCGATGGTCGGCTGCACCGCTTTGCAGTGCGGACACTGCAGGTCGCCGAATTCCACGATCACCGCCGGCGCATCGGCCGGACCGCGCGACGGCCCGCCGGCCTCTTTCGCCAACTTGTCGCGCACTTCCGCGTAGGGATGCGCGCCGAAGGGAATCACATCGCCCAGAATGGCGTGTTTGCCGTCCGGTGTGACGAAGAAGCGGGTGGTCTGCTGGCCACTGGGATTGCTGAGCAGCACGGTAATCTCCGCCAGCCCCTGGGCCTCGGACGGCTTGATCTCGACCACTCTCCAGGTGACGGACGAGTCATAGCCAAACGACGCCCGAAGAAAAGAATTCACTGTGTCCTCGGAAGGCAGCGCCATCTCCGGCGCAGGCTCGGGCCTGGCAGAGGCCGTCTTCGCTTCATGGGCCGGAGGTTTCTGTTGTGCGGCGGAAAATGCGGCAAGCAGAACCACCGCAAAAGCAAGCTTCAAGTAGCGATACATGCATTCCCTTCTCATGCTGGAGATTCACTCAGCGAACCCGGCGGCCTTTCTTTGCGATCTCGGCGTTTTAAGGTTTCTGCCGGCAGAGGCAAGAACCCTAAAACGCCGAGATCGCAGAGAACTTCCGCTGAGCACGCGGAGACTTCATGCTTCAGTTTTGGCGGCGATCGGAAAGCGGCGGCCGTATCCAAATGCCTTGGCGGAAACCTTCAGGCCGGGCGCGGCTTGCTGGCGTTTGTACTCCGCCCGGTCCACCATGCGAATGACATTCTTCACCAGCCCCAGATCGAATCCCCGGTCGACTGCGATCTGTTCCGCACTGTGCAAATCCTCCACGTAATCTTCGAGGATAGCATCCAGCACCTCGTAAGCAGGCAGGGAGTCGCTATCCTTTTGATCCGGACGTAACTCGGCCGAAGGCGGCTTTTCCAGGCTGGCCTGAGGAATCACCGGCCGCCGCGAATTCACGTAATGCGCCAGACGGTACACCATGGTCTTCGGCACATCGGAGATGACCGCCAACCCTCCGGCCATATCGCCGTACAGGGTGCAGTAGCCGACGCCCAGTTCGCTCTTGTTGCCGGTGCTGAGCACCAGCGCCCCGAACTTGTTGGAGAGCGCCATCAGCAGATTTCCACGAATGCGCGACTGAATATTTTCCTCGGTCACGTCTTCCTTGCAGCCGGCAAAGGTCTTGCGCAGAGTCTTCCGGTAACTCTCGAACGGCTCGGTGATGCACAGCAACTCGAAGCGAATGCCCAGGTTCTCGGCCAGCATTCGCGCATCGTCGATGGATCCCTGCGAAGAATAGGGTCCGGGCATGCCCACGCCGATCACGTTTTGCGGCCCCATGGCATCGGCGGCAATGGCCGCCGTAAGCGCGGAATCAATTCCGCCGCTCAGGCCGACGATCACCTGGCGGAAGCCGCATTTGTGCACGTAGTCGCGCGTGCCCAGAAGTAGCGCGCTGTACACGCTGGCTTCTTCGCCCGCCACCTGTTCGTGGAGATCGCCGGTCAGACTGTCGGGGTCGAAGCAGATCAGGTCTTCTTCGAACGACTTCGCCTGCGCGATCACTTCGCCGGCCGCGTTCAGCACCAGGCTGGAGCCATCGAATACCAGGCTGTCGTTGCCGCCCACCTGGTTCACCATCGCGACGGGAGTCTTATAGTTCCGGGCGATGGAAGCGAGCATGCCGCGGCGCAGTTCGCGCTTGCCGATCCAGAAGGGTGACGCCGAAATATTGAGCAGCAGGTTGCCCCCCGCGCTCAACAGCGCTTCCACGGGATCGAAAGTGTAAAGCCGTTTATTCCAGAAATGCTTGTCGTTCCAGGCGTCTTCGCAAATGGTGAGCGCAATCTGCTTGCCGTCGATGGGAAACAGGGCCTGGCTCCTGGCCGGGGCGAAGTTGCGCATCTCGTCGAAGACGTCGTAGGTGGGCAGCAGCATTTTCGACTGTACGAACGCGACCTTGCCGTCCCGAAGCAGCGCGGCCGAGTTCATCACCGTCTTGCCGGTTTCCGCCTGCGCCGGCGTAACCACGCCGCAAACCACAGCGATGCCGGCGGTTTCGGCAGCAATGCGGTCGAGCGTCTCGCGATTCTTGCTGACGAACGAGGCCCGCTCCACCAGGTCGCGTGGCGGATAGCCGCACACCGAGAGCTCAGGAAACAGCACCAGCCCCGCTCCCCTGGCCCGGGCGCGCCCTGCGAAGTCAACAATTTTGGCGGCGTTGCCGCTGAAGTCACCCACTGTGGGATTGATCTGTCCCAGCGCGATCTGCACCCTTCCAGTGTAAAGGCAGTCGAGAGAGCAGCCAAGTCACGAGGGGCATGGCTTCACAGACTGCGGAAAAACTCAGGAA